>QHUQ01000005.1 GCA_003221985.1 Gemmatimonadota bacterium | reverse complement strand
CCGGTTGGCGGGACGCTGGTGCAGGGCAATGTGCGCGCCCGCGCCGCGGACCCGGATTCCGCGTTCGTCGGTTTTCTGCCGGTGGCGATGCGGTACGGCATGACACTCGGCGAGTTGGCGCGCATGGCCAACGACGTCATGACGATCGGCGCCGACCTTGTCGTCGTGCCGGCGGCGGGATGGAGTCGCGGGATGTTTTATGATCAAACCGGCTTGCCATGGGTCAAGCCATCCCCAAACATGCCGGACCTCGAGAGCGCGTTCCTCTATCCCGGGATTTGCTTGTTCGAAGGGACGAACGTGTCCGTTGGCCGAGGCACGCCGATCGCGTTTCAGGTGATCGGCGCGCCCTGGCTCGATCCCGCGGCGGCCATCGAACGGATGCGCGTTTCCCCGGTCGTCGGTGTGGAGGTCACGGCGACGGAGTTCACGCCGATCGCCCCGACGGACGGCAAGTATCCTGGCGTGCCGCTCAAGGGTCTGCGGCTGCGCGTGCTCGATCGCGAGCACTCCGATCCGACGAGGCTGGCAGTCGCGCTGCTCGCCGCGCTGCGCGCGGCGCATCCCACCCAGTTCCAGTTTCGCGCGGAGAGCTTCGATCGACTGGCGGCGGGCCCGGACCTGCGGATGGCACTCGAGGCGGGTCGGCCCGCGGCGGACATTTGGGAGTCATGGGCGCGGGATTTGGCAGGGTTTCGGGAGACGAGGGCCAGGTACCTGATCTATTAGAGACACCGTGACTTGCATCACGTGTAAGCAACTCTCCTAGCTTGCCGAGTCAGTCCCGCGGCTCCATTATCGGCCCTCCTGTCACACCCAGGGGTCGGGGGATGCGGGAGAGGGATCGCCGGGTCGCCGTCCGAACGTTGACGCGGGCAGCTATCGTCGTGATGACGGTGGTCGCTCCGCTGGTGTTGTATGCGTGCCTCGATCGGACGCTCGACTCTCCCGTAGGTCCTGCCCGTATAGCATCCCGGCGTCTCATTCCGGACCTCCGAGCCGCGCTCGCGGCGCAGCGCCGGCATACCGATGCGCTGCTCGAGATTCCCGGCGTCGTGGGGACGGCGGTCACCGGTCTGTCGGACGGGAGCGGGCACGCCGAAGTGTTGCTGCTCGTCGAGCGCGCCGGCATCCACGGTCTACCGCAGGTGCTCGACGGCGTGCCCGTGCAGTCCCTGGTCACTGGGCGCATCATGGCGTACAGCGACCCCACGCACCGTCAGCGGCCGGCCCCGATGGGTTTTTCGGTGGGACATCCGTCGATCACGGCGGGCACCATCGGCGCGCGCGTGCGCGACGCGCTGGGCCGCGTCTACATCCTCTCGAACAATCACGTCCTCGCCAACTCGAATAACGCCAGCATCGGTGATCCGGAGTACCAGCCAGGCCCGTACGACGGCGGCACGGCCGCCGACCAGATCGCGACGCTGACCGATTTTCAGGTGATCTCGTTCGCCGCCGGCGCGAGCGCGATGCGCTGCTCGGTCTCAACGTGCAAAAGTACGGGCGCACCACTCACCTCACGCGTGGTCAGATCACCGGTGTCAATGCAACCGTCACCGTTTGTTATGCGGTCTCGGGGTTCACGTGTACGAAGAGCGCCCGCTACGTGGACCAGCTGATCATTGGGCCGAACACGTTCAGCGCCGGTGGCGACTCCGGATCGCTGATCGTGACCGATGATGGCAACCTCAACCCCGTGGCGTTGCTGTTCGCCGGCAGCTCGTCGATCACGATCGCGAACCGGATCGATCTCGTGCTCAACCGTTTCGGCGTCACGATCGACGGCTTCGCGCCGCCGCCGCCGGGCCCCCTGACTGACGTCGCCGTCACGGGTGTGAACGGACCCGGGACGGTCGTGCAGAACACCGCCGCCAACATTGCCGTCACCGTGAAGAACTTCGGCAACCAGGACGTGGCTGCGTTCGACGTGACGCTCCAGGATACGACCGATCATGTAACCGTCGGCACGCAGAGCGTTGCCGGCCTGGTCGCCGGCGCCGGCACGACACTCACATTCGCGTGGACGCCGATCACGAGCGGCGAGCACGGTCTCGTTGCCAGTCACTCGCTCAGCGACGACAGGCCGGTCAACGATCAGCGCTCCACCACGATTCCGGTCGCTGCCCCGGTCACCGATGTCGCCGTCACCAACATCGGCCAATCCGGCCAGGCGATACAGGGACACACCGTCGTTCTCGGCGTAACGGTCGCGAACGCCGGCAATCAGGGCGTGCAGAGCGGCTTCACCGTGACGCTCCAGGACGCGACCGCCGGCGTTAACCTCGGCACGCAGACCGTGAACGGCCTCGCCGTGGGCGCGGTCAACACGGTCAACTTCACCTGGGATCTGACAGGCGCGTCTCTCGGCGAGCACACGCTGATCGCGACGCACGCATTGGCCGACGACAACGCCGACAACAACCAGCGGACGACCGTGATCACCGTGAATCCCAAGCCGACCGATGTCGCCGTCACCGGAATCGCGGCGCCCGCACGGGTCACGGTCGGAGACATCGTGCATGTGATGGTCACGCTGAAAAACGTGGGCGAGCTCGATGTCGCCACGAGCTTCGACGTCGTCCTGACTGACGGGTACGGCGGGGTGCAGGTCGGTACGCAGACGGTGGCCGGTCTAGCGGTCGGTGCGACGGCCACGGTGGATATCCCCTGGAACACGGCTGGCGCGACGACCACCGGACACACCACCAGCGTGAGCGCGCCAACCGACGTGACCGTGGGCAGTGCGGCCGCGGTCGTGGTCAGCGTACAGAACGTCGGCGGACAGCACGTCGGCGGATTCAACATCGTTTTGACCGATGCGACAGCCGGCGTAGCGATCGGGACCCAGGCGATCCCCGGGCTGGCGATGGGCTACAACACGACAGCCACGTTCAATTGGAACACGACCAACGTCGCGCTCGGCAGCCACACGCTCGTGGCGACGCAGACCTTGTCCGACGCCAACGCCGCGAACAACCAAGGCTCGACGACTGTCTCGGTGAACCCGATCTCGACCGACGTCGCCGTGAGCGCCATCAGTGCCCCCGCGAGTGTGACTCGCGGGAGCACGGCCACGATCGGCGTGACCATCCAGAACAGCGGCGGGCAGGCTGTCAGCAACAGCTTCGACGTGGTGCTCACCGACGCGACCACCGGGGGGGGCGTGACGATCGGCACGCAAACGGTCACGAGTCTCGCCGCAAACGCCAGCGTGATTCGGTCGTTCAGCTGGAGCACTGCGAACGCCACGGTGGGTAGCCACACGCTGGTCGCAAGCCACACCTTGACGGATCAGAACGCGGCCAATAACCAGCGCTCGACCACGGTGACGGTAGTGATCACGCCTGCCGATGTCGCCCTGGCGAGCATCTCCGCGCCGGGCCAGGTGACGATCGGCGACACCGTCCCGGTCGTCGTCACCGTGCAGAACGTGGGAGGTCAGGACGTCACGACGAACTTCGACGTCGCCCTGACCGACGGCGGTGCGAGCGGTCCGGTGGTGGGCACGCTGACCGTCGCCGGGCTGGCGGCGGGAGCCAGCGCGACCCGCACGTTCAACTGGAGCACGGCGGGAGTGACGATCGGCAGCCACACGTTGATTGCGACGCAAAAGTTCGTGGACAACAACTCGAGCAACAACGCCCGCGCCATCGGCATCGCCGTGAACCCGCCGAGTATGCACGTGGGTAATCTCGATGGTGTAGCCGCGACCACCGGGGACGTCTGGTCGGCTACCGTCATGATCACCGTCCATGACGCCAAGCACGGTCCGTTTGGCGGCGTGACGGTGAGTGGCAGCTGGTATCCCGGCTCCAGCGTGAGTCAGTGCGTGACCAGCGAGACGGGCACGTGTACGGTCGTCCTTTCGTCCATCCCGATCGCGACGCGGATGGTCTCGTTCTCTGTGAGCGGCATGACGCTGACGGGCGCCGTCTACAAGCCGGCCGCAAATCACGACCCGGATGGCAGCAGTAACGGCTATTCGATTACGGTAAAGCGCTTTTGAAGATCGGCCTCCCGACGCTGCTGCTGGCCTTGGGACTGGCTTGTTCGGGCGCTCCCAAGGGAGGAGCCGTCGTGACCGCTCGGAGCATCGATGAGGTTCTCGCCGCGCACACCGATTCCCTGATGGCGCTGCCTGGTGTTGTTGGAACCGCAGTCGGGTCATGCGACGGCCAGCGTTGCATTAAGGTGCTTGTGGCCGACCCCAGCCCGGATACGAAACGCAGAATCCCATCGCGGCTGGAGGGCTACCCTGTCGTCGTCGAGGTGACGGGCACGATCACGCCTCGCTAACCCTACCGCCGTTACGGCGGGCGATTAGCTTCCCCCCGGCATGAATGTCATTCCCCAGCGCGTCAAGGACGGGTTTGTCAGGTTGATTGGACCGCTGGCGCGTCTGCTCATCACGGGCGGCGTGCATCCGAATACGATTACCACCGTGGGAACCTTGGTGGTGGTCGGTTCCGGCGTGGCGTTCGGCACCGGCGCCATCAGGCTCGGCGGATTGCTGCTGCTGATCAGTGGGATATTCGACCTTCTCGACGGGCAGGTGGCGCGCCAGGGCGGCAAGATCACGACGTTCGGCGCGTTTTACGATTCCACACTCGACCGGGTCGGCGAGGGGGCGGTTTTTGCGGGGCTGATCTTCTATTTTTTGACCGGCCCGTTGCCGGCCGACATGAAACCGCGGGCCCTCGCAGCCGGGCTGGTCGCGCTCGTCGCATCGCTCCTGGTATCGTACACGCGGGCGCGGGCCGAAGCGCTCGGCGTGGAGAACAAGGTCGGCATTGCCCAACGCGCGGAGCGCATTCTGCTGCTCGGCGTGCCGGCGCTGGTACTGGGCGCGGGACCGGGGCGCCCCGGTGTCGTGCTGTTCTGGATTGTGGCCGTGCTCGCGTTCGTCTCCGCGATCACCGTGATCCAGCGGGTGGTGCATGTCGCGCAGGTGGCGCGCGGCGCGCCGCCGCGTTCACCAATTCCAAAACGTGAGACGTTGCCTGGAGTCGCGGCGGTACGCCGCAAGGGATCGTGATGGCACAGCAGCAAACGGCGGTAGCGACAGGCGGCGGGCGGGAGATCGCGCCGGCCACGGGAAAACTGGGTGTGATGCTCGTCGGCCTCGGGGCCGTCTCCACGACGTTTATCGCGGGCGTCGAAAACGTGCGGCGCGGCCGCGCGCTGCCGATCGGCTCGCTCAGCCAGATGGCGACGATCCGGCTCGGCAAGCGCACCGACAAACGCGCGCCGAAAATCAAGGACTTCGTTCCGCTCGCGGACTTGAAGGACCTCGTGTTCGCCGCGTGGGACCCGATCCCCGACGACGCCTACACCGCAGCGGTGAAAGCGGGCGTGCTCGACCGGCACGAGCACCTCGAGGCGATCAAGGATTTCCTCCAGGGCATCAAACCGATGCCGGCCGTCTTCGATCAGTACTACGTGAAGCGCCTCCAGGGTACCAACGTCAAGCGCGGCAAGAACAAGCGGGAGCTCGCCGAGCAGCTGCGTGAGGACATGCGGAACTTCAAGCAGAGCGCGGGGCTCGATCGCCTCGTCGTGGTGTGGTGCGCATCGACCGAAGTGTTCCTGACGCCGGGACCCGCCCATCAGTCGTTGCAGTCGTTCGAGCAGGCGATACTTCAAGACCGGCCAGACGATGATGAAGAGCGTGCTGGCGCCGGCGTTCAAGGCGCGCATGCTCGGGCTCTCGGGCTGGTATTCGACCAACATCCTCGGCAACCGCGACGGCGAAGTCCTCGACGACCCCGAATCATTCAAGACCAAAGAAGAGTCGAAGCTCGGCCTGCTGGAGCACATCCTGCAGCCGGAGGTTTATCCCGAGCTGTACGGCAAGGTCTACCACAAGGTGCGCATCAACTATTACCCGCCCCGCGGTGATAATAAGGAAGGGTGGGACAACATCGACATCTTCGGGTGGCTCGGCTATCCGATGCAGATCAAGGTCGACTTCCTCTGCCGCGACTCGATTCTCGCCGCGCCGATCGTGCTCGATCTGGCGCTCTTCTTCGATCTCGCGGGCCGCGCCGGGCTGTCGGGTATTCAGGAATGGCTGTCGTTCTACTTCAAGAGCCCGCAATTCGCCGCCGGCCTCTACGCCGAGCACGACCTCTTCATTCAGCAGACGAAGCTCAAGAACACGCTGCGCTGGATGATGGGTGAGGAGCAGATCACGCACCTCGGTGTCGAGTACTACGAGTACGCCGACCGATAATCCTTCCGTCCTTTAGGAGTCTCCGTCGATGACGTTCCAGGCACTGCAGCAGCACGCTGGCGGGGGCGAGGCTGCCCTCGTCCTTCCCAATCTGAACCAGGCCGTGTTCCTGGGCGGCATCGGCGGGCGCGCGTTGCTGCTCTGGGGGCTCGTGATCTGTGCGCTGGGATTGCTCTTCGGGCTCGCGACGTACACGCAGCTCAAGAATCTCCCGGTGCATCGCGCGATGCGCGAGATCTCGGAGCTGATCTACGAGACCTGCAAGACGTACCTGCTCACGCAGGGCCGCTTCCTGTTGATCCTGTGGCTCTTCATCGGGGCGATCGTCGCGCTGTACTTCGGCACGCTGGCGCAGACGACGGACGCGGCGGGCGCCGTCGTGCGCGGCTTCCCCGCGATGAAGGTGATCATCATTCTGCTGTTCAGCCTGATCGGCATCGCCGGCAGCTACGGCGTGGCCTGGTTCGGCATCCGCGTGAACACGTTCGCCAACTCGCGCACCGCGTTCGGCAGCCTGACGGGGAAGCCGTATCCCAACCACGCGATTCCCCTGAAGGCGGGGATGAGCATCGGGATGCTGTTGATCAGCGTCGAGCTGCTGCTGATGCTCCTGATTCTGCTGTTCATCCCGGGCGACTACGCCGGCCCCTGTTTCATCGGATTCGCCATCGGCGAGTCGCTGGGCGCCGCGGCGCTGCGCGTGGCGGGCGGCATCTTCACCAAGATCGCCGACATCGGCGCCGACCTCATGAAGATCGTCTTCAAGATCAAAGAGGACGACGCCCGCAATCCCGGCGTCATCGCGGACTGCACCGGCGACAACGCCGGCGATTCGGTCGGCCCCAGCGCGGACGGCTTCGAGACCTACGGTGTGACCGGCGTCGCGCTCATCTCGTTCATCCTGCTCGCGGTGCACGATCCGCTCGTGAAGGTGCAGCTGCTGGTGTGGATCTTCGCGATGCGCGTGATGATGATCGTCGCCTCGGGCGTGTCGTACTACCTGAACGCCGCCGTCGCGAAGGCGAAGTACCGCACCGCCGACCACATGAACTACGAGGCGCCGCTCACGACGCTCGTCTGGCTGACGTCGCTCGTCTCGGTCGGCCTCACGTTCCTCGCCTCCCGGCTGCTGATTCCGAGCATCGGCGGGGATCCCACGCTGTGGTGGAAGTTGTCGCTCGTGATCACCTGCGGCACGCTGGCCGGCGCGATCATCCCGGAGTTCGTGAAGGTGTTCACCTCGGTCGGCTCGCGCCACACCCGCGAGATCGTGACCTCGTCACGTGAGGGCGGCGCCTCGCTGAACATCCTGTCCGGCTTCGTCGCCGGGAACTTCAGCGCGTTCTGGTTAGGGATGACCATGATGACCCTCATGGCGATCGCGTATGGTGTGAGCACGACCGGACTCAGCGGGTTGATGTTGGCGCCGGCCGTGTTCGCGTTCGGGCTCGTCGCCTTCGGGTTTCTGGGCATGGGGCCGGTGACGATCGCGAGAATCTCGAGGAGAACGACGGGGCAGGGAACACGTTCAAGGCGACCGCCAAGCCCGTGCTGATCGGGACGGCGGTGGTGGGGGCCACGACGATGATTTTCTCCATCATCGTGGCGCTCACCCGCGGGTTGCAGCCCGAGCTGCTCTCCAACCTGTCGATCCTGCACCCGCCGTTCCTGCTCGGGTTGATCACCGGCGGCGCGGTGATCTACTGGTTCACGGGAGCCTCGACGCAGGCCGTGACGACCGGCGCCTATCGCGCCGTCGAGTTCATCAAAGCGAACATCCGGCTCGAGGGCACAACCAAGGCCTCGGTGTCGGACAGCAAGAAGGTGGTGGCGATCTGTACCCAGTACGCGCAGAAGGGGATGTTCAACATCTTCCTGACCGTCTTTTTCGCGACGCTCGCGTTCGCGTTCTTCGAGCCGTACTTCTTCATCGGCTACCTGATCTCGATCGCGCTGTTCGGGCTGTATCAGGCCATCTTCATGGCCAATGCCGGTGGCGCCTGGGACAACGCGAAGAAAATCGTCGAAACCGAGCTGAAGCAGAAAGGGACGGAGCTGCACGCGGCGACCGTCGTCGGCGACACCGTCGGCGATCCGTTCAAGGATACCTCCTCAGTCGCGATGAATCCGATCATCAAGTTCACCACCTTGTTCGGTCTGCTGGCGGTGGAGCTGGCGGTCTCGCTGACCGCCGAGCGCGGCGCCACGTTGAGCCTGGTGCTCGCCGGCGCGTTCCTCGTGATCGCGCTGGCGTTCGTGTGGCGCTCCTTCTACGCCATGCGCATCGAGTCGTCTCCCGCGAAGACTCGGGTCCGCTAGCGGGAGGGGGGGGCGCATGACCTCCACCCAGATCGCCGTCACGGCGCTCGGCGCCGTCGCCATCGTCTGGGTGCTGTGGTACTTCCTCTTCTCGCGTGGCAGCGCGGTAGCGGCGACGGCGGTCGCCGGCGGCGTGCAAGAGGTCCGCGTGATCGTCAAAGGCGGCTACACGCCCGACACGATCGTCGTGCAGGCGGGAAAGCCGGTGCGGTTGCAGTTCTACCGCGACGAGACAGCCGATTGCTCGGAGCGGGTCGTGTTCGAGCGGTTCGGCATCGATCAGCAGCTGCCTGCGTTCCAGACCACCACGATTGAATTCACGCCGGAGCAACCGGGCGAGTATCCCTTCCGCTGCGGTATGAACATGCTGCGGGGGCTGCTCGTCGTGGAGCCACCGGGCGAGCGCCGCGCCGCGTCCTCGCCCCACAAGTTCCACGGCTCGAGCCATGAGTAAGGCGCGGATCGTGCTCCCGATCGAAGGGATGACCTGCGCCAGCTGCGCGGCGACGGTGCAGGAGGCGCTCGCCGGCGCGACGGGTGTGGCCTCGGCCGGCGTCAATTTCGCGACCAACAAGGCGGCGATCGAATACGATGCCGCGCAGACGAATGTCGGGCAGCTCATCAAGACGGTGCGCGAGGCCGGCTACAATTGCGGCAAGGCGAGCGTCACGTTCGGCATTACCGACCTGCACTACGCCCCCAGCGTCGCCCCCCTCGAGAAATCCCTGGCGAGCGTGAACGGTGTGATCCGCGCCGTCGCCAATCAGGCGACGGAGACTGCGACCGTCGACTACGTCCCCGGTGTCGTGAGCGCGGAGGATTTGGAGAAGGCCGTCGTAAATGCCGGGTTCGAGGTGGCGGCGCCGATCGCGGCCGAGGATCCACTGGAGCGCGAGCGCATCGCGCGCCGCCGGGAGATTCGCGCGCTCGCCTGGAAGTTTGTCGTCGCCGCCGTCGTCACCGTCGTCGCAATGGCTGGATCGATGCTGCTCATGGCCGATCGCCCCATGGGCGACAACGGCACCATGAAGCAAGTCGATCTGCTGGGCCGGCTGCTCATGCCCCTCGCCGTCTCGTTGCGCGACTGGATCGCCGCTCGGGGTTGGACGTTGCCGCTCGACTGGATCACGTGGGGCCTGGCCGTGATCACGCTCCCGGTCGTCGCGTGGTCCGGCCAGCAGTTCTATAAGGGCACGTGGAGCGGGTTCCGCCACCGCACGGCCGACATGAACACGCTGATTGGCGTCGGCACCGGCGCGGCGTACCTGTATTCCCTCGTCGCGACCGCCGCGCCGAACCTGTTCCTGCGCGCGGGACTGCCCGCCGACGTGTACTACGAGGCGGTCGCCGCCATCATCGCGCTCGTCCTGCTCGGCCGCCTGCTCGAGGCGCGCGCCAAGGGGCGCACCTCCGAAGCGATCCGCCGCCTGGCGGCGCTGCGCGCGAAGTCCGCGCACGTGGTTCGCGAAGGGCACGAAACCGAGATCCCGGTCGAGGCCGTCGTGGTTGGCGATCTCGTGATCGTCAAACCGGGCGAGAAGCTCCCGGTGGATGGCATCGTCACCGAGGGGGCGTCGGCGGTGAACGAGGCGATGCTCACCGGCGAGCCGATGCCGGTCGCGAAGAAGCCCGGGGATGAAGTCATCGGCGGCACGCTGAACACGACGGGGAGCATCACGTTCCGCGCCACGCGCGTCGGCAAGGAGACCGCGCTCGGCCAGATCGTGCAGCTCGTCGAAGACGCCCAGGCGACCAAGGCGCCGATCCAGAAGCTCGCCGACCGCGTCGCCGGTGTCTTTGTCCCGATCGTCATCGCGCTCGCGATCGCGGCGTTCGTCGGCTGGTTCAGCCTCGGGCCGCAGCCGCAGGTGAGGGCCCTGGTCTACGCGATGGTCGCCTTCGTTTCGGTGTTGATCATCGCCTGCCCGTGCGCGCTGGGCCTGGCGACGCCCACCGCGATTCTCGTCGGCACGGGCAAGGCGGCGGAGTACGGCATCCTGATCCGCAGCGGCGAAGCGCTCGAGCGCCTCGCCCGGGCACGGACCGTGCTGCTCGACAAGACCGGCACGATCACCGAGGGCAAGCCCGCCGTCACGCACATCGTCACCGCCAAGAAGCCCGACGGCACGCCCATCAGCCCCGCCGATGTGTTGAAGTGGGCCGCCTCCGTCGAGCAGCGCTCGGAGCACCCGCTCGCTTTTGCGATTCTCAAAGCCGCGCAGGACAAGCAAGTCACGTTGCTGCCGGTCGAGAAATTCGCCGCGATGGAGGGCAGGGGCGTGCGCGGCACCGTCGACCGCCGCATCATCGAAGTGATCTCGCTGCGCCACGCCCGCGAGCGCAGCCTCGAGCTGGGTTCGCTCGGCGCCGACGCCGATCGCCTCGCGGCGCAGGGCCGCTCACCGGTGATCTGCGTCGTGAACAACACCGTCTACGCCGTCATCGCGATCTCCGATCCGATCAAGCCGACCTCGAAGACGGCGGTGGAGCTGTTGAAGCGCCGCGGGATTCCGGTCGTCATGGTCTCGGGGGATTCGCGCAAGGGCGCAGAAGCCGTCGCAGCCGAGGTCGGCATCGACGAGGTGATCGCCGAAGTGTTGCCGTCGCAGAAAGCGGACCTCGTGAAGAAGCTGCAGCGCCAGGGCGGAGACATCGTGATGGTCGGCGACGGCATCAACGACGCGCCGGCGCTGGCGCAGGCGAACATCGGCATCGCGATCGGCACCGGTACCGACATCGCCATGGAGGCGTCGGACGTGACGCTGATCCGGGGGGACCTGCGCGCCGTGTTCATCGCGATCGAGCTGGCGCGCCGCACCATGCGGACAATTCGCTGGAATCTGATTTGGGCGTTCGGTTACAACGTGCTGCTCATTCCCATTGCCGCCGGTGTGCTGTATCCTGTGACGGGCTGGCTCTTGTCGCCGGTGCTCGCGAGCGCCGCGATGGCGTGGTCGAGTCTGTCGGTGGTCCTGAACAGTCTGACGCTGCGCAGATTCAAAACTCTGGGAGTGGCGACGCATGCGATACTTCCACAGAACTAGCGCGAGCCCCGAAGCGGTGCTCGACGTGGCCAAGAGCTTCTTCGGTGGGCGACTGGCGCCGGCCGAGGAGTCGCCGCGCCGGCGGGCGTATCATGGCACGTTGGGCCGCATCACGATCAGCGCGCGGCCCGAGGGCGGTCACTACACGTTCGTGGAAGTGGCGACGGATCAGGTGGGAGAATCAGAGCTCGACAAGCTCGCGAAGCGGTTTCTGGCCGAGGTCCACAAGCTCGTCGAGCCCGCGCATGTGATGCGCGGCGCATACTAGCCCGCGACTTTCGCTCCGTAGCCGGCGTTGGCCACCGCGGCGACGAGTTGATCGGTCGTCACCGAGTCGTCGTCGAAATCGATTTCCGCTTCGCCGTCCGGCAAGTCGATGATCGCCGAATAGACCCCAATCACACCCTTTAATGCCTGCTCGACCTTGGCCTGGCAGTGGCCGCAAGTCATTCCGGTGACACGCAGTTTGACGTTCGCCATGGCTTTCCCCCTCCCGCTATAATGTAGGGCCATGGCCCTTCCTGCGACGCGGCCGACGGCAGCCACCTCCTCCGGGGTGGTCCTGTCGGCCGATCAGCTCCTCGAGATCTATTACTACCTGCGACTCACGCGGACGCTGGAAGAGCGCCTAGTCGCCCTCTACCGGCAGACCAAGGTCATCGGGGGGCTGTTTCGCTCCCTCGGCCAGGAAGGCGAGTCGGTCGCGTCGGCGTATGCGCTCGAGCGTGGCCGCCACAAGGACATCCTCTCGCCCCTGATTCGTAACCTCGGTTCGCTGCTGGTGATGGGTGCCCAGCCGCTCGAGATCCTGCGACAGTACATGGCCAAGGCCGACAGCCCGACCCACGGCCGCGAGCTGAACGTCCATTTCAACGACCTCGAGAAAGGCTACCTCGGTCAGATCTCGCACCTCGGGGACATGATCCCGGTGATGGCCGGCATCGCGCTGACTTTCAAGCTGCGCCGGGAGCCACGCGTCGGACTGGTTTACATCGGGGATGGCGGCACGTCGACCGGCACGTTCCACGAGGGATTGAACTTCGCCGCCGTCCAGCGGTTGCCACTCGTGGTCATCGGCGAGTACAACCAGTGGGCCTACTCGACGCCGCCCGAAAAGCAATTCGCGGTGAAGGACCTCGCTGAGAAGGCCAAGGGATACGGCGTTCCGTCCGTCACCGTCGACGGTAACGACGTGTTCGCGGTGTATGAAGCGACGAAGTTCGCGGTCGAGCGGGCGCGGCGTGGAAAAGGCGTCCACTTCATCGAAGTGAAAACGTACCGGCGCAAAGGGCATGCCGAGCACGACGATCAGCACTACGTCCCGAAAGGCGATCTCGATCGTTGGGCCAAAGAAAACGATCCGGTCGACCGCTTCATGCAGCGACTGCTGTCAGCCGATCTCGTCGCCGAGGGCGACGTGAAGGACATCGATGACCGCGTGCGGGTCGAAGTGGACCAGGCAACCGATGCCTGCGTCGACGAACCGCTTCCGGCTGCCGAGACCGCGTTGCCGGGCGTATACGTAGAGCCGCCAGCGGCGGACAAGCTTTGGTTCAAAGCGCTATGACCGCCCTCGCGATGATTCTCGCAGTGGCGATGCAGCAGCCGGACAGTTCAGTCGTGACACTCGATTCGAGCGTGGTGCTCGAGGCCGCGTGCGACACGGCTCCACGCATTCTTAGCGGTCCCCGTCTCTACTACCCGTTGGAGCTGTTGCGAAACGGCAAGCAGGGTACCGTCGTTGTGCAGTTCGTTTTAGACACGATGGGCCATGCGGAGCGAAACTCAATTCACGTCATCGCCACCCCGCACATGGGTCTCAATCTTTCAGCGAAAGAGTATGTGCAACGGGCGCAGTTCTCACCCGGAATATTTCATGGTCGCAAAGTGCGTACGTTGGTTCAGTTCCCGGTCGTCTACCGGATTGCGAGTCGCCGTTGAGCGCTGAGGTCACGTTCCTCGAAGCCCTGCGCCAGGGCCTGTGGGAGGAGATGGAGCGCGATGGGGTTGCGACCGGTCGCCGAGATGCAGTTCATCGACTTCATCTCGTGCGCCTACGACATGCTGACCAACTACGTCGCCACCGCGCGCTACCGGGCGGGCCTCTCGACGCCGATGGTGGTGCGCGGGCCGTGCGGCGGCTACGTGCGCGGCGGCCCGTTCCACTCGCAAAACCCGGAGGCCGCGTTCCTCCATACTCCGGGCCTCAAGATTGTCTATCCGGCGACCGCGCGGGACGCCAAGGGCCTCATCAAATCCTCGATCCGCGACGAGGACCCGGTGCTCTATCTCGAGCACAAGTGGCTGTACCGCAGGATCAAGGAACAGCTGCCCGAGGGCGAAGAGATCCTGACCCCCATCGGGCAGGCTCGCCTGGCGCGCGAAGGGAAGCATCTTTCCATCATCAGTTACGGCGCGACGCTGTGGAAATCGCTCGAGGCGGCGGAGCAGCTCGATAAAGAGGACGGCGTATCCGTGGAAGTTCTCGATTTGCGCACGCTGCTGCCGATGGACGACGCCGCGATCGTCGCCACGGTGAAAAAGACGAACAAGGTGCTGATCGTGCACGAAGACACGCGCACGGGCGGCATTGCCGGCGAGATCGCCGCGCGGATCAATGAGCAGGCGTTCGAGTGGTGTGGATGTCTTGATGCCGCAGATGGGCGAGTCGATCGCCGAAGGCACCTTGAGCAAGTGGCTCAAGAAAGTCGGCGATACGGTGAAACGGGACGAGCCCTTGTTCGAGATCTCGACCGATAAAGTCGACGCGGAAATTCCGGCGCCGGCGGCGGGGGTGCTCGCCGAAATTAAGGTGCAGGAAGGCCAGACGGTGCCGGTGCAGACACTCGTCGCCGTTCTCGAGACGGAAGCGGGCGCGACAGCGTCCAAGCCCGCGGCGGCTGTTCCCGCGAAGCCCGAGCCGCCGAAGTCTCAAGCCCCACCGCCGCCCGCGCCGAAACCCGAGACTCCCAAAGCGCCCGCTCCGACCGCTCCGGCCGCCCGGCCGTCGGGCCGTCCGGCCGACGGCGACGGTGGTGGTGTTCAAACGGCTGAGGAACGGTTGCGGACGAAATCCACGCCGCTCGTCCGCAAGATCGCGGCCGAGCACCGCGTGGACATCTCCCGCATTCCGGGCAGCGGCTTGGCGGGCCGTGTGACGAAGCAGGACATCCTCGGATACATCGAGCGCGCGCCGGCCGTGGCACCCACGCACGACGCACCACGCACCACGCACGCAGTCGGTGCAGTTCAGCACCCCAGCGTCGAGCCCTGGCCCGGCGACCGCGTCGAGCCGTGGTCCAAGATCCGCAAGATCACCGCCGACCACATGGTGATGTCGAAGCGCGTGTCGGCGCACGTCGCCAGCTTCTTCGAGGTGGACTTCACGCGCGTGGCGCAGCTGCGGGGCAAAGCCAAGCAGAGCTATGCCGAACGCGGCGTGAATCTCACGTTTCTCGCCTTTATCGCGAAGGCCTGCGCCGAGAACCTGCGCCAGCATCCGGTCGTGAATGCCGCGGTGTCCGGCGACAGCACGATTTACCGTGCGGAGGTCAACATCGGCATCGCGGTGGCGCTCGACTGGGGCCTGATCGTGCCGGTGATCAAGCATGCCGACGAGCTGTCGCTCATCGGCATCGCGCGGGCGATCAACGACCTGGGTGAGCGCGCCCGCACCAAGAAGCTGCTGCCCGACGACATTCAGCGCGGCACGTTCACGATCACCAATCCGGGCGGGTTTGGGCCGTTCGCCGGCATTCCGATCATCAACCAGCCGCAGGTCGCGATCCTCGGCGTCGGCGCGATCGAGAAGCGTCCCAAGGTCGTGACCGCGGCCGACGGCGCGGACTCCATCGCCATCCGCACGATGGGGATGCTGACGATGTCTTATGACCATCGCGTGGTGGACGGCGCCGATGCCGACAAGTTCCTGGCCGACGTCAAGCGGCTGCTGCAGGAATTCCCCGAGGGAGCGGTGTGAGCATGCCGAAAGTCCTGACTGCCGCGCGCGTGCGCGTGCCCACGCAGAATGAGACGGAGTACGTGAACACGCTGCGGGAGCTCAGCCAGTTTGCCGAGGCGCGCGGGCAGCGGATCTGGCTGTACCGCAACGCCAAGGATCCGCGCCTGTTCATCGAGTTCTCGGAGAGCCCGACCGAGATGTCGCACCGCGCCCAGGCCTCGCGTTTGCCGGAAGAGATCAAGCTCGAGAAGCAGCTCCAGGCGTTGGCGACGTACGCGCCCGATGCGTGGGAGCTCTGGTCGGAGGTGAGCGTATGGCCCGCCGAACGATCACAGTAGAAGACCAGCGCTGGGAGGTGTATCCCTCCGGCCGGGTGACGGTGTACGGCCGCGATCAGTTCGGCCTCATCTTCGAGCGCGGGACGGGGCCGCAGCGCCGCCGCCGCGTCACCCATTTCTCGCCGCTTGGCGCTCGCTCAAGCGATCGCGCGTTCGCCGAGCTCTCCGAGCGCGAGCTGCTGGAGCTGTTCCGCCAGTCGCAGCCCGCGTGGACCGCCCCCGAGGCCGATTACGCCGCACATTGATCTGCATTGCCATTCGACGGCCTCCGACGGCGAGTGTGAGCCGCCGGAAGTCGCGCGCCGGGCACGCGCCGCCGATCTCGCGGCCATCGCGCTGACGGATCACGACACTACCGACGGCGTGGCCGGCGCCGCGCACGAAGGCGCGAAGCTCGGCGTCCGCGTGATCCCGGGATGCGAGTTCAGCGTGCGCGCGCCGTGGGGCGAGCTGCATGTGCTCGCGCTGTTCCTGCCGCCGGAGAACGAGCGGCTTCAGGGGTTTCTGCGCGACACGCGGGCCGCACGCCGCCGTCGCGGCGAACAGATCGTGGCCAAGCTGCAGGGCCTCGGTGTCGCGATCGAGCTCGAGGACGTGGAGGCGCAGCTCATGGGCGGCGACGGGGGAGGAGGGGGGGGGGCGTTGGGGCGGCCGCACGTCGCCCGCGCGCTCGTCGACGTGGGGGTGTGCGACACCATCGGCGACGCCTTCCGGCGCTATCTCGGCCGCGGCCGGGCCGCCTACGTCGAGAAGCCGTTGCCCAGGCTCGACGAGGTCACCGCACTGGTGCACGATGTCGGCGGACTCACCGTTGCGGCGCATCTGGGTGATCATGGGACGGAGGCCCAGATCCGCATCTTCCAGGATCAGGGACTCGATGGCGTCGAGGTGCGGCACCCGAGTCACCCGCCCGCGGTCGAGCAGCGGCTCACCCGGATCGCCGAACGGCTGGGACTCGGCATCAGCGGCGGGTCCGACTGGCACGGCGAGAGCGAGTACGGGGAAAGCCACGCCCCGTTGGGCGGGATGCGCGTGCCCGACACCTGGCTCGAGCAGCTCGAACACCGGTTGGAGCTCACAACCAAGAAAACGGGGAGGGCGGGAAGGACATGAGCGAACCGCTACCGATCGGCAGCACGGCACCGGCGTTCAACGCGGCCGCGTCCGACGGCAAGACGTACGCGCTCGGCGACCTGTTGAAGCACGGGCCGGTGGCGCTGGTCTTCTATCCGGGCAACAATACCCCCGGCTGAAACCGCCAACTCTCCGCCGTGCGCGATGAGATCGCCAAATTCACTGCCGCCAAGATGCAGCCGCTGGGCGTGAACCCCGCCGGCGTCGACAGCCATCGCAGCTATGTCGAGAAGATGCGGTTCAACTTTCCGCTCCTCTCCGATCCCGAGCGGTCGATCGCCGGCGCATACCACGCGCTGAAGGACGATGGCAAAGGAATTCAGCGGACCGTGTACGTCATCGGCCGGGACGGAACCGTCCGATTCGCGCAGCGTGGCGCCCCTCCCGTGGACGACATCGTCGGTGCCCGCTGACCTGCATGGCAAGGTCGCGCTCATCACGGGCGTCGGCCGGGTCGGCCAGATCGGCCATGCGGTAGCGCGCGGCTTCGGACGCGCGGGCGCGAAGTTGCTGCTGGCGGACGTCAACGCGGTCGGCCTGGCTGATCGCGTCAAGGAGTTTGCCGCGGAGGGCATTGCCGCCAAAGCGTCGGCGGGTGACCTCACGCAGCCGGAGGCCGCGCGCGCGGCAACCGCGGCGGCGCAGTCGCACTTCGGCGGCCTCGACATCGTCGTCAACGTGGCGGGTGGATTCTTCAGCTTCGGCCCGTTCACCGAAGTGAAGCCCGAGATTCTCGACCGCGAGATTGCGGTCAACTTCAAGACGGCGTTTTTCATGTGCCAGGCGGCGATGCCGCTGCTGTTGTCCCGCGGCAGCGGGGGGGGCGCGATCGTCAACTTTGCGTCCATCGCCGTCGTCCGTTCCCTGATGCACATGTCGGCCTACAGCGCCGCGAAGTCGGCGGTGGCCGGCCTCACGCGCGAGCTCGCGCGGGAATACCGCGACGCGAATGTCCGCGTCAACGCGGTGGCGCCCGCCACGGTGCGGACGGCCGACAACGTGGCGCAGATGGGCGATAAACAGCCGCTCGTCGAGCTCGACGAAGTCGTGAATACCGTGCTGTTTTTGGCGAGCGACGAAGCCAGCGCGATTACGGGGCAGATCGTGCCGATCACTGGGAAGGCGTACTAGTGCGGCTCGAAGGAGCGGCCGCACTCGTGACCGGAGCGGGAAAGCGGATCGGCCAGGCGATCGCCATCGGGCTGGCGCAATCCGGTTGCGACGTCGCGGTCCACTACCACGGATCGGCAACGGGCGCGGAAGAGACGGCGCGCGCCGTGCGAGGCACCGGCCGGCGGGCCGAGCTGGTGCGGGCCGACTTGAGCGATGCGGCGGCCGCGCGCGGCCTTGCCGATCAGGCGGCGCGCGCCTTCAAGCGCCTCGACGTCGTGGTCAACTCCGCGGCCATCATGGTGCGCCAGCCGGTCGAGGCGGTGACGCCGGAGAGTTGGGATGCGACGCTCGATCTCAATCTGCGCGCCATGTTCTTCGTCTCGCAGGGTGCCATCCCGCATCTGCGCCGCGCCAAGGGCAAGATCGTCAACATGGCGGACATCGCGGGGATGGAGCCCTGGCCCGCCTATGTCCCGCATTGCGTCAGCAAAGCCGGCGTCGTCATGCTGACGCAGGCGCTCGCGCGCGCGCTGGCACCGGATATTGCCGTCAACGCGGTCGCCCCGGGGGCGGTGCTGCTTCCGGAAGATTGGGACGAGCGGGCGCGCGAGCACATTCGTGAGACCACGCCGCTCGAGCGCCTGGGGTCCCCGGCGGACATCGTCGCCGCGGTACGGTTTCTCCTGGCCGGCACCGATTACGCCACCGGGACCGTGCTGGTCGTGGACGGAGGGAGACTCATCCGCTGAGGGACGTCGTGGTGGTCGGCGGCGGCTGCTACGGCACGTTCTACGCGTCCCAGCTCGCGAAAGCCAAAGCGCGCGGCAAAGCCGAGTATCGCACTGTCATCGTTGTGGATCGGAATCCGGATTGCCAGGCCAGGCGCGACCTGGGTGAAGCCTCAGATCGGAGATTCGTCACCACGGATTGGACGTCGTTCTTCGACGAATGGCTTTCCGACGCACCACGCACGACGCACGACGCACGCGATGATCAGATCGTCCCGTCGCCTCACATGCCGCACCTGATGTTCGAATGGGTGCTGCGGCGGGCGCGAGCGCGCTGGCCGCAGCGCGCAGTCTCGGTCGAGCTGGTACCGGGTGACTTCCCGACGCCCTACGACCGACCGGGATCGGACCACACCCGTTACGTCTCGTGGGCGGACTGGATCTGCCCGACGCATTGCATCGAGCCCGCCCTCTGTCCCGCGATCGGCGCGCCACGCACGTGGGAGATGGCGGAGTCGGTCCGGGACCTCGCCCAACGCCTGCGCGCGGCCGGCCGACCCGTAGCAGGCCCCGCGCTGTTCGTGTGCAAGCACCAAGTCTTCGGCGTCGGGATGTTCGCGGCCGAGGCGGTGCGGGCCGGCGACCGGCTCGTCGAGGCGGCCGCTGCCGGCGGCGCGCCTGCCGAGGTGTTGGTCGGCACGATCTCCAGTTGTCACGGTGCCCTCAACCTGCTCCGGATCGCAGATGGCTGATGGCAGACAGCCGATGGCCGCCGATGAACGTCGTCGGTACCTCGAACATGCTCGGGAACTGTTTAATGGCGGTGAGTTTTGGCTCGCTCACGAAGCGTTGGAAACAGTCTGGCGTTCTATTATTAAGCGAGACGAAGCGAGATTGAATTCGAAACGGTTCGGTTTCGCGCGCAGTTGGCGCGCACCCTGGCGGGGGAGGGCGATCCCCCGCGCCTGGAATTCAGACACCCATGACTGAGCGTACCGCACTCATTTACGACGTCGTCATTGTGGGCGCCGGCCCCGCCGGGCTGTGTGCCGCGTTGTACGCCGGCCGCGGCATGCTCAGGGCCGTCACGATCGAGCGTGGCGCGCCCGGTGGTGAGCTCCTCAACACCGATCTGATCGAGGACTACATCGGCTTCGAGAGCATCAAGGGGTGGGAGCTGGCGCAAAAGATGGCGGAGCACGCCAAGAAGTTCGGCGCCGAGATCGTGACCGATACCGTCGAGCGCATCAGCAAGGACTCGCACGGCTGGTTCGACGTGCACACCGCGCGCGGCAACGTCTACCGCAGTCAGGCCGTGATCCTCACCGCGGGCGGCACACCCGTCAAACTCGGCGTGCCGGGCGAAAAGGAGTTTGCCGGCAAGGGCGTCTCGTATTGCGCGGTATGCGACGGCGCCTTCTTCAAAGGGGAGCGCCTCGCCGTCGTGGGCGGCGGCGATGCCGCCGTCGAAGAAGCCGACTATCTCACGCGCTATGCGAGCAAGGTGCATCTGGTGCACCGCCGCGACGAATTCCGCGCGTCCAAGCTCCTGCAGAAGCGGGCGTTCGCGAATCCGAAGATCGAAGTCATTCGCAACACGATCGTGCCGGAAATCGTGGGCAACGTGAAGGGCGTCACGCACGCAGTGCTCGAGCACAACACGACGGGTGAGCGCTCCAATCTCGACGTCGGCGGCGTGTTCATCTTCGCGGGGTTCAAGCCGAATACCCAGCTCGTCGAAGGGCACGTGGACCACGATGCCGGCGGCTACCTGATCACCGATAACCGGATGATGACCTCCATGGCCGGACTCTTCGCCGCGGGCGACGTGCGGAGTCAGGTCACGCGGCAGATCACGACGGCCGTGGGAGATGCGACGACGGCGGCGATCGCAGTCGAGAAGTATCTCAAGTCCCTGCGCGAGCAGCAGGGCGACGGCAAAGGCAAGAAGTGAAGATCGTCCCGATCCCCAACGGCATGTTCGCCGAGAACTGCTTTCTCGTCATCGACGAGCAGACGCACCAGTGCGCCATCGTCGATCCCGGCCAGGAAGCGGGCCTGATTCTCCATAAGATCGAGCAGGCGGCAGCGCAGCCCGTGGCCATCTGGCTCACTCACGCGCACGTCGATCACGTGCTCGGCGTGGCGGAAGTCGCGCGTCAGACGGGGGCGATCGTGTGGCTGCATCCGGCTGACCGCCCGCTGTATGACGGTGTTGCGGAGCAGGCGGCATGGTTCGGTCTCGCCGCGCCCGAGGAGCAACCCGCTCCCGACCGCGACCTGGTGGCCAGCGAGCAACTGAAGGTCGGCGGTCTGAGCTTCGACGTGCGCCACGCGCCCGGGCACTCTCCCGGCAGCGTCTGCTTCGTGGGGCATGGCGTGGTCTTCAGCGGCGACGTGCTGTTCGCCGGATCGATTGGCCGGACTGATTTGCCCGGGGGCGACTTCGAAACGCTGATTGCCAGCATCGAACGCGAGTTGCTCCCGCTCCCCGACGATACCATCGTTTACAGCGGACATGGACCCGAAACGACCATCGGACGGGAGCGCCGCACGAATCCCTTCCTCAACCGCATCTACCGAAGCGCCTAAACCTCGGCCGCGGTGCATGCGCTGCGGTGCCGACGTACAGCCGAAGCCCTGGGGCTGCAAGAATCCGTGTCCGAATTGCGGGTTCCTGTATCCGCTGGGCGATTGTTCTGATTGAACCACCTCCTCGCCATCGCGCTGCTCACGATCGACTGCGCGGCCCGCGCGGGGCGCATTCAGCTCGCCAGCTCGGCCGCGGGCGGGCGCCTCACGTTCCTCGATGCGCTGCGCTTGAACCTCTACGGCGAAGCGGCCTCGACGTTCACCCCGAACCGCCTCGGCGGGGAGCCGGCGCGGCTCCTCGGCATGACGTGGTCCGGGTTGCGGGTCGTCACGGCGCTGGTGGCGCTGGGGGTTGAGGTCGCCGCCGAATGGCCCGTGTTCGGCGTCGTGGCGGTCGCGCTGGTCGCGTACTACGTCCCCGACTGGAGTGAGGCGGCGGATCGCTTCCTGACGCACAGCCTGGCGCGCGATCTGCTCGGGTTCGAGCTGATCGCCCTCGTCGCGCTGCTCGTCATCTGGACGCTGCAGCGGTTGGTGCGGCCTGGCGCGATCCGGCATCGCGTGCGGCGGCAATGGCGTGTCGCGCTGGCGCACGTGCGCCGGGCACCGTGGTGGGTGTTGTTTGGAGGCGCGTTGCTGACCGTCGTCAGCCTGGCGGCGCGTGCGTTGATCCTGCCGGCGCTGGTCTGGGGCCATCCCGCGGCTCCGTCGTTCAGCGTCATGTTCTTCGGATCGTTGGCGCTGTTGCACGCGCCGCTGGTGGTGCCGCTGCCGTCCGGTGGGGGCGGCATCGAGGTGGCTTTCCTGTCGGGCTTCGCGGGATACTTCGGGCCCGGGCATCAGGTGACGATGCTGCTGCTATGGCGGTTCTACACGACGATCCTGC
>QHUQ01000049.1 GCA_003221985.1 Gemmatimonadota bacterium | reverse complement strand
GTCTGATGGGCGTCATCGGCGTCATCGCGGTTGTGCTGATCGTCCTGGCGTGGTTCCTCTGGCCGAGTAAGAGCGTTGGTCCGGCGCGGCGGGAGCGGCCGGACGTAGACGAATCGGAGCTGGAAGCCGCCGAGCGGGACGTGCAGGAGGCGGCCGACGAAGAGAGCGTGCGCGACTGGGGACCGGGCACTGGCCAGAAACCGCTCCTCTAGGCAAGCTCCTCGACACCCGCGCGGGTCACGCGGTGCGACACGAGCCGGAGTGGTTTCTGCGTCAGCTTGTCGCCGACCACGATGGCCTGAGCCAGGGCGTCAAAGCCCGTGCGAATGCCGTCGGCATCCTTCGCGAACACGGAGGCGATCGGCTCCCCTTCCAGCACTTTGTCACCCGGCTTGACCGTGATCACGAAACCGACCGTGGGATCGACCGTATCCTCGACCGTGCGGCGGCCGCCGCCGAGGGCAACGATGGCGCGGCCGATCGTGCGCGGCTCGACGCGCTGCACGACTCCGGTGCGGGCCGCGGCGTAGACCTCCACCGCCTGCGCCTGCGGTAACACCGAGGGGTCCTCGACTGCCTTGGCGTTGCCGCCCTGCGCCTCGATGATCTGCTCGAACTTCTCCGCGGCGAGTCCGGATTCGATCGCCGTCTCCAGCTTCTTTCGCGCCTTCTTGGTGTTCTTCTCGATTCCCCCCTGGAGCAGCATCTCGACGCCCAGCGCGTAGGTCACCTCGAGGAGATCGGGCGGGCCTTCGCCGCGCAGCGCCAGAATCGCCTCCTCGGTCTCCAGCACGTTGCCACACGCGCGCCCCAGTGGCCGGTCCATCGCCGTGATCAGCGCAATCGTCGGGCAGCCGCGATCCTCGCCCAGCGCAATCATCGTCTTGGCCAGCTCGAGCCCGCGCGCGACTTCCGGCAGGAATGCGCCGCTGCCGTTCTTCACGTCGAGCACGAGGCCGTCGAGCCCTTCGGCGAGTTTCTTGGACATGATGCTCGCGGCGATGAGCGGAATCGATTCGACGGTGGCGGTGACGTCGCGCAGCGCGTACAGCTTGCGGTCGGCGGGGGCGATCTCCGCGGTCTGCCCGATCAGGGCGCAGCCGATCTTCTGCACCTGCGCCTTCGCTTCCGCGAGGGAGAGATTGGTGCGGAATCCCGGGATCGCCTCGAGCTTGTCGAGCGTGCCGCCGGTGTGGCCGAGTCCCCGCCCCGACATCATCGGGACCGCGATGCCGCACGCCGCCACCAGCGGGCCGAGCACCAGCGAGACCTTGTCGCCGACGCCGCCGGTCGAGTGTTTGTCGATGCGGGGGGTGGCCCAGCCGTCGAACGACAGGCGATCGCCGGACGCGAGCATGGCGTCGGTGAGCGCGGCGAGCTCCTGGCGCTCCAGGCCGCGCATGAACACGGCCATCAACAGCGCCGCGAGCTGATAATCGGGAATGCGGCCCGCGGTGTACTCCGTCACGAGCGCCGACCATTCTTCGGGACTGAGGGCCGCGCCGTCGCGCTTGCGCTCGATCAGGGGGACGACGATCATACTCGCATGGTCTCCATCGTTCTCGCTCTCAGCGCGTTGGCGCAAGGTCCCGTCAATCACATCGCATTGGGTGACGGCGCCGGTCTCATGCACCCCGATGTCGCCCTGCGTCACTACCAGGCGGCCCTCGCCGTCGATTCGCTGAGCTATGAAGCGAACTGGAAAGCGGCGCGGGCGATAGCCGACGTCGCCAAACAAATACAGGGCAATGCCGATTCCCTCAAGAACCGCCGGGATAGCCTGTATTCCGTGGGCCGGGGCTATGCCGAGCGCGCGATTCGCGCCGATTCGACGCGGGCCGACGGGCACTACGCCCTAGCGATGGTGCTGGGCCGGCTCTCCCGCACCAAAGGCAGTAAGGAGCGGGTGCGCTACGCGAAGATCATCTTCGACGAGGCGACGCGGGCGGTCGCGATCGACTCCAACTACGACAACGCTCACCACGTCCTCGGCGCCTGGCATGCCGAGGTGAAGCGGCTCTCCGCGATTCAGCGCTTCTTCGCCAAGGCGCTGTTCGGCGGCGGTTTCATGTCGGTCGCCAATTGGGACGACGCGGTCCGGCACCTCGAGCGCGCGGTCGCGATCGCGCCGACGCACATCTACCACCGCCTCGAGCTGGCGGAAGTCTATACCGATCTGGGCCGCTACTCGAAGGCCCGGGAACAGCTCCAGATCATCCCGACGCTGCCGAACGTCGACGTGCTCGACGCGCAGTACAAGGAAGACGCCGCCGCGCTCCTCGCCGACATCAAGAACGAGAAAGACGAGACGTAGGGACACGCCACTGGCGTGTCCCTACGTCTCGTCCTTATCGCATCAATTTCTCAATCGCGTCCGTCGTCCGCGGTGCTCCCGCCGACAGCCACTCGCCGCCCATCGGGGTAACCAGCACGTCGTCCTCGATCCGCACACCGAGCTTCTCGGCCTGGAGGTAGATCCCCGGCTCGAGCGTGATCACCATGCCGGGCTCGAGCGGCCGGCCGAAGCCGACGTCGTGGACGTCCATCCCGATCGGATGGCCGAGGCCGTGGTTGAAGTATTCGCGGTCATCGCAGGTCTTCTCACCACACAGCGTGCCCGAGTGCGCGCGCATGTATGCCCGCGCGATGCCGTCCAGCTGCCCGATCGTGACGCCCGGGCGCACGGAGTCGAACGCCGCCTGCTGCGCGCCCAGCACCAGATCGTAGATCGCCTTCTGCCGCGGCGTGAAGCGGCCGTTGACCGGGAACGTGCGCGTCACGTCGGCGGTGTACTGGCCCCATTCCGCCGCGGCATCGATCAGGACCAGATCGCCGTTCTCGGTGCGGCGGCGGTTGACGTCGTAGTGCAGCGTCGTGGAGTTGGGGCCGCTGCCCACGATCGAGGGATATCCGACGCGGTCGGCGCCATTGCGGCGGAACCCGTCCTCGAGGGCCGCTTCGATCTCGTATTCGTACATCCCGGGGCGCGCGGCACGCATCGCGGCGATGTGCCCGGCGACGCTGATGTCGACGGCGCGCCGCAGCCGGGCGATCTCGTCGGCGTCTTTCACGACGCGCATCGAATCGACGATCGGGAGCACGTTGCGCACGTCGGCCCCGGAGAAGGCGAGATCGGCGATGCGGGACTCGTCACGCGTCCCCGGGCCGAGCGGCACGTAGACCGGCCAGCCGCGCGCCGCGGCGAATCGGACGCGCCGCAGCCGGTTGTCCAGGGAATCGACCGGCAGAACGTTGCCGATGCCGGACACGCGCACCGCCACGCTGTCGGGGCCGAGCCGCAGTCCGGTCCAGCGCTCCTGCGACGGCGTGCGCGCCGGCAGGAACAGCACGGTCTCGAGCGTGTCGGCTCCGCGCGCCGTCAGCAGCAGCCAGGCGTCCTGGGTCTCGAGCTCGGTGAGATAGAAGAAGGTGTTGTTCTGGCGGAAATCGTTGTCCTGAACGTAGTCCTGTTCGATGTTCCGCTCGTGCGAGGCCGGAACCAGGATCGAGCCGCGTCCGATGCGCTTGAGCAGCGCGCGACGGCGGGCGGCGACCGCCGCGGTGTCCACCGGCCGCCCCATCCCCGGCAGCTCGGGCACGACGCTGTACGCTCCGATGGGCGCGGGGTCGGACGCCGAGCGTTTCGTTTGCGCCGGCAACGTCGAGACCAGCGCGCCGACCATCGCGAATGGAGTGAGTGTGCGCATGGCGGGAAATCTACTTCCGCTTGACGTGACTCGCGTTCCCGAGCGAAACTATTGCACCCATGACGATCAACTCGGCCCTGACACACGCGGAAGCGGAACGCCTGGCCGCGCGGATCGCCGAGCTGGAGCACGAGCGCAAGCACCTGCTCGCCGTCATCGAGATCCTGAAGGAAGCCTCCAGTTCCTTGCACTTCATTGACATTCTCCAGGCCATCGCCCGCAAGCTGGGCGAATCGTTCGGCCTGGACCGCTGTTCGATTTTCCTCGGAGAGAAGGGCGGCCGCCAGGTGCGGCTCGTCGCGTCGTACGAAGATCCGACCATTCGCAACTACGTCGTCGACCTCGAGCGCTATCCCGAATTGAAGAAAGCGATGCAGAGCGGCGAGACGGTGTTCATCCCCGACGCCGCCAACGATCCGTCGCTGCGGCACGTGAAGGAGGAGCTGATCAACCGCCGCGTCAAGTCGATCACGGTCGTGCCGATCACGTGGCGCTCGGTCGCCATCGGCGCGATTTTCCTGCGCACCTATCGCGACGGCCCCACGTTCTCCGACGCCGACGTGCGCTTCGTGCAGGTCGTCGCCTCACTCACGGCGCAGAGCCTGCGCAACGCCCACCGCTACGAGCGACTCGCGCAGCGCCAGCACGAGACCGGCGGTCTGCTGCGCCACATGGAGTTGGAGCGCGTCGCCTTGCTCGCCTTCTTCCGCCGGCTGCTCGACGCGTTCGGGGGCCGCGAGGGCGCGTGGGGCGAAGGGCTCCTTCCCAAAGCCAGCGCCGAGGAGCTGGACCGGCTGGTTGCCGTGGCCATGGCCGTCATCCAGGAAGAAGCCAAAGGACGGTGAAGCCGGCAGCACGCGCCGCGGAGCTGCGGCGGATCCTGGAACGGGCGAACCACGCATACTACGTCCTCGATAAGCCGCAGATCTCGGACGCGGAATACGACCGCTTATTCCGCGAGCTACAGGAACTCGAATCCAAAACCCCCGGGCTCCAGACGCCTGACTCCCCGACCCTCCGTGTCGGCGGTGAGCCGGCCGCCGGGTTCCGCAAGCACCGCCACGCCGTCCCGATGCTCTCGCTCGCCAACGCCTTCACGGAGGCCGAGCTGGGCGAGTGGGAGGAGCGTAACACGCGCCTCGTGCCGGAGGTGACCACCGCGGGCTACACGCTGGAGGTGAAGATCGACGGCGCCGCCGTGAGCCTCACGTACGAAGACGGCGTGCTCATCACGGGCGTCACGCGCGGCAACGGCGTCGAAGGTGAAGACGTCACATCGAATCTGCGGACGGTGCTGGACCTGCCGCTGCGCCTGCGGGGCAAAGGCTGGCCCAAGAAGATGGAAGTGCGCGGCGAGGTCTACTTACCCAAGAGCCAGTTCGCGGAGACCAATAAACAGCGCGAGAAAGCGGGCGAGCCGCCGTACGCCAATCCGCGCAACGCCGCGGCCGGCGCGCTGCGACAGCTCGATCCCAAAAAGACGCGCGCCCGCGGTCTGCGCGTTTTCACCTTCCAGGTCGAGGCCCCGGGGCAGAAGCTCGGCATCGACTCGCAGCAGGAGCTGCTCGACGCGCTGCTCGAGTGGGGGCTCCCGGTGGAGCCGCATCACACGCGGGTCCCCGACCTCGCGGCCGCGCACCGCGAGATCGCGAAGCTACAGACGCTGCTCCCCACGCTCGATTACGGCGCCGACGGCGTCGCGGTCAAGGTGGACAAGCGCTCGCTCTACGCCGAGCTGGGCACGATCGGGAACCGCGAGCCGCGCTGGGCGGTGGCCCGCAAGTTCGCGCCGGAGGTCCAGATCACGCAGCTGCGCGAGATCCGCATCAACGTGGGTCGGACCGGCGCGCTCAATCCCTACGCCGTCCTCGAGCCCGTCGAGATCGGGGGCGTCACGGTCTCGAACGCGACGCTGCACAACGCCGCGCTGATTGCCGCGAAGGACATTCGCGAGGGCGACTGGGTGGAGGTCACGCGCGCCGGCGAGGTCATCCCGCAGGTCCTCGGGCCGGTGAAGGAACGGCGGACCGGCGCCGAAGAGCCTTACGCCATGCCGGAGCGCTGCCCGAGCTGCAACTCGCAGGTCGAGCATCCGCACGAAGAAGTGATGACCTATTGCCCCAACATCTCGTGTCCCTCGCGCATCCTGGAGTCGATCGTCCACTTCGCGAGCCGCAGCGCGATGGATATCCGCCGGCTCGGCTATGAACGCGTGCGCGCCTTGCTCGATGCCAAACTGATCGACGACGTGGCCGATCTGTATGAGTTGACGCCGCTGCAGCTGCTGACGCTCGAGGGCTTCGCCGAGAAGTCGGCCCAGCAGCTCGTGGAGGCGATCGCCGCGTCGCGGCAGCAACCGCTCTCGGCGCTGCTGTTCGCCCTCGGCATCCGGCACGTCGGCGCACAGGGGGCCAAGCTCCTGGCGCGCCATTTCGGCACGATGAGCGCCCTGGCGCGCGCGTCGGCCGAGGAAGTCGGCGAAGTGCGCGGCATCGGGCCGGCCATTGCCGACGCCGTCGCGGGCTTCTTTGCCGAGCCGCGCAACCGCAAGCTGATCGAGCGACTCGACAAGCTCGGTTTGACGCTGAAGGAGACCGCCACGGCCACCGGCCCGCGGCCGCTCGCCGACCAGACCTACGTCGTCACCGGCACGCTGCCGACGCTCTCCCGCCAGCAGGCGCGCGATCTGATTGAAGCGGCGGGCGGACACGTTGGCGACGGCCTGTCGAAGAAAACCACGGCGCTGGTCGTCGGCGCCGATCCGGGGTCGAAACTCGACAAGGCGAAAGCGCTCGGCGTCGAGCAGATCGACGAGGCCGAACTCTTGCGCCGCGCGAACCGCAAACCCTAAGTTGCCTTCTCATATGACCGTCCCCGGCATCCTGCGACAGCTCCACGCCAGCCTCGCCGCACACGCGCCTGACCAACTCGTCACGATCCTGCAGGAGTCCGGCTACGCCGCGGGGGAAGGGCTCTACACGGCGTTCGCCGCCGAGCACAGCCCCACCGCTCTCGATGCCGACCGGCTCGCTGAAACGCTCTCCGAGTTCTTCACGAGCGGCGGCTGGGGCACCGTGTCGATGAGCCCGGTCGGCATCGGCGCGCTGGCGCTCGACTCCAGCGACTGGGCGGAAGCCGAGCCGGGGACGGCACAGTCACCGATGTGCTTTTTCTCGGCCGGGATGCTCGCGGATTTCCTGGGGCGGCTGTCCGACGAGACGGTGGCGGTCATGGAAGTCGAGTGCCGCAGCCGCGGCGACGAGCGCTGCCGTTTCCTGTCGGCGACGCCCGAGGTGTTGGAACGCGTCTATAACGACATGACGCAGGGCAGGACGTATGTGGAGGCGTTGGGGGCGACGTAGTAGGGGCGCAGCATGCTGCGCCCCTACCTACGGGCCACGCTAACTCCATCCAGCAGCAACGACGGCGACCAGCGCGACGCGAGCCAGCGCCCGTCCGTTCCAAAGCCTCCGACTCGTTTGAGCAGGTCGTAGGTGTTCCCCGCGACGGCGGCATCCTTCACGCGGCCCGTCACTTCGCCGCGCTGCACACGGTAGGCGAGTCCCACCGGATGGCTGAACGCGCCGCTGATCACGTTGCCCTGCCCGACCCCGATCAGGTCATCGACGATGAGGCCATCTTCGATGTCGGCGATCAATCCCCCGCCCAACGCGTGGGATTCCGATCCGACATGTGCTCCGTCCGTCATCCGAAACACGACGTTCGTGTAGCCAATATGTGGTTTCCCAAACACCCCGCGCCGTCCGTTGCCGGTGCTCTGCGTCTTGGCGCGCGCGGCCGTCTCGAGATCATAGACGAAGCGCCCGACCATGCCATGCTCCACCAGTCCCGTCGCGCGCGACGGCACGCACTCGTCATCCACCGGCCGTGAGGCCGGCCGTCCCGGCGTGAGTGGGTCGTCGATGATCGAGAGACGCTCGTCGAACAGCGTCTCACCCACTTTGCCGGCGAGGGGAGAGCTGCCTTGGAGCACCGTTTTCCCCGACAGCGCCTGCTCCAGCGGCAGCACCACGGCCGCGAGTCCGGCCGGCGTGAACACGACCGGCAGCGCGCCGTCGGGCGGTGTGACGACGGTGAGGGCGGCGGTGAGACGCGTCTCGACGGAGCGGACCAGCGTCTCGAGATCGGCATCGCTCGGCAGGTCGGCGCCGACGTACTGATCGTACACCATCAGCACGTCGTCCCCGGCGATGCGCGTGATGTCGGCCGTGACCGCGATGCCGGTGGCGCGGTACTCGCCGCGCGCGCCGGCCGAATTACCGACCGCCGTCTCGGCGACCTCCCGCTCCACGGAGACGTTGACCTGGCAGTCGGGTCGCGCCAACCGCTCGACGAGGAGGCGGCCCATGCGGATCAACGTATTGAGCGAGGCGTCGGCGGTGCGTTCGAAGAACGTGGAAATCGGCGGCAGGTTGGCGGTGCCGGCGCCGGGAAACGCGAGATCCACGACCTCGCCGAGTTCCGCCGACGCGCGCGCCCTGTCGAGGAGGGCCGCGGGATCGGGCCTGGCCGCGGTCGTCCCCGCCACGCCCATGCGGCCCCGCGCGAGCACGCGCAGGTTGAGCCCCGCCTCCTCCGAGATGCCCGCCGCCTTGAGCCGCCCCGACTCGAACGCCACCGTCGTCCGCTCTTCGCGGCGCCAGAGCGCGTCGGCACCGTCGACGGCGCCGCGAGCGGTGTCGAGCAGCCGATCGATCATACGTCCCCGCCGATGAGGGCTTCCTCGATGCGCACGTGCGGCGCCCCTTCGGTCACCGGCAGCGGGAACTGGCCGCCCTTGCCACACCCGCCGCCCATCTGATTCCAGGTGAAGTCGCCGGCAATGTGATCGATGCGGTCGAGCGTCTGAAACAGATTGCCCGCCAGCACGACGTCCTTCACCAGCTCGGCGACCTTGCCGTCGCGAATCATGTAGCCCCAGCCGGCCGTGAACGAAAAATTCTCGAGCATCGTCTGGCCGCCGAACGCACCGCACGCGTACACGCCGAGCGGGATGTCGCTGATGAGATCGTCGAACCCGACGCCCTTGCCGCCGGGCGCGATGTAGGTATTCGTCATGCGCACGATGGGCGGATGCCGGAACGAGATCGCGCGGGCGTTGCCGGTGGGGCGCTCGCCCAGCTTCGCGGCCGTTTCGCGCGAGTGCAGGCGCCCGACGAGGATCCCCTCGCGGATGAGCGGCGTGTCCTGCGTCGGCGTCCCCTCGTCGGGTTTTCGTAGACGAAGTCGGCCTCGGAGAGATGGCCGAACGCTTCGTGAATGAAGACGCCGGCCAGCTCATTGTCGAGAATCACGGGGTAGGCGCCGCCGCGCACGCGCGGCGCCTCGAGCAGATCGACCGCGCGCTGCGCGACGACGCGGAACCGATCGTCGAACCCCTGCACGCTGTCCCAGCCTTTGCGCAGCCCGATGGACTCGAGGCCCTTCTCGATGGTGCCGTTGCGGCGGGCGATCGCGGTGCCGGAGACGACGACCTCGGGCCGCAGCTGGTAGAGCGACGTGCCTTCGGAGTTGACGTACCACACCTCCGAGACTTCGTCCCGATAGCTCGCTTGCGTATCGACGATCTTATTTGAGACGGCGAGCATGGCGCCGTTGTAGCGATCGAGGAGTTGCTTTTTGTCCGAGAGCGAAATCCCCCGCACGTCGCCGTCGAGCTCCAGCACCGCGTCCCCGACTTCCGGCGGCGTGTCGGCCAGCCGGATCGGCTCGTCGAGCCGCACGGCGCGCGACAGCTCGTTGGCCCGTGCCACCATCGCCGGCAGCTCGTCGAGCGACGTGAACGAGGCGATGCCCCAGCCGCAGCCCTGGTTGAGCACGCGCACGAATCCGCCCTGGTCTTCGCTGACCGTCGCCGTCTCGAGACGGCGCCCGCGGAAGGCGACGGCGGAGCTCCAGGTGCGTTCGACGCGGATTTCGGTGTAACCGGCGCGCGACTGTTTGACGGCCGCGGCGAGACGATCTCTCAACGGCCGTCCTTCAGCTGGGCGCGGTAGTCGGGGCGGACCACGATCTCGCCGTTCACGATGACTTCCAGGTCCCAGGGGAGAATGATGAAGTTCTCGTTCTCGAGCGCGTAGAAATCGGGCTTGTACCCGCCGGTCTTGAACGACACTGCCGTCTTCACCTCGGCGGGCTTCTGCTCGCGCACGGCGGCGAGCGCGAGCTTCATGGTGTTGCCCGACTCGCACGTTTCGTCGACCAGCAGGACGCGCTTGCCGGTCACGAGGCGCGGCGGGCCGGCGATGACGGAGCCTTCCTTCGTAATGGCGATGGAGGCGAAATCGCGCTGCAGGATGCTCGCGACGACCGCGCCGGGGATGACGCCGGCCTTCGCGATGCCGATGACCACGTGGGGGTCATACTCGCGGAACACCTTCAGCGCGAGCACCCGGCAGAGCTCGCCGAAGAACGGCCAGTCGACCTGAAGCACGCCGCGGGGAGTCTTGCTTTTGGGGCGCATGCCGGCGGATGGAGCCATCGTGCGGGAAGCTACATTGCGGACGCGCGCAGCCGCAAGCTATTTTCGGCGCATGGGTTTCTGG
>QHUQ01000048.1 GCA_003221985.1 Gemmatimonadota bacterium | reverse complement strand
CGGAACCGAAAGAGACGTTTTCGGCGTGCTTCGGCGCGCCATTCCTGCCCTTGCGTCCCAGCGTGTACGCCAAGATGCTGGGCGAGCGCATCGCGCGACACAAGGTGAAATGCTGGCTGGTGAACACCGGTTGGACGGGCGGCGCCTACGGCGTCGGCCATCGCATGGACCTCAAGCGCACACGCGCCATGATTCGGGCGGCGCTGGCGGGAGAGTTGGACAACGTAGCGACACGGCGAGAGCCGGTGTTCGGGTTGGACGTGCCGCAACACGTGCCGGGCGTACCGGATCAGGTGCTCGATCCGCGCTCCACGTGGAAAGATCCCGCGGCTTACGACACCCAAGCCCAACGACTCCTCGCTTTGTTCCAAAAGAATTTCGAGCAGTTCGACGACGTCGTTTGAGGTAGTTCGCGACCCGCTCTGGAACAACATCCGCCTCGAGCCGCAGGCGTTGGCGATCATCGATACCCCGGCGTTCCAGCGTCTGCGGTACGTCCGGCAGCTCGGTCACGCATTTCTCGTGTACCCCGGCGCCACGCACACCCGGTTTGAGCACGCGCTGGGGGCATACCACCTCGCCTGCCGTGTAACCAAAGAGCTGGACGTCCAGCTCGCCGCGCTGCTTCATGACATCGGCCATTACCCGTTTTCCCATGCGCTCGAAGAGGCGGGCCTCCCCCCCCACGAGAGCCTCGCCGCCCGTCATCTCCGCAGCGGGGCGCTGGCTGCCGCCCTCGACCGCATTGGCGTACCGGCCGAACGCCTGTTGCCGCTGATTCAGGGCACGAGCACGTCCCGTTTCGCCGGTCTCGTCGCGGGTTCGCTCGACGTCGACAAGCTCGACTATTTGTCGCGCGACGCGACGATGTGCGGCGTGCCCTATGGCGTGATCGATGTCGATCGTCTGCTCACGTCACTGACGCTCGGTCCGGACGGCGTCGCGCTGCACACCAAGGGCCTGGCGGCGCTCGAGTCACTGCTGTTCGCCAAGTATCAGATGTATCGCAACGTGTACTGGCATCACGCGGTGCGCAGCGCGACGTCGATGTTCAAGCGCCTGGTGCGGCGCGCGATTGCAAGCGGCCGCACGTCCCCGGACGACATCGCCGTCGCGACCGACGACGGGCTGAGTCACGAGCTGCAGCAACTTGATCAGACCGGGCTGGCCCGCGCGCTGCGCGAGCGGCGGCTGGCCAAACGCGCACTCGACATTCCCGCAACGGAGCTGCCCGCCGAAACGGCGGACTGGCCGTCGCGTGACCCGGATCTGCTGGAACGGGTCGAGGACCGGCTGACGCGCGAACTGGGACTGCGCGCCGATCAGCTGTTCCTCGACTTCCCGTCCAAGCCCGACATGTTCGACGTGTCGATCCCGGGAGCGGAGAGTCTCGGCCTGCCGCGCGTCGCCGCCGAACTGCAGCGCTCCGCCCAGCGCTTGCGGGTGTTTGTGCTGGAGCCGGCGGAGATTCCGGCGCGCGCGATTGTCGACTTGGTGACGTGGCCCGCCGAAGAGGTGAAGGCACGCCTCGAGGGGGATAAGGGTCTGCTCAGCGCGGTCGGGCGGGGCTCTGCTGCGTCGTGACGTTTTCCTGCGTCGGCGCTTCGACGGAATCGATGCGCACGATGATCGCCGTGATGTTGTCGAGCCCACCGTGCCGGTTCGCTTCCGCGATCAGCGAATCCACTTCGTCCTGTGGCATACGGTCGGGCGAAAGCAGCTCCGCCAACTGATAATCCTCCAGCATCCCCGTTAGACCGTCGGACGCCAGTAGGAACAAGTCCCTAGGCTTGACCGTCCCCACATAGATGTCCGGCATCACGTCGCTATTCGCGCCGACGCAGCGCGTAATCACGTTGCTGTAGGGATGGGTCCGGGCCTGCTCCGGCGTGAGATAGCCGGCATCGACCTGCTCCTGCACGTACGAGTGGTCCTTCGTCAGCTGGCTGAGGCGGTTGTCGCGCAGCAGATAGCCGCGACTGTCGCCCACCTGGCCAATCAGGAAGCGGGTCTCGAACAGGGTCAGCGCGGTGACGGTGGTGCCCATCCCCCGCTTGTCATGCTCGGTGAGCGTGCGCTGGAAGATCGCCCCATTGGCCGTGCGGATCGCGCCCCGCATGCGCTCGGCGACCTGCTCATCGGACAACCCGCGCAACGAGTCCAGCTCGCGGGCGACGAAGCGCACCGCCATCTCGCTCGCCACCTCTCCAGCCGCATGGCCACCCATCCCGTCGGCGACCACGAAAATCCCGCGATCGGGGACCATGAGGTAACTGTCCTCATTCCCCGACCGGATGACGCCGACGTCGGTGCGGCCTGCGGAGGTGATGTGCACGTGATCCCTAGATAAACACCCAGTACACTAATCCGATGATCCCCAGGAGGAGTACCGCCGCGCTGCCGCCACACCCCTTTCCCTTCTTTTGGGCAACCGGCGGCTTCGTCCCTGCCTTCGGTTTTGTCGGCGCCGGCTTCACCGCGGCGGGTTTCGCCGCCGGGGGGGCCGGGGGGGCCGGGGGAGCCGGGCGGGCCGGCGGGGCCGGGCGGGCCGGGCGGGCGGGGGCGGGAGGGGCCGGCTTTGGCGGAGCAGGTGCCGGGGCCGCCGACGATGGCTTCGAGGGGGCAGACATGGTCAGGACTTCGATCATGCGTGTCCCCCCACCCTTCGCGACCCCCGCTGCGTCATCCGTCGGCTCAAACACCATCGTGACGTCTCCCAACCGGACGTTGGCGCCCGGCGCGAGCGGGGTCTCGCCCTTGACCTGATCCCCATCGACGAACGTTCCGTTCGTCGAATCGAGGTCCACCAACACCCAGACGCCCTCGCGGCGTTGCAGCTTCGCGTGCGTGGTGGAGACCGATTCATCCGGAACCACGAGGTCGTTGTAATCGGCGCGGCCGATGTTGACCACGGGCGTTTTGACGCTGAGTCGTTGACCCTTGAGCGAGCCACCACGGACCAGGAAACTCCCTAACGCACCGGAAGGCCTGGACGCGGCAGGTACGCCGTGAATCGTTTCCTTGAGGCTCTCGCCGCCCTTCGTCGGGGGTACGGCCGAGGGCGCGCTAGCGGCCGGCCCCGCGGGAGGGTTTTCGGTAGGCGGGGCAGCCGTATCGGCGTAGAACCGGAATTTCTCTTCGCCGATCGTAATCACATCGGCGCGCGCCAGCAACCGCTGGCCTTCTACGCGGGCATCGTTGACCGACGTGCCGTTGGTGCTCGAATCGACGATCAGATACCCCTTGGGCGTCTGCACGATCTCCGCATGTCGCCGCGACACATCCTTGCCGGGGACGACGACGTCACACGAGGCGTCGCGGCCAAAGACCAGCGAAGTGCCGGCGATGGCGTATTCGCGGCCGTCGGTTAACGACACGACCCGGCCGCCGGTGTTGACCGTGACCTTGCCGCCCTTGGCTTCCGCTTTGGCCTGGGCCATCGCCTGCGGCACGCTCAGCGCCTGCACGTACTGCGTGCTGCCGCTGCGCCGCTCGTCCACGAACGTGAGTTCCTGCCCGGCAACCTCGACCTTGTCGCCGTGCAGCAGAGGGGTTGGTTCGGCGCCCAGCCGCACGCCGTTGATCAGCACTTCGGCTTCGGGAACTGCCTTCGTGATGACGACTTGTCCGTCTGCGAGGCTCTTGAGTTTGGCATGGCGTGGGAGAACACCTGCAACGGCGAGTGGAATGGCGCAGCCCGGATCCGCGCCGAGCAGCACCTCTCCTTGCGGGAGTGCGAACCTCCGCCCTCCCATTTCAAGCAACGCCATGCGCACGCACTCCCGTAGCTGTGACCAGGCCGTGAAGTTACGCCCGGCTGTGTAACCGGGCAAGGAAGCAGAAGTTAGGTGATCCCGACGGCTTCTTCGCGGCCAATGAGGCCGCGCCGCAGCCAGTACCAAAAGATCGACGAGCCGACAATCACCGTCGCATAGCTGTTGATGAATCGCCAGATCAATGTGTAGCTCGGCGTGATTTCACGCGGCACATAGAGCGACATCACCGCCGCCGACGTCAGCTCCGCGAGCCCGGAAGCACCCGGTGTCGGCGCGAAGTACAATAGAAAGGAAATCAGCGTTTGCAGCAGCAGAATGTCGGTGAAGTCCGCCGGGATGCCCAGCACGCGCAGCGTGACGTAGCCCGCCAGCAGCTTGTTCGCGTGTGACGGTGCCGAGATGATGATGGCCAGCAGCAGCGTGAGCAGCCCCTTCGGAGTCCCGAACGCCACCATGCAGTCGTGCGCGCGGTCCACCCCTCCCGACAACTTCTCCATGCGCTCCGCAGCGCGCGGGCTGCGGCGCGCAATCCGGGCCGCGAGGCGCTGGATCACCCGCTTCACGACGCCGGGAAAGATGACGGCCGTCAGCATCAGCAGCCCCAGGATCCCGAAGATCGTGAGGCTGGTCTTGAACAGGTCGTACAGCGTGATGCCGAGCACGAGCCCGTGTTGCGCCAGCGATTTCCCGGCGCCGAACCAGACGGCCAACGGCCCGGCGATCGCGAAAAACCCCACGGTCGCGATGAACGTGACGAAAATCGAGCTCAGGGCAACGGGGACCGGGACGCCGGCGCGCTTCATGACCCACATCGACATCGGCGCCGAGCCGGACTGAAACGGGGTCAGGTAGGCGCCCCAGGCGCCGAACCCACCGGCCAGAATCATGTCTCGCAGCCGGACACCGGGATGGACGTAGCGGGTGCACACCCACAACCGCAGCCCACCGCCCACCCAGTCCATCGATGCCAGGACGAGGCCCACCGCGATCCAGCCCCAATGCAAGCGCGAGAACGGCTCAAGGAAGACGTCGGCCCGATCCCCGAAGCGAATCAGGTAGTACCCGACGAGCAGAGCGACTCCACCGAGGGAGATGGCGGCGAACAGCTCGAGGCCACGACGAAGCAGCCGCGGAGTCAGGGCGAGGGCCATCTAAGCGCCAAAGCTGTTATTTTTGGGGGTTATGCGCCATCCCCCCGAGCGCGTCGTTCTCCGCAACGTACGCCAGCATAATCTGAAGGGCATCACCGTCGAGTTCCCGCGCCGGGCGCTCTCGGTCGTCACCGGCCCGTCGGGCTCGGGGAAGAGCTCACTCGCGTTCGACACGCTCTACGCCGAAGGCCAGCGCCGCTACATCGAATCGCTGTCGACCTACGCCAAGCAGTTTCTCGAGCGTATGCCCAAACCTTTGGTCGATACGATGGAGGGGCTGTCCCCCGCCGTCGCGATCGAGCAGAAAAACCCCACGACGTCGAGCCGCTCGACGGTCGGGACCGCGACGGAAATCGCCGATTTCCTGCGATTGCTGTGGGCCCGGGCGGGGACGCAGACGTGCCTGCAATGCGGCCGCGATGTGAAACGGGATACGGTACAGGAGGTGGTGGACGCCGTAATTGCGGGAAATGGGGATGCTGGTGATGTAGGGGCTGGCAACGCAAATGTAGGGGCGCAGCATGCTGCGCCCCTACCCAACGCGGACGGCGCGGCCCAAATCGTCGTGGCCTTCCCCCTGCCCCAATCCGCCCAGCGCCCCGAAGTCGAAATCGCCGCACAATTGCGGGCGGCTGGATTTGTGCGCGCCCAGGTGGACGGTGAGGTGATTCGCCTGGATGAGGACGGCGCCGAACAACGCGTACGCGCGGGCACCGATGTCCTGGTCCTGGTTGATCGAATCGCTGCCACGGCGGAGAACCGCGGCAGATTAGCCGACGCCGTCGCCACGGCCTTCAGCGAGGGTGAAGGGGTCGCGCTGGCACTCAACAACGGCGACCGCCGGCGCTTCTCCGAGCATCCCGCGTGCTCGGCGTGCGGCTGCGCCGCGCCGGTGCTCACGCCGACACTCTTTTCCTTTAATAACCC
>QHUQ01000047.1 GCA_003221985.1 Gemmatimonadota bacterium | reverse complement strand
ATTCTCCTCCCGGCGATGTCCAACTGCAGTCATCTACCACGCCGCGTCCCAATGCCTTGCGGGAAACGGCGAGACGCGCCGCTCAGCTGGCCCGTCCCCTATTGCCGGGGGAACGGGTTGATCTCGATCATGCAGATGTGAGCGAAATCACCCGCCTGCCGCGTATCGGTCCCGCATTGGCGCAGCGCATCGTTGCGTGGCGCAGCGAACACGGTCCGTTTGGCACTCTCGCTCGCCTCGACAGCGTGCCTGGAGTGGGTGCCAAATTATTGGACGCCATACGCCCTTTCGTTGTCCAGCCTTGACCCGCCCTACCTCGCCTCCCATTTTAGTCCCTTCAAATTCAATGAGTTGCATACGGCGAGCGTTGCGATTACCCAGGACAAGCTCGGTGAGATCCTTGTCCGTGAAGGGCTGATCACCCCAGAGCAGCTCCGCAAGGCCCTCCTGGAGCAGAAAAACTCCGGGATGCGCCTGGGCTATACCCTGGTCAAGCTCGGCTTTATCGAGGAAACCGAGGTCAGCAAGATGCTGGCCCGGCAGTACCGCATGCCGGCGGTGGACTTGTCGCGCTTTGAGGTCGACGCCAAGATCCTGAAGCTCATCCCCCCCGACATCGCCACCAAGCACAGCGTCCTGCCGCTCAAGCGCGAGGGGCGAACCCTGACGGTGGCGATCGCCGACCCGAACAACGTGACGGCGATCGAAGACATCAAGTTCATCACCCGCTGCGACGTCTTCCCGGTCATCGCCGGCGAGTACACCCTTCGCAACGCGATCGAGCGCTATTACCAGCAGTCGGATGCGCAGCTCCAGACGCTGCTCAAGTCGGTGGAGGCGGCCGAGGATCTCGAGGTTGTCGAGGATGAGCAGGACGAAGACGTCAAGGCGACTGACCTGGCCGACGACGCGCCCGTGGTGAAGCTCATCAACGGCTTGCTCACGGACGCGGTGAAGCGCGGCGCCTCGGACATCCACATCGAGCCATTCGAGCACGAGATGCGGGTGCGCTATCGCGTCGACGGCGCGCTGCACGAAGTGATGAAGCCGCCGGTGAAGATGCGGGCCGCCCTCACGTCGCGCGTGAAGATCATGGCGCAGCTCAACATCGCCGAGCGGCGCGTCCCACAGGACGGGCGCATCAAGCTCAAGATGGGGTCGCGCGTGATCGACTTCCGCGTCTCGACGCTGCCGGTGCTGTTCGGCGAGAAGATCGTGCTGCGCATTCTCGACAAGGGCAACCTGACGCTCGACCTGAAGACGTTCGGCTTCGAGCCCAAGTCGGAGGAGAATCTCCTCAAGGCGATCCTCAACCCCTACGGGATGGTGCTGGTGACGGGGCCCACAGGCTCCGGCAAGACGACCACGCTATACTCGGCGCTGTCGCGGATCAACCAGATCGACGTGAACATCATGACCGCCGAGGATCCGGTCGAGTACAACCTGCTCGGCATCAATCAGGTGCTGGTGCGGAACGAGGTGGGGATGACGTTCGCGGCGGCGCTGAAGGCGTTCCTGCGCCAGGACCCGAACATCATTATGGTCGGCGAGATCCGCGATCTCGAGACGGGCTCGATCGCGATCAAGGCCGCGCTCACGGGCCACCTGGTGCTCTCGACGCTGCACACCAACGACGCGCCCTCGACCATCACGCGTATGGTGGACATGGGCATCGAGCCGTTCAACGTCGCGAGCGCCGTCAACTTGATCGTCGCGCAGCGCCTGGTGCGCCGCGTCTGCAAAGAGTGCAAGACTCAGCACGAATACACGCCCGAAGAGATGCACGCCTTTGCCATCGATAAGAAGGAAGGCCCGTTCTTCAAGGGCGCGGGATGTGATTCCTGCGCGGGCACCGGTTACCGCGGCCGCCAGGGCCTCTACGAGGTGATGGCGCTGACGAGCCCGCTGCGCCGCGAGATCCTCAAGGGCGCCTCGACGGAGGAGCTGCGCGACCTGGCCGTGAAGGAAGGCATGTTGACGCTCCGCATGGACGGGATGCTGAAGGTCAAGAAGGGCGTGACTACGCTCGAAGAAGTCGTCAAAGAAACCGCAGCCGGATAAGGAGAGGAAGCATGCCAATCAACCTCCGGGCGTTGCTCGAGGAGATGATCGAGAAGGACGCTTCCGACCTCCATCTCGTGGCGGGCGAGCGCCCCAAGCTCCGCGTGGACGGCGACATCACGAACGCCTCCAGCGAAGAAGTCATGACGCCCAAGGACACACTGTCGCTCGCGTACTCGGTGCTGACCGAGAACCAGAAGAAGCGCTTCGAGACGGAAAACGAGCTCGACTTCTCGTTCGGCATTCAGAACCTGGCCCGCTTCCGCGGCAACGTCTTCAAGCAGCGCGGCTGCGTGTCGGTCGTCATCCGGCAGATTCCCTTCACCGTGAAGACGTTCGGTGAGCTGGGACTGCCCAATGTCGTGGCGCAGCTCGCCGACCGCCCGCGCGGGCTCGTGCTCGTCACCGGTCCCACCGGCTCGGGCAAGAGCACGACGCTGGCCGCGATGATCGACAAGATCAATAAAGAGCTGAAAGGGCACATCATCACGGTGGAAGATCCGATCGAGTTCATCCACCGCCATCAGGCCTGCATCGTCAATCAGCGCGAAGTGGGCACCGACACCAACAGCTTCCAGGCCGCGCTGAAGTACGCGCTGCGCCAGGACCCCGACGTCGTGCTGATCGGCGAAATGCGCGATCTCGAGACGATTCAGGCGGCGCTGACGATCGCGGAGACCGGTCACCTGGCCTTCGCGACCCTGCACACCAATTCCGCCGCCGAGTCGATCCACGGCCGCGATTCGCGCGCTGATCCGCGACGACAAGGTCCACCAGATTGAGTCGTCGATGCAGGCAGGGAAGAAGTACGGCATGCAGACGCTGAACGACGCGCTGTATCAGCTGTACATGGGCCGTGAAGTCACGAAGGACGAATGCCTGCGGGTGACGTCGAAGCCCAACGATTTCCTGCGGTCCATCGGCGAGACGCCCCCCGACGAGAAGGATGGTCCACCGGTTCCGGGCACGCCGCTGAAGAGTGGCCAACCCAAGGTCGCCGTGCGCCCGTGAGGCGCGGCGCGGAGGAATAGATCATGCCGAGCTTTGAATACACAGCGCGCAACCTGAAGGGCGATCTCGTCCGCGACAAGATCGACCTCGCGTCGCGCGACGACGTCATTGCCCACCTGCGCAAGAACCGCATGGTGGTCGTGCAGGTCCGCGAAGCGAAGGGCAAGGGCGGCGGCCTCGCCGATCTCTTCAAGGCCGGCGTGAAAACGCGCGACGTCGTGATCTTTACGCGGCAGTTCGCCACCATGATCAACTCCGGACTGCCGCTGGTGCAGGCGCTCGACATCCTGGCGCAGCAGACCGAGAACAAGGTGCTGGCCGACGTCACCCGCGCGGTCGTGTACGACGTCGAGAGCGGCCACACCCTGGCGGACGCGCTGCGCAAGCATCCCAAGGCGTTCACCGATCTGTACGTCAACATGGTGGCCGCCGGTGAGGCGGGCGGTATTCTCGACACGATCCTGCTGCGGCTGGCGCAGTTCCTGGAAAAGAACGACGCCATCGTCCGCAAGGTGAAGGGCGCGATGATCTACCCGGCCGTGATTTTCTCGGTCGCCGGCATCGCCATCGCCGTGCTGCTGATCTTCGTGATTCCGACGTTCCAAAGCATGTTTGCGTCCGTCAACCTGGCGCTGCCCCTCCCGACCCGCATCGTCATCGGGGCGAGCAACATCCTCAAGAACTTCTGGTGGGCGATCATCGCGGTCGGAATCTTCGGCTTCGTGGCCGTGAACCGGTACTACAAGACGACGCCTGGGAAGCTGAACATCGACAAGCTGATGCTCAGTCTCCCCGTGCTCGGCGACCTGCTCCGCAAGTCGGCCGTCTCGCGCTTCACGCGCACCCTCGGCACGCTCATCTCGTCGGGCGTGTCGATTCTCGACGGCCTCGAGATCACGGCGCGCACCGCCGGCAACATGGTCATCCACAACGCGGTGATGGAGTCGCGCGCCTCGATCGCCGGCGGCGAGACGATTGCGGCGCCGCTCCAGAAATCGAAGGTCTTCCCGCCCATGGTCATCTCGATGATTGCGGTGGGCGAGCAGACCGGCGGCCTGGACGAGATGCTCACCAAGATCGCCGACTTCTACGACGACGAGGTCGACGCCGCGGTCAGCGCGCTGCTCTCGCTGCTCGAGCCGATCATGATCGTCGTGCTGGGCGTCATCGTCGGCGGTATGGTCGTGGCCATGTACCTGCCGATCTTCGACATGGTGAACGCCGTGCAATAAAGAGACGGTAAAGGACGGTAAGGGACGGTAAAGGACGGTAGGGGCCTCAAACCCTTACCGTCCTTTACCGTCTTTTACCGTCTCTTACCGTCGATTTGTGACCGTCACTATTGCATTCTGCCACACCAGCGCCAATAATGCCCCCCCATGCGCTGGCTAAACGCCAAATCGTCTGCCATACCGACCCAGCTCCAGCTCCTTCGCCTGGTCTATGTCGGGCGGATGTGCCTGGCCACGGCCATTTATGTCACCGCCGCCCTGAAAATCCGGGTCGCCGCGCCGCTGGACATCCTCGGGACGTCCCTGATGCTCGTGACGGCCACGGCGGTCACCCTGGCGTCGTACTGGCACACCCATTTCCGGCGCAGGCTGCCGGGGCCGACGTTCCTCTATCTCCAGGCCCTGTTCGACGTCCTCCTGATCACCGCCGTCGTCCACATCACGGGTGGGGCGGAGAGCGATCTCGCCAGTCTCTACGTCATCCTCATCGCGGTGACGGCGCTCCTCCAGCCGCCGGCCAACGCCGGCCTCGTGACGCTGTTTGCCGGGCTCGTGTACTTCGCCGACGTCTTCTGGGGCCACTCCGCGGGCGTTACCGCCGGGATCTGGATCCAGCTGGGGGTGTTCGTGCTCGTCGCCGTCGTGACGGCCTATGTGGCGAGTCGCGTCAACGTGATGGGTGCCGAGCGCGAGGCGCTCGCCGCGGAGGTGCGCCAGGTCCAGCTCGAGGCGGACGACGTGCTCCGCAACCTCCGCACCGGCGTGCTTACCGTCGATGCCGACGGCCGGCTGCTCTACGCCAATCCCGCTTCGGAAGAGATCCTCGGGTTTCGGGCTCGCGAGTGGCTGGGCAAATCCGTGATGCCGGAGTTCGCGCGGCTCGCGCCCGAGTTCTGGGCGGCGGTGACGTCCACCGCGCGGCGTGCTGCATCTCCGCGCCGAGCGGCTCGAGGCGGTGGCGGAGCTGTCGTCGAGCCTGGCGCACGAGATCAAGAATCCGCTGGCGTCGATCCGCAGCTCGGTGGAGCAGCTGGGCCGCTCATCCCGTGCCAACCCGGATGAGAAGTTCCTGGCCAACCTGATCGTGCGCGAAAGCGACCGGCTGTCCCGGCTGTTGTCCGAGTTCCTCGACTTCTCGCGCGTGCGCGTGACCGAATACCGGCCCATGGATCTGCACCAGGTGGCGGAAGCGGCGATCCGGCTGGTGCGCCAGCATCCCGACTGCGGCGCCCGCGTCAAGATCACTCTCGAAGGCGACCCCACGCCGATGGAGGGCGACGAGGACCTGCTCCACCGCGTCGTCTCGAACCTCGTGCTCAATGCCGTTCAGGCGGCCGGCGCGAAGGCGGCGGTCGTGGTCAGCACCGGCCGCGCGTCACCGCACGAGCTGCCGGGGGCGGCGGGAATCGAGAACCCCGTCGCGTTGCGCGTCAGCGACAACGGCCCGGGGATTCCGGACGAGCTGCAGGAACGCTTGTTCGAGCCGTTCGCCACCGGACGCGTGGGAGGCACGGGACTCGGACTCGCCATCGTACAGCGTGCTGTGGAAGCCCACCGCGGCATCGTACTCGTTGACACGAAGGCCGGGGGGGAGGGGGGGGGAACGACGTTCACCATCTACTTCCCGGCCGCGCGTCGGAAGGAGGAAGCCGCGTAATGGCCACCACCGCACCGTCTATCCTCGTCATCGACGACGAGCAGGGGATCCTCGAAACCCTGCGCATCCTGCTGAAGAACGAGGGCTTCGACGTCACCATCGCGCAGGGGGGCAAGGCGGGCCTCGAGCAGCTCAAAGGCTCGGCGCCCGATATCGTCCTCACCGACCTCAAGATGCCCGGCGTCACCGGCATCGAGATCCTTTCGGCCGTGCGCGGGCAGGATCCCGAGACGCCCGTCATCCTGATGACCGCCCAGGCGTCGCTGCAGACCGCAATCCAGGCCGTGAACGAGGGCGCTTTCTACTATATACAAAAGCCGTTCTCGAACGACGACATGGTGGCGATCTGCCGCCGTGCCGCCGAGCACCGGCGCCTGCGGGCGGAGAACAAGCAGCTCAAGCAGGAAATCCGCCGCCGCGAGCGCTCAGGTCAGGTGAAGCCGCTCGGCAAGTCGCGGCTCTTCAGCGAGGTGCTGCGGCTCGCGGAGCAGGTGGCCCCGACCGAGAGCACCGTGCTCATCCAGGGGGAGTCGGGCACCGGTAAAGAAGTCATCGCCCGCTACCTCCACGAGCTGTCCGCGCGGGCCGAAGGACTGTTCCTCTCGCTCAACTGCGGCGCGCTGCCCGAAAGCCTGCTCGAGTCCGAGCTGTTCGGCCATGTGAAAGGGTCGTTCACCGGCGCGGTGCGTGACAAGCAGGGACTGTTCGCCGCCGCGCGCGGCGGGACGTTCTTCCTCGATGAAATCGGAGAAATGTCCCCCGCGACGCAGGTCAAACTGCTACGCGTGCTGCAGGAGCGCGAAGCGATCCCGGTGGGGGGCACCGAGGCGATACCCGTCGACGTGCGGGTGGTCGCCGCGACCAACCGCGATCTGGAAGAGGACATCAAGCGCGGGCGGTTCCGCACCGACCTCTATTACCGCCTCAACGTCATCAACATCCACCTGCCGCCGCTGCGCGACCGGCGCGACGATATCCCGATCTTCGTGAAGGAATTCCTGGGGCACATCGCCGGTGAACGGAGCGAAGCGGCGAAGTCGCTGTCGCCCGAGGCCGAAGAAGTCATCATGGCCTACGACTGGCCCGGCAACGTGCGTGAGCTCGAGAACGCGCTGGAGCGGGCCGTCACCCTGACCAAGGGGGACGTGATCCCGCGCTCCGCGATCCCGGACCGGGTCAGCGAGCGCAAGACGGAGCCGCTGGTGGCGGACCGGCTGCACAAGAATCCAGCGCTCGACGTGATCGAGCAGGCCTACATCACGTGGGTACTGCAGAGCGAAGGCGGCAACAAGACGCGCGCCGCCGAGGTGTTGGGGATCGATCCTTCCACCCTGTACCGCAAGCTGAGCCGGTACGAAGGCCCAGGCCCTGGCCCTGGACCCGAGTGATCCGATCGGCGCGGAGACGCTGGAGCAGCTCTCCGGCGCCGTCCGCTACAACCGCTGGATGTTCGATCGCCTGCGCCGCTGGATCGGCCGGCGCGTGCTCGAAATCGGCTCCGGCATTGGTAACCTCTCGGCGCTTCTCGCCGATCGCGAGCGGCTCGTGCTCAGCGACACCCGGGAGGAGTACCTGCGCCAGCTGCGGCGGCGATTCGCGGGGCATCCCAACGTCGCGGTGGCGCGCCTCTACCTGCCCAATGAGCACAGCGCGCTCGGCGGCGAGCGCTTCGATACCGTCATCTGCCTCAACGTGCTCGAGCACGTCGACGATGACATCGCATCGCTCGTCGCGATACGGGCGCTGCTCGCGCCGCGCGGGCGGCTCGTTCTGCTCGTGCCCGCGCTGCCGGCGCTCTACGGCTCGATCGATCGTGCGTTGGGGCATCACCGCCGCTACAAACGCGCCGGACTGGCGGCGCTGATGCGCAACGCCGGCTTCACAGTGGCCCACATTGAGTACTTCAACATCGCCGGCATCCCCGGATGGTGGTTCGCCGGGCGGGTCTTGCGTCGCCAGACGATTCCTTCGGGTTCGCTGCGACTGTACGACGCGCTCGTTCCGCTGTTCCGGCTCGAGCGGCTGCTTCCCTGGCGAGTCGGTCAGTCGCTCATCGCGATTGGCGAGGCGGCGTGAAGAACCTGTTGCTGTCGGTGGTCGTGCCGGCCTACAATGAGGCCGCAACCGTCGAAGCCGCGCTCAGGCGCGTCCGCGACGTTCCGCTGCGAGTCGAGATCATCGTGGTGAATGACGCATCGACGGATGGGACCCGGGAAATCCTCGACCAGCTCGCCAGGGATGGTTTGGTCGATCAGGTGATTCACCACGACAGGAATCGAGGCAAGGGAGCGGGGATTCGGAGCGGCATCGCTGCGGCGACCGGTGATGCGCTCGTGGTGCAGGACGCGGACCTCGAGTACGATCCCGCCGATCTTCCGGCGCTGCTGCAACCGATCAGCAGCGGCAAGGCCGACGCGGTGTACGGATCGCGGTTTCAGGGTGGCCCGCGTCGGGTGCTCTACTTCTGGCACTACGTCGGCAACCGGTTTCTCACGCTGTTGTCGAACATGCTCACCAATCTCAACCTCACCGATCTCGAGACCTGCTACAAGCTGGTGCGGATGGATGTCATCAAGCGGCTGCCGCTGACATCGAATCGCTTCGGCTTCGAGGTGGAGATCACCGCGCGCCTGGCGCAGGCCCGCGCCCGCATCTGGGAGATGCCCATCTCCTACAGCGGCCGCACCTACGCCGAGGGCAAGAAGATCACGTGGCGCGACGGTTTCGCGGCGCTGTTTCACATCCTGCGCTACAACCTTCTCGTCCCCCGCAACCACCGCGATTGGCGCTTACCAGCGAGGTAAAGGCGGGCCTCATTACGGGCGTCGCGACGCTGATCGTCGGCATTGCGACGCTCAATCAGGCGCTCGTCGGGGTGTTCTACGACGACGGCTTGTACGCGGGGCTCGCCACCGCGCTGACGAGCGGCCACGGCTATGTCCATCCCAGTCTCCCCGGAGTGCCGGCGGCCGTCCATTACCCGCCGCTCTATCCCGTAGTGCTGGCGCCGTTCTTTGGACTCATGTCCGTCGGCGGCGCGGCACTGGCCGGCAAGGTCCTCAACGCGCTGTTCGGTGCCACCGCTGCCGGGCTCATCGTATGGCATGCGACGCGCACCGAGATACTCGGTCCTGGGCTGCGCCGCTGGGTTCCGGCGGCGGTCGTGTTTGGCGCAGCCGTTGCCATTCCTGTCCTGGCGACGCAGTCCGTGCTCTTCGCCGAGCCGCTGTTCAGCGTGCTGTTGGCCGTTGCCATCATCGCGACCGATCGCGAATTCTCTCCCTGGATCGCCGGGACGGCAGCCGCGCTCGCGTTGCTGACGCGATCCATCGGCGTCACGATCGTCGCGGGTGCTCTCTGTTTCTTGCTGGCGCGACGGGGGGGGGCGGTGGGGGCAGGGGGGGCGGGGGGGGCGCAGCGCCACAGGCTCATCATCGTGCTGCTGCTTCCCCTGCTCGCCGCGGTCGCCTGGGGACTGTGGGTCACCACGCATGCGCGCTTCATCGATCCGGCGCTCGCGCTCGGCTACGGCAATTACTCCGCGCACCTCCGGCAGGCCGGTCTCTCGGCGATAGCCGTCAACGTCCCCGACATGTCGCGGCCGCTCGAGGCATTGGTATTCGGGTGGATTCCTGTACGCTGGCTCTATGACATCATCGCTACGATCGCGCTCGGAGCCGGCCTGTACGGCCTGGTGGTGGTGTCGCGCCGCTCGGCGATTGGGCTGGCGCTCGTCTTCTACTTTCTGGTTCTCGCGATTTGGCCGCACCCGCCCGACAGGTTTCTCTGGGCGGTCCTCCCGTGGCTGGGACTCGTCTGGGTTGCGGGGATGCTCGAGATCTGGCGGCGCTGGCCGCGTGCGCGCCTGGCCGTCGGTTTCCTCGCGGCGCTGGTCGCCGGCGGATATCTGCATTACGAGGTGCGCGGCTTCGCGGGCCGCTGGTGGGAGGCTCAGGCGCGCGCGATTTCGGCCAATTTCGCCGAGCTGCTCCCCGTCGTGGGGAATCTTCCAGCGGACGCCGTTGTCGCGACGGATGACGAAGCCCTCGTCTGGCTGTACACCCGCCGCCAGGCGGTGCCGCTCTACCTCGAGAGTTATCGCGGGCGTGAGCTGATCCGCCCGACTCCGGCAGAGCATCGGGCCTATCTCGAGCGCATGGGCGTGACGCATGTCCTGCTTGCCAGCGCGACATCGCCCTCGGCCATCGAGCTGCGCGCGCTGCTCGGTGCCTACCCCGCCTGGTTGACGGGCATTTATCGCTGGTCCGATGGCCGCTGGCTCTTTGCGGTGAACCGTGGACCGTAAAGACCGCCGGCTGTACCTCGCCGTCGTGCTCTGCGCGCTGGTGCCGTACGTGCCGGCCCTGTGGAACTCGTTCGCGATGGACGATCTGTACATCATCCTGTGGAATCCGCTCGTCCATTCGATGCGGGGTGTGTGGGGTGCGTTCGCGGCGCCGTACTGGCCACCCGACCTGGGCGGTCACATGTATCGTCCGCTCCCGCTGGCGACCTTCGCGTTGGACTGGTCACTCGTTCACGGCCGCCCCGCGTGGTTTCACGCGATAAATCTGCTGTGGCACGCCGGCACTGCCGTCGCGGTCACGGCGCTGGTGCGTCGCTGGTCAGGCATGGCCGCCGCCGTCGTAGCGGGGGCGATCTTCGCCGTCCATCCCGTCCATGTCGAAGCGATCGCGAATGTCATAGGCCGCGCCGAGCTCATGGCGGCAGCAGCCGTGTGTCTCGCGGTCTACGCCGCGGTGGTGCGAGACAGCGTCATCTGGAGCGGAATCGCCTTGTTGCTCGGCCTGCTGAGCAAGGAGAACGCGGCCGTGGCCCCGGGCCTGATCATTTGGGCCTGGGCTCTTGGCATCGGGCCCTCGCCATCGGCGGAGGCGCCCGTGCGGCCGACGCGCCGGCGTATGGCCCAGTTCGCCGTCAGCTGGGTTGTGATCGCTCTTGTTTACGGTGTCGTGCGATGGGGCGTGCTCCACCCCTACGAGCGGTATCACGCGATCGCGCCCGTGTTCCTGGGAGAAAGTGCATTCGCGGGGCGGCTCACCGCGGTCGCGGCGCTCGCCGATGTGGCTCGCCTGCTCGTCGCACCGCTGACGCTGCGCGTCGACTACTCGCCGGGCGAGCGCACGATCGTGCGCTCGCTGCTGGACG
>QHUQ01000046.1 GCA_003221985.1 Gemmatimonadota bacterium | reverse complement strand
TCGTGAGGGCCAGGCAGATCGCGATCGTCAGCGCCAGCGCCCCCAGGTGCGGCAACAGCACGAGCCAGCCCGCGCCGACCCATGCGCCACGAAGCAGCGCGACCGCGTGCGACATGGGCAGCACGTTACCGAGCAGCGCCAACGGCCGAGGCATCGACGAAAGCGGCACGAACATGCCCGAGATCGCCAGCATCGGGTAGAAGATCGTGCTGCCGATCAGCTGCGCGAACCTCGCGGTGCCCACCATGCTGGCGACGATGAAACCCATGCACAGGATCGCCACCGTGGTCACGACGACCGCGAGCGCGAAGCCCGCGAAGTGCACGTGAAGCGTCACCGGGTAGAAGCGCCGCCCCGCGAGGACCACGAGCAAGAGCGAGATCCCGGTGAAGACCAGCTTGACCAGCACGTGAGCCCCGAGGATGACCGCCGGTCGGAGCGGCGTGGCGCGCAGGCGCTTGAGGATACCGCCCTCGCGGTAGATCGAGATCACCGCGATCAGCGAGAGCGCGGCGTTGATCGAGATGAAGATGGAAACGAAAAGTGGCAGGTCCTGCGCCAGAAACTGCGTCGTCCTTGCTGAGTGACCGGCGCCCGGGCTCATGGAGCGGCCGAGTACGAGGAAAATGGCGAGCGGAACCCCGACCGCCGCGACAAAGCCGAGCGGTTCGCGCACGAAGATCCGGATCTCGAGCCAGGTGAGCTTCAGGAGTCCCCGCATGGTGGCCGCCTACTCCCGGATGACGTGCCCGGTGAGCTTGAGGAACACGTCCTCGAGCGTCGGGAACACGGTGCGTAAGTCGCGAACGGTGAGCGGCTGGGCGGCGATGAAGCGAATGACCGCGGTGACGAAGTCATCGCCCCGCCCCTGCACCGTGTACGTAGAGCCCTCGACGCGCACCGACCCGGCTCCCCCGATGCGTTCCAGTTCGCCCGCGAGGTCCTCCCGATCGCTGGAGAACACCACTCCGCGCTCGGGGCAGTGCTTGCGGATGAGGTCGGCAGGCGCGCCCATCTCGATGAGCCGCCCGTGCTCGATGATCGCCACGCGATCGCAGAGCCGCTCGGCTTCTTCCATCAGGTGCGTGGTGAGGAAGACCGTCTTGCCGCGGCTGCGGATGCCGTTTACCAGGTCCCAGATGGCGCGCCGGGCCTGCGGGTCCAGTCCGGTGGTGAGCTCGTCGAGGAACACCACCTCGGGGTCGTTGATGAGCGCGAGCGCGATGAAGAGCCGCTGCTTCTGCCCGCCCGAGAGGCTCATGAACGAGGCATTGCGCTTTTCGGTCAGTCCGAGCTGCTCGAGCAGGGCGCGACCGTCGACCGTGCGCGGGTAGAGCGACGCCCAGAGATCGACCGCTTCCCAGACGCGGATGCGCTTCTGCAGCTGCGCCTGCTGGAGCTGGACGCCGATGCGCTCTTGCAGCGCGTTCGCGTCACGGGCGGGATCGAGGCCGAGCACCGTGGTGCGCCCCGCGTCGGCCTTGCGAACGCCCTCGACGCATTCCATGGTCGTGGTCTTGCCGGCGCCGTTGGGCCCGATGAGTCCAAAGATCTCGCCCTCGAACACCTCGAAGGAGACGTCGTCGACCGCCACGGTGGAGCCGTACAGCTTGCGCAGGTGGGCCACGTCGATGACGCGCCTCCCGGATGCGCCGGCGGACGGCGGCGGCGGTGGCGAGGTGTCGACGGTGGGCGCCTGCGGATGCTCGAGAGGGAGCATGGGCGCGGACCATAGCCTCACTCCGCGGCAAGCCCAAGATGCGTTCTGCGCCAGGCTCTGGCGAACCGTAGCGCGGGATGGCGGTTCCAACTTCAGGATCCGGCCTGCGGGTGCCGATATACCTCCCTGACACCTCTACTTCCCGCCGGGGCGCCGTTCCTGCCCCCCGATTGATCTGGACCCGTTCAAGAGAGTGAACCATGAGGTCTTACGCTCGCCTCCTACCGACACTGCTGCTCGTGGGCATCATGATGGTCGGTTGTTTGGGGATGGACTCGACCACCGCACCATCGGATCCACCGCTCCGCACGCTGACACTGTCCAAGTCGGGCGCTGGCACCGGCTCCATCGTGGCGACGCCCGCGGCCACCGCCTACGCCCAGGGCACGACCGTGAGCATCGCCGCTACCGCTGACTCGGGATCTGCCTTCACCGGCTGGAGCGGCGACGGCGCGGGGCAAGCCAACCCGTGCACGATCATCATGAGCACGGACAGGACCGTGACCGCCGCGTTCACGGCCAGTACAGGCGTGGGCCAGTTTGACGGGACCTATGACGGAACGTGGAGTGGGGGCCAATCCGACGGCTCGACACTGACCGGCACGTTCACCTGGACGGTCGCCAGCGGGGTGATACAGGGGGCCTTCGCTCCGATCTCCGGCTCGACTGCCACCATGTCAGGGACGGCGTCTGAATCCGGCGCCATCTCGGCGTCCATCCCTGCGGGCACCAACGGTTGCAGCGTCAACCTCACCGGACAACTCGCCACCTCTTCAACCGGTGGGATCACAGGGGCCACCGCGACCGGAACCTACTCCCTGGTTGCGAGTTCTACGTGCAATAGCGCGTCGGGCACCTGGAGCGCCATTCGAAGGTAATCTCCCCGGTCGGCTCAGAAGCTCAGCGTCGAAGCTCCCTGTTTAACCACCTCGAGCATCGCCCGCCATCGGAGGCGAGGAGGAAGCGCGGACAGGCGTGGGGATGAGCGCTGCCCGCAATGACTTGGCTTGAAGTCTCGATTTCCGTCGAAAACCGCCTTCAGTTGCTTAGTAAACCGCTGCCCTATCCGTCTGAGCTACGGGGCCGTGACGCAACACCCTAGCATGCTCCAATACTCGAGAGCAGCGGGGTCTCCCAGGATTAGCCGGATGCGGGGTCGGCTGCAGGTGGAGCGGCGTTCGCGCTCAGCGCGATCGTGACGGCCTGGTCGAACGGAATCCGAGCCCCTCTCTCCCACTCCGCTTCCGTGGCCGTCGGTCCCAGTTCCCGGCGCGCGCGTCCAAGATACTGGTCCAGCAGCTCGTCCCAGAAGCGCACATGGGGATCGGCGCCGACTCGATCCCATTCGGCCCGCGCGGCCGCCGCGAGACGAAGCGCGGCCGCCGCGTGCCCCAGACCGGCCAGCGACATCGCGACACCCTGGAGCTCGAAGCTCGTCTCGACCCGATCCCCGGTCTGCCGGGCGAGTTCGAGGCTCTTCTGATAGTGCCCGAGGCTCTCGTCGCACTTCTCCTCGATCAATGCTGCGTCGGCGAGGAAGTGCCAGCCCAGGTGCTCGCCGCGCGCATCCTGATTTGATGCTGAGAACGCGATGATCTCGCGCGCCATTGGGCGCACACGCTCGATCTCGTGGAGAGCGGAGAGCACCTGAGCGAGCCCGACCATCGCGCGGTTCACGAGGACGGGATCATCGGCCTCTCGCTGGATCCGCAGGCATTCTTCGAACGTGGCGCGGGCCGCGAGATCGTCGCCACCCGTGAATTGGGCCCACCCGAGCGCCTCGATCGCCAAACCGGCTTCCCTGGAATCGCCGAGATCGCGCCACATCCGAACAGCCTCCTCCATCCACGGCAGACCTGCCTTCGCGTCGCCCTGCCACACGAGGACGTTCCCGGTTCCCAGGAGCGCACGCGCCCGCGCGGGCCGAGGTGGGTCCGGGGCGGCGCTCGCCACCGCCGCGGTGAGGTGCTCACGACCTTCGTGGAGGTGAGAAAGTCCCAACCAGTACCAAGCGAGGGCTCCCGCTAGGGCGAGATAACGCTCGGTATCCGTTCCACGAGCGTGGGCGAGCGCCGCACGAAAGTTACCGTTCTCGAGCTCGAGCATCGGGGTCCAGTGTCCCTCGCGAAGGTACCGTTCCGCGTAGGCATGCTCGGCAAGGGCCAGGAACTCGCAGAGGTGCCGGTTGCGAGCGGCCTCCGCCTCGCCGGCCTCGATGAGACGCTCCTGCCCGTACTGCCGAACGGTCTCGAGCATGCCATAGCGGGGCTCGCCATCTCGCTCCCGCTCGACGATCACGAGCGACTTGTCCACGAGCCGCGCGAGTAGGTCAATCACCTGGAACTCGTCCCAGCCTTCGCCCGCGACCTGCGCGGCGCCCGCGAGCGTCCAGCCTCCGGCAAACACAGCCAGGCTGCGGAAGAGACGCTGCTCGTCGACCGACAGCTGGTCGTAGCTCCACTGGATCGTCGCTTGAAGCGTCTGGTGCCGTGGCAGCGCGGTCCGGCTGCTGGCGGTGAGAAGTCGAAATCGATCGTCCAGCCGGGCGCGGATCTGATCCACCGAGAGGATACGGATTCGCGCGGCCGCCAGCTCGATCGCGAGCGGGATTCCGTCCAACCTCCGGCAGATCTCGCCGACGGCTTCCGCGTTCTGAGCCGTCACCGTGAATCCAGGCTGTGCCAGGACCGCGCGTTCGACGAACAGGCGGACCGCCTCGGACGACTCCACCCGCTTAGCGTCGCCCGCCGTGTCGGCCGGCGGGACCTCCAAGGAGCGGACTGCGAATAGCCGCTCGCCGGTGACCCCAAGGCTTTCGCGGCTCGTCGTGAGAACCCGTACGACCGACCCGGCGTCGAGCAGGGCGTTCACGGCGGTCGCGCAAGCCGACAGGAGGTGCTCGCAGTTGTCGAGCACGACGACAAGCTTCTTCCCACGGACGTGGAGTCGGAGGCTCTCGATCGAGCTTCCGGCGTGCTCCCGCACGCCAAGTGCAACCGCGATCGTCTCGGCGACGCGACTCTCGTCCGTGAGCGGCGCCAGATCGACGAACCAGACGCCGTCCGGGTGTTCGTCGAGCCATCCCTCCGCGAGCTTGAGCGCGAGTCGCGTCTTGCCACACCCGCCCATCCCAGTGAGCGTCAGGAGCCGGGTTTCCTCGAACAGGCGCTCACATTCCGCGAGCTCCCTTTCGCGGCCCACAAAGCTTGTGCGCTCGGCGGGCAGGTTGTTCGGCGACCGCCTAGACCTCTCCGTCGCGGGGCTGTCCGGAGCGTCGATGAGAGCTGTGGCGAGAGCCTCGGCGAAACGGGCCGCGGTAGCATATCGATCGGCCGGCGACTTCGCGAGCGCCTTCGCGATAGTGGCCGAGACGCGCGCAGGAAGTCCCGGCCGCAATTCCGAAACGGTCCGGGGCGTGACGCTCAGGTGCTGATAGGCGAGGCTCTCATCCGGTCCGGTGAAGGGCGGCGAGCCGGCCAGCATCTCGAACAGCACGCAGCCAAGGCTGTACAGATCCGCCCGGCCGTCGACGTTCGGGCTTCCCATGATCTGCTCGGGGGCCATGTAGGCCGGGGTCCCGATCGCGGTCCCCGTCGTCGTGTGACGCCGTTCATGGTTGACGTTCGTGGCGCGCGCGATCCCGAAGTCCGCGACGAGCGCCATACCGTCCGAGAGCAGGACGTTCTCGGGCTTGACGTCACGGTGGACGAGCCCCCGATGATGGGCGTACCCGAGTGCACTCGCGATCTCCCGCCCAAGTCGTAGGGCATCATCGAG
>QHUQ01000022.1 GCA_003221985.1 Gemmatimonadota bacterium | reverse complement strand
CCCCCCGAGTCCGAGCACGCGGCTAACCAGACGGCGAGCAACGCGACTGGCAGAGCAGAAAGCGAGCGATGCATGGCTCAACCCTTGAATGGTTTCCGCAAATCTACCCGCAAACAGGACGTTTGTGCGTAGCGGTTTCCCGCTGTACTCTCACCGACATGACCGAAAGCCCCACGCGCGTCGAAGCGTTCAGCGACGGTGTGTTCGCGATTGCGATTACGTTGTTGATCCTCGAGATCCGCGTGCCGCACGTCGATCACGGCTTATGGGCAGGCCTCGTGGCGCTGTGGCCATCGTACGTTGCGTTCCTGCTGAGCTTCGCCGTGATCCTGATCATGTGGGTGAATCACCACGAGCTGCTGCGCATGGTGGGGGGCGTCACCTATCCGTTTCTGTTTGCGAACGGGCTGCTGCTGCTCACCGTGACGTTCGTCCCGTTTCCGACCGCGGTCCTCGCCGCCTACCTGGGCACCGCCGAGGCCAGGACGGCGGTCGCGTTCTACTGCGCCACATTCGTGGTGAACGCCCTCGTCTGGAGGCTGTTGTTCGCCACGATGGTGCGCGGCGGGCTCAAGCCCGGCGTCACGGCCGAAACCGTCGCGACCGTCCGCAAGGCGTACTTCTGGGGCCCCGTGGTGTATCTCTTTTCGACCGGCGTCGCGTTGATACGGCCGACGCTCGGCCTGCTCGTCAATGTTTCGCTGTGGATCCTGTGGGTACGGTTGGGCTACCGGTCGGAAAGGAGCGCGACTCGATGACGAGCTTTGTTCGCGTTGTCGCCACGGCTGCTGTACTGACCGCCTGCACGGGCTCCAAAGATGCTCGTGACGATTTTGCCGCGATGCAAGCGCGCGGCGCACACGTCATGGGCGTCGATCAGTATACGTCCACACATGTCTTCGAGGACCTGCCCGACGGCGGCCGCGTGGTCCTCGATGTGGATACGGCGGACAGTGCCGGCATCGAGACGATTCGCGCGCACATGCGCGACATCGCGACTGCGTTTCGGGCGGGTGATTTCACGAAGCCGTTCGAGGTCCACGCGCAGAACGTGCCGGGAACGGCGGTGATGAGCGCACGACGCGCAGAAATCAGCTACACGCCCATCGATCGGGTATGGGGAGGGGAAGTGCGAATCAGGGCGAGTGATCCCGCCGCGGTGGCCGCCATACACGAGTTTCTCGAATTCCAACGCGAGCAGCACCATGCAGCGGGGCATGAGACGCCGTAGTCCGGATGAATACGGATAGAGATTTGTAGGTCATAGAGATTTAGGTCGTCGCTCGTTTTTATGGATACCCTAAAGGGTGTGCTCGGCAGACATTGTCCTGAAGGACAATCGCTTAGATCGCTTCGTCGGGGTGATGTTTGGGTTGATCGCGCAGATACTGACGAACAATGTCGAGTTGTCGCGGTCCCACACTGGTGGATGAATACTCGGGTGCCCATCGCAGGCCTAGGACGTTGTCGGGTTGGCGACTCGCGGCGATTTGCACATCTTGCTTGGCGGCAGTCTTCTTGAAAAACGCTTCCAGGAACGTGCGCGTCGCCGCGTCGATCATTGGGCTCCGATTGAGTGTCGTCCACGCGAGATGGATGAATAGTTGATGCGCTGACACGAGCTTGTCCTTTAGGACAATGAGTGCCGAGCACAGGCTTTAGCCTGTCCAAAAACCAAAGAAACGCGGTCAATCCCATGTTGCACTGGCACCGTCAACCGCTCATCAACGTGCGGTCGATGGCATTGTAACAATTCGCTCCTGCGCCCTCACGGAACCGCGTCCCAAAGGACAGCGTTAGTCGTCCAATAATTCCTGTGAGGACATCATGCCGACCCCTGTAGTCTTCATTCACGGCCTCTGGCTCCATGCCGATTCCTGGAAGCCCTGGGTCGAGTTGTTCCGCGCCGCCGGCTACGATCCTATCGCTCCCGGTTGGCCGGGTGACCCGGCGACGGTCGCGGAGGCGAACGCGCATCCGGAGCGCCTCGCCAACGTGGGGATCGATGACGTCGTCGAGCATTACGCCAAGATCATTCGCGCGCTGCCCGCAAAACCGATCGTGATCGGCCATTCGTTCGGCGGGCTCGTCGCACAGAAGCTGCTGGGGATGGGACTCGCGTCCGCGGCGGTGGCGCTCGATCCGGCGCAGATCCGCGGCGTGCTGCCGTTGCCGCTGGCGCAGCTCAAGAGCGCATTCCCGGTGCTGGGTAATCCGTTCAATTACAAGAAGGCGATTGCGCAAACGCCGAAGCAGTTCTACTTCGGCTTCGGCAATACGCTCTCCGAGCAGGAATCGAACGCGCTGCACGCCAGGTACCACATCCCAGCGCCGGGGAAGCCGCTGTTCGAAGCGGCGTTGGCCAACTTTTTCCCCAACACGCCGGCCAAGGTGAACACCAAGGCGACGCGCGGGCCGCTGCTCATCACCGGCGGTGGCAAGGACCACACCGTGCCGGAGGTTGTCTCGCGCGCCGCGTACAAATTGTACCGCAAGGCGCCGAGCGTGACCGACTATCAAGTGTTCCCCGACCGCGGCCATTCACTCACGGTCGATAACGGCTGGAAGGAAGTCGCGGACGCGTCCCTGACGTGGCTGAGGAGTAAGGGGATGTAGGTTTCCCTGATGACACTCGGTCCGCTGATCATCGCCCTTGGCGTCCTTGCCGCCCCTGGCGCCGTTGCAGCGCAGGCCCCCGGCCACTTTCCTCCCGATTCGCTCATCAACGTCAAGATCATTCCCAAAAACACGCCCGTGATGCAGGTCGTCGGCATCATGCGCAACTTCGCCGGCGCCCTCGGCGTGCGCTGCCAATTCTGTCACGTGGGCCAGGAAGGACAGCCGCTCGGTGCATGACGTGCCACCGCGGCGTGAGCCGGCCGATGCCGCTCGAACAGTTGGTGCAGGAAACCGCGCAGACGTCGGGCGCCGATTCCGCCGTGCGAGCCTACCGCGCGCTGCGCGAGCGCTATTACGGCCGCGCGTCCTACGACTTCGGCGAGCCGACGCTCGACGTCGCGGCGTTCCGGCTGGCGCGGGCGGGAAAATACGACGAGGCGTTTGCAATCTTGCGACTCAACGAAGAGCAATTCCCGGCATCGTCGAACCTCGCGACGTTCCGGGGGAACATCAACCTGCTGAAAGGCGACACCGCGGCCGCCATCGCCGCGTTCCAGGAGGCGGTCAAGCGCGACTCGACCAATGGCGAGGCGGCGGGTCGACTGCGGGCGCTTACTCGACGGTCGCCGTGATGATCTTGTCGAGCTTGGGGAACTGACGGGCGAGATACTTCTCGCCTTCGATGTTCAACTTCATCTGATCCGGGCCGCGGCCGCGGGGCGCGCCCTCGCCATAGCCGCCGTACAGCTTGCTGATCACGTCGACCCCCGAAACGACGCGCCCGAACGGCGCGAAGCCCATGCCATCCAGCCGGCTGTTGTCGACGAAGTTGATGAACACCTGCGTCGTGCGGGTGCCGGGACCCGCCGTCGCGAATGTCACCATGCCGGGCCCGTTGGTGCGGCGCACCGGATCGTCGAGGAACACGCGCTCGCGCCACGCCGACACGACGGCGGTGTCGCCGTGAATCCCGAATTGCGCCATGAAGCCCGGCAGGACGCGGAAGAAGCGCACGCCGTCGTAGAAGCCTGACCGCACGAGGTTGTAAAAGCGGTCGGCGCCGAGCGGTGCCCACGCGCGATGGACCTCGATGACGAAGTCGCCCTTGGTCGTCGTGAAGCGCGCGCGGAAACTGTCGGGCGCCTGTACCGCGAAGCCGGGATCGGCCGGGTTGTGGAAATCGGGTCGGGCGGAGTTATCGGCGGCGGGCGGGGACTTGGCCGCAGGCTTCTGGCATGCCGAGAGAACCGTCAGCGCGATCGCGGAAACGCATGGGAGATAACGCATAAGGCTTTATGCTACCCTCCGGCAGCGGCGTTCGCTATAGTGTGGCCCGACTTTTCGCCGAGGCCGATCATGGAAAACTGGATTGCCAAGCGCATTCGCGGGACGTCCTTCCGCCGCTTCTTCGCGTGGACGCTGGTGCTCGTGATCGGTGTGCTGGCAATGATGAGTGATCAGCGCTACATCGCGAACTTTGTGCGCGGCCCGTATGCGCTGACCCAGGCCGACCTCGATTCCATCCGTGACGTCTCGATCACGCCGCGCTACTACGCGCACGTCGCCGCAGTGAAGGTGCTCGACACCGGGCTGCGGCAGTACCGCGTGCACACCCAGAACGGGGTCGAGACGAGCCGGGAGGAATCGGGTGCCTATCGCGCGCTCGTCTTCGGCCATCGTTTTCTGGTCGTGCGCACCGCGGGCGCCGCATCCCCAGTAGCCGAGGGCAAGCTCGTGCCGTGGCCGGCGGAGCTCGAGAGTCAACTGTTCGACAGCAAGGAGATGCGGTCGCTGCGCAGCAGCTTCTATCCGTTCTACCTCGACGGCGAGTCGTGTTGACGGCGAAGGCGGGTTGGCGGCTCGGGAACAAGTATCTGGTGCGGTCGAGCTTCTTCACGTTCAACGTGCTGCGCTTCCAGGATGTGTTGTGGGCGTATAAGAAGATCACCAAGCACAGCGTGAACTTCATTCCCACCGGAAAGACGTACGAAGCGATCATCCAATGCTATGGCGGCAACGCCACGATTCCGGGGAAGGAAAAGAACGTGCACGAGCTGCTGGAATACGTGCAACAGCGCGCGCCCTGGGCGATCTACGGTTACAGTGACGATTTGTCGGCGACCTTCACGACGCGGCAGCACGATTTCGCGAACAGCGTCGAGCAGCGGCGCCAGCAATGGGCACAGCAGGGAGGAAAGGTGTAGGCATGCGCGGCCGCGCCCGGACGTGGCTGTCGCTCGCCGCGGCCGTCCTGCTGGCCGTCGTGCTGTACGGCAGCACGTTCGTGGTGTCCTACGGCGACCTGCTGCGCCGGCAGGATCCCCTGCTCGCCGCCGACGTCGCCCGAATCGCCCCCGCGCGGGTCGCGGCGGTCGCCGCCGCGCGGGATGTCGAGCAGCTGCAAGCCGTGCTGCGGGACGCGCGCCAGCGGGGGCTGAAGGTGTCGGTCGCGGGCTCCCGCCACAGCCAGGGGGGCCACACCTACACGGCGGGCGGGGTGGTGCTGAACATGCGGACCTTCAACCGCGTGCTCGCCATCGACACGATCACGCCGGCCGTCACCGTGGAGAGCGGCGCCACCTGGGACGAGGTGCAGCGCGCGCTCGCGCCGCACCGGCTGGCTCTGAAGGTGATGCAGTCGTCCAATATCTTCACGGTCGGCGGAACGTTGAGTGCCAACGCCCACGGCCGCGACGTGGACGTCATGCAAATCGTCGAGGTCGTGCAGCGCTTTCGGCTGCTGCTCGCCGACGGCAGCGTCGTGGAGGTGTCGCGCACCGAGCACCCGGAGTTGTTCGGTCTGGTGATCGGGGGCTACGGCATGTACGGCGTGATTCTCGACGTCACGCTGCGGGTGACGCGCGACGAGCTGTACGAACAGAACGCGGTGGTGATGGACTACACGGCGTTCCCCGCATACTTCGCCCAACACATCGCGCACGACTCCAGCATCGCGCTGCTGCTCGTGCGCCCCTCGATTGATCCATCGCCGGACTCATTCCTGCGCGAGCTGGTGGTCGTGACCTGGCGGCGCGCGCCGCCGGGGGGGGGCGCGGACGCCTCGTTCGCGCTGACGGAAGAGGCGCACGTCTGGCGCGACCGCTTTTTTCTGGAGCTATCGCGGCGCTACGATTGGGCCAAACGGTGGCGCTGGTCGCTGCAAAAGAAGCTCGAGCTCGGCGCCGGGGAGCACCGCGTGGTGTCGCGCAACAACGCGATGCGGCCGCCGCTCGCGCCGCTCGAGCTGCTGCAGTATCACTCCCGCCGTAATACCGACATCATCCAGGAGTATTACGTCCCGGTCGAGAACTTCGTCCCGTTCATGGACCGCTTCCGCGAGATTCTCGTGGCGGGCCGGATGAATGTGATCAGCTCGACGGTGCGTTACGTGGCACCAAACGCCACGCCGGTGTTGGCCTATGCTCCGCAGCGCCCGGCCTTCGCCATCATCCAGATGAGCAACGTCGGCCTGGCGCCCGACGCGCAGGCGCACGCACGCGACGTGACTCGGCAGCTGGTGGACGCGGCCATCGCCTTCGGCGGCACGTATTACCTCACCTATCAGCTCTATCCCACGGTGGAGCAGCTGCACCGCGCCTATCCCACTGCGGCCCGCGCCTTCGAGCGCAAGCGGTTCTACGATCCGGGCGAGCTGTTCAGCAGCCAGTTCTACGAGACCTATGGTCACTAGACGGGCCGTCGGGCGGGCGCTGGGCCTGATTCTGCTCGGCGTCGTGCTGCTCGGCGGCTACCTCTCCTGTTACGAGCCGGCCTATCACGGCACGCTGGTGCCGCGTCCGGCCCGACCGCTGGTGTTCGCGCACCGCGGCTTCGGGAATCTCGGTCCCGACAACAGTCTGTATGCCGTCGAGCACGCCCTCGCGGCGGGGATGGACGGCGTGGACATGGACGGCCAGCTCACGCAGGACAGCGAGATCGTGATTTTTCATGATTTGAGCGTCGACCGTCTGACGTCGGGGACGGGGCGGGTGCGCGACAAGACGACGGCTGAAATGCTGGCGCTCGATCTCGGCCCCAAGTACAACCCCACCATTCACGGCGCGACCGTGCACACGTTCGAGGATTTCGTGCGGACGGTGATGGCACGCGGCGGAATCCTGATGACCGAGCTCAAGGTCCCGGGCCTCGGCGCCACCGGCATCGAGCGCCGTGCGGTGGACATCATCCGTCGCCATGACGCCTACGAGCACGTCGTGCTGAGCTCGTTCAATCCCTTCGTGCTGTACCGCGTGAAGCAGCTCGACCCGCGGGTGCGCACCTGTTTCATCTTCATGGACACCAACTGGAACCCGCAGCTGCTCGCGGAGATCAAGCCGGAAGATCGCGTGAACCTGCCGTGGATCGTCCGCCGCGAGTTCATTCGCCGCGCCATGCGCAAAATCATCCGGCCCGACCTGCTCAGTATCAATCACGAGGTCCCCGCCGCAGTCACCGACCGCTTGATCGCGAAGGGCTGGCCGGTATTCATCTGGACCGTGAATGAGGAACCCGACATCCGCGCCGCGCTGGCCCGCCATCCGTATGGGGTCATCTCTGACCAGCCGGTGCGCGCGAAACAACTGCGCGATCAATGATCACGATTCCCGATCCCGACGTGGTGTTCACGGATCTCGGCCTCGCGGCGCTGGGCACGTATTTCGCCTGGCGCCTGGGGCGCCTGGGGGATGGGTGGTTGCGCCGAGGCGCAATCGTGATGCTGGGACTCGCGAGCGCCGCGCTGTGGGGCGCGCTGTTTCATGCCGTCTTTCCTGCCAAAACGGCGACCGCTGCCGGATTCGTCGTCTGGTTACTGGTCGCGTTTTCGATCGCCGTCGTTGCCGGGTCGCTGCTCGATATGGCGCTGACAATCTTCTTCGGCCGGTTCGCCCCTGATGTTCGGCCCGGGGTTCGTCGCGCCATCGTGTTGGGCTACTGCTTGCTGTTTGCCTGCATCATTTTGTTCGTCGATGAATCGTTCACGACCGTCACGCGGCTGTACGCACCCACGGTCCTGCTGATGTTCGTGGCGGCGCAGTATCAAGCGTCACGCCCCGGGAACGCCAGCTGGATGCTGATCTCGGGCGGTTTGGCGCTGTCCATGCTCGCGGCGCTGCTGCAACAAGCGCGCATCGCCATCCACCCGGTCTATTTCGACCACAACGCGCTCTATCACGTCGTGCAAGCCGCCGCTCTCGTACTGCTGTATTTTGGATTTCGTGCTCGCAGAACGGATTCCGCAGCTCGCGCGTGATGAGCGGCGGGCCGGGTGGGCCGGCTTCGCATGGGGATTCGCTGAAGGGCTCTTCTTCTTCATAATCCCGGACGTGTACGTGACGTTCGCCACGCTCTTCTCGCTGCGCTCGGGCGTCACGGCCTGGATCGCCTCGATTGCCGGCTCGCTCGTCGCCGTCACGGTGATTTTCCTGTTGACCGCGGCAGGTGTGGCGTACGTCAATTTCCTGGCCGCCGTACCGGGGATACCGTGGAGCATGCTCGAACACGTGCGGCTACTGCTGGGCGCGAGCGGTCTGCCCTATACGCTGCTGCTGATCGTGGGAGGCGTGCCGCTCAAGGTCTACGCCGGCATGGCGTTCTCGCTGGGGATGTCGCTGAGCGCCGTACTGCTGTGGACCGTGTTTGCGCGCGTCGTGCGCATCGCGCCGGTGTTTGCGTTGGCCGCCCTCGCGCGTGCCGTGTGTGCGCGTTCGATCGAGCAGCATGCGGCGCGCTGGGTTGCCCTCCTCGCCTCGGTCTGGTTCGTGTTCTACGTTGTCTACTTTATTCGCCTGGGATGGTAGCCATGTTGCGTGTGCCGCTTGTGGTCGCGCTGCTGGCGTTCAGCACGGCGTGTGGGGCACATCGTCACCTGCCATCCCCACCTCCGGCCCCGCCTCCAGCCCCGCTCCCGCCGCCCACCGAGGTGCTGCCGCCTGGCAACAATGTGTTGGGTGTTGGCAGGCGTTGGACCGCTCCGCTCACACCTGGCGAGCGCGACTCGCTGCTGCGCGAGGTAGCCACACGCCGTGAATCGTGGCGTGCGCGGCACGTCACCGATTACCGCATACAGATCGCGGTCGGCTGCTTCTGTCCATGGCCGGGGAACCCGGCGATCCTCGAGGTGCGGGGCGGAGTGGCGGTCAGGTTGTACGACACGACGGGCAACGCGTTGGGGGCGCCGCGCGAACCGTGGTCGCTGTACACGGTCGAAGGGTTGTTCGACAATGTCGAGCAAAGTGCGAGGTGGGTCGACGTCCTCGAGGTCGCGTACGACCCCCAGTACGGGTACCCCGCGATGATCCACGGCGACGGGAAGCTCGGATTCCCCGACGATTGGTTCTGGATCAAGGCTAGCCGGCTGACGCCGACCCCCCCCCATAGGCTGGAAAGTCGGTGATTTGAGGCCCCGCGCGCCGTCCCGCCGGGCGTTATCTTAAATTGCGCATGGCTGATAGCGGTCTTCCCAATCGTCCCTCCCGCGGGTCGGGTTCTCTGACGGTTCATCTCGCCGACGAGCTGGACGTCTATTTCAACGAAGTCGCCCACGGCCGCCCGGTCGGCTTCGTTGCCTCGCCGAAATGGAAGCCGCGCACCGACGTCTTCGAAACGGACGAGGAGCTCATCGTCCACATGGACATCGCGGGCATGCGCGCCGAGGACTTCAGCGTCGAGCTGGATGAAGGGATCCTCAAGATCTCGGGTGAGCGTACCGCGATGCGGCAGCAGGGCAAGCGGCATTACCACTCGATGGAAGTTCAGATCGGACCGTTCGAGCGCCGTTTCCGTCTGCCCGTCATCGTCGATCCCGCGTCGATTCGCGCCACCTATGAGCAGGGGTTTCTCGAGATCCGGCTCGCCAAGCAACCGCCGCGCTCGTCGGGCGCGCAGTCGGTGCGAGTGACGTAATGGAACGACTGCCGGTCCTTCCCCTGGGCCAGCTCGTCGTCTATCCCCACGTTGTCCTGCCGCTGGCCCTCACAGATCCCAAAGCCGTTCAGCTGATCGACGAGATCATCCAGGGCGAGAAGCGCGTGTTGCTCGGCGTCGTGAAATCGATGAGCGGGATGGAACCGCCCGAGGGCGCCGTGATGAACACGCTGCCGCATCAGCTCTACGACGTCGGCACGCTCGGCACGATCGTGCGGATGCTGAAGCTGGGCGACGGCTCGGTGCGCGTGATGGTGCAGGGGCTCGAGCGCGCCCGGTTGAAGGACATCGCCCAGGGCGAGAAGTGGCTGATGGCGGGTTCCGAGCCGCTCGTCGAGAATCTGCTCGAGGACTCGCGCACCGAAGCGTTGAAGCGCACCGTCATCGCCCAGTTCTCCCGCGTCATCGACATCGCCCCTTACCTCGGTGCCGAGTTGCACGAAGTGCTCGCCGGCATCACGGAGGCCGGGAAGCTGGCCGACTTCATCGCGGCCAATCTGGACCTCGCCCTTCCCGCGAAAGCGGAGCTGCTCGCCGTCGACGACGTCACCCACAGGCTCGAGCGGCTGGCGGACTTCCTGGTGCAAGAGCTCCAGGTGCTCGAGGTCGGGACGCAGATCCAGGAAAAAGTAAAGACACGGCTCGACCAGAATCAGCGCGAGTACGTGCTGCGCGAGCAGCTTCAGGTCATTCGCCAGGAGCTGGGCGAGGGCGAGGGCGACGACGAGCTCGAGGAGCTCGGCCAGCGCCTGGACGAGGCGCAGCTGTCTGCCGAAGCCAAGAAAGTCGCCGACCGCGAGCTGAAGCGGCTGCGCCAGATGTCGCCGCAATCGGCCGAGTATCAGGTCGCGCGCACCTATCTCGACGTGTTCGCCGCGCTGCCGTGGAGCCGGGTGACGCAGGACCGGCTCGACCTCAAGACGGCGCGCGAAATCCTCGACCGCGACCACTACGATCTCAAGACGATCAAGGAGCGCATCCTCGAGTACCTCGCGGTGCGCACGCTCAACCCCGACGCGAAGGGCTCGATCCTCTGCTTCGTCGGACCGCCGGGCGTCGGCAAGACGTCACTCGGCCAGAGCATCGCCGAAGCGCTGGGCCGCAAATTCACGCGCGTGTCGCTCGGCGGCGTGCGCGACGAGGCGGAGGTGCGCGGCCACCGCCGCACCTACGTCGGCGCGATCCCCGGCCGCATCATCCACGCGCTGCAGCGCTGCGAGACGCGCACGCCCGTCCTGATGCTCGACGAGGTGGACAAGATGGGGTCCGATGTGCGCGGCGACCCGACGGCCGCGCTGCTCGAGGTGCTCGATCCCGCCCAGAACTCGACGTTCGTGGACCACTACCTCGAGGTGCCGTTCGACCTGTCGGGCGTGATGTTCATCGCGACCGCGAACAGCACGGTGCCGATCCCCGATCCGCTGCTCGACCGCATGGAGCAGCTGACGCTCGTGGGGTACACGCCCTCGGAAAAGCTGCAGATCGCCAAGCGCTACCTCATGCCGCGGCAATTGAAAGAGACGGGGTTGGGGAAGGGCAAACAGGCCGAACGCGCCCACGTCGCCGATGGCGCCCTCGACCGGCTGATCGCCGAGTACACGCGCGAAGCCGGCGTCCGCCAGCTGGAGCGGGAAATCCAGGGGATCCTGCGAAAAGCCGCGCTTGAGGTGGTCGAAGGGAAGTCGACGAACGTGAGGATCTCGTCGAAGAATCTGGAGAAGTACGCCGGTCAGCCCAAGGTGCAGAGCGAAGTCGCGGGTCGAGCGCCGGAGATCGGCGTGGCCACCGGTCTCGCATGGACGCCCGTGGGCGGCGACATCATTTTCATCGAAGCGATCCGGATGCCCGGCAAAGGTCAGATCACGTTGACCGGCCAGCTCGGCGACGTGATGAAGGAATCGGCCCAGGCCGCCTGGAGCCTGCTGCGCGCCCGCGCCAGCGCTCTCGGCATCCCGCCCGATGCGTTCACCCAGTCGGACGTGCACCTGCACGTGCCGGCGGGCGGCGTCCCCAAGGACGGGCCTTCGGCGGGCATCACGATCGCGGCGGCGCTGGCGTCGCTGCTGTGCCGGCGGCCGGCGCGCCACGACGTCGCGATGACGGGTGAGCTGACGTTGCGCGGCCGCGTGCTGCCGATTGGCGGGCTCAAAGAGAAGCTGACCGCGGCGGCACGCGCGGGCGTGACGTCCGTACTCGTTCCCGAACGCAACAAGAACGACCTTATTGACTTGCCTGAAGAGGTGCAGAAGTTGCTTGATATCAAGCTCGTGGAAACGATTGACGACGTGCTCGACTTGGCACTGCTCGAGGTGCCGCTGGCTGAAGAGCGTTCGGAACGCCGTTCCGGCGGGATTCGTGTGGTGACGACACCTCCCACGCCGCCGGCCTCGCCGGCCGCTCCACCGCCTCCGGGCCAAGCCCGGCGATGAGCGACGTCGCGACTCTCGAAGCGGCCCTCGCCGAGATCCGCCGCCGCGATGGGAAATACAACGAGCGCGCCTACGTGTTCGTGCTCGCGGCGCTGGAGTTCGCGCAGACGCGCCTCCCCGCGCGCCGGCATCTGAGTGGCGTCGAGCTGGCGTGGGCCTGCCGCGATTTCGCGCTGGAGCAGTTCGGGATGCTGGCGTCGGCGGTGCTGACGCACTGGGGCATTCACACCACGGAAGACTTCGGGCAAATCGTCTTCATCCTGATCGACGTCGGACTGCTGGCGCAGCAACCCACCGATCGTCTGGAGGACTTCGAGCGGGTGTACGAGTTCGCGGAAGTCTTCAAGGCCGGGGCGGGCTATCGCTGGCCCGGAGTCTCCTCTTCGGGGTGAACGTCCGCCCGCCCGCCGTCAGCGGGCGATTCTACCCTTCTGATCCCGTCGAGCTGCGGGCGACAGTTGCCACCCTCCTTGCCGATGCGCGCAAGGCTGTCCGGCCGTCCGGCCGTCCGGTCGTCGCTGTTGTCGTGCCCCACGCCGGCTACATCTACTCCGGTCCAACCGCGGCTGCCGTCTTCGCGCGCGTAACGATCCCCGGTCTCGTCATCATTGTCGCTCCCAACCATACGGGCATGTCGAACGCCAAGAGCGGCGTGTCGTTGTGGGAGGAAGGCGCGTTCCACACACCCCTCGGCGACGTCCCGGTAGATGCCGGCGCTGCGCAAGCACTCCGTGAGATCTCTAAAGGGTTCGTGGAGGTGGATCACGACGCCCATCGCGCCGAGCACGCAGTCGAGGTCGAGCTGCCGTTTCTCCAGATGCTGCGATCGGACGTGCGCATCGTGCCGCTGGTGCTCGCCTGGGACGCGTGGGAGCCGGCGAGTCAGCTCGGAGACGTGCTCGCGAGTCTCGTCCGAGCGACCGGCGAGCCCGTCCTGCTGCTCGCGTCGAGCGATCTCAATCACTACGAGCCGGCGCGTGTGTCGGAGGAGAAGGACGCGCGTGCCCTCGAGGCTGTGACGGCACTCGACGGCGCGGAGCTGCTGGCGCGCTGCAAACGCGAGCGCATCTCCATGTGCGGCCGCGGGCCGGCGGCCGTCGTGATCGCGGCCGCGCGAGCCCTGGGCGCGAAGCAGGGGGAGGTTGTAGACTACCGCCAGTCAGGTTGGGTTTCCGGCGACAATGCGCGCGTGGTAGGGTACGCGGGGGTGCTGATTCCGTGAATCCGATTCCGGTTCTCTCGGCGAGCGAAGCCGCGGCGTGGGATTCGGCCGCGCGCACGCAGTATCGCGTGCCGAGCCGCGTGCTGATGGAGACAGCGGGACGTGCCGTCGTGCAGGTGCTGGTCGCGGAGATCCCGGCGGCGATCACCGGTGGAGTGCTGGTCGCGGCGGGAGCGGGCAACAACGGCGGCGACGGCTGGGTGATCGCGCGCGCCTTGCACGCCATCGGCATCCCCGTCTGGGTCACGGCCGTCGATCCCAAGACCGATGACGCCATCGACAACCGCGCGCTGGCGCGGCTCGACGGCGTGCGGGAATTGGGTCGCGAAGAAGCGTGGCCGCAGACCGCGGTCGCCGTCGATGCGCTGCTGGGCACCGGCGCCGCGGGACCGGCGAAGGGTGACGCGCTCGCGCTGGCCGAGCGGGTTGCGGCGTACGGCGCGCCGATCCTGGCCGTGGACGGGCCGACCGGGCTCGATCTGACGAGCGGGGAAGCGCACGGGCCGGTACACGCCCGCATCACGGTGACGTTCGGCGGTCCGCGGCGCGGCCATCTCCTGGCGCGCGAATGGTGCGGCAAGGTGGTCGTCGTGGACATCGGTTTCCCCCCCCCGACGGCCGACCGCGCGTCGCCGTTGCTCGTGACCGATGTGTGGGCGGCCGAGCGCCTGCCGCGGCTCGCGCCGCAGATGCACAAGGGCGATCGGGGTCGAGTCTGCGTGATCGGCGGCTCGGATGGTCTCACCGGCGCTGCACTCCATGCAGCCCGTGCCGCCCTGGCGGCCGGAGCCGGCGTCGTCAAGCTCGTGGCCACGCGCGAAACCATCGTCGCCGCCCAGGCCAGTTTGCCGTACGTACTGACCGTTGAATCGTCACTCGGTGACAACCTCGAGCCCGCGGTCGCCGAGGTGCTCGAGTGGGCCGACGCGGTCGTGATCGGTCCGGGGCTCGGTCGTGTGGACGTGCGCCAGCAATTTGTTGCCGAGGTCCTGGCCCGCCGCCCGGTGCCCACGGTGATCGACGCCGATGCGCTCCACTACTTCAACGGTCCGGCCAATCGGCCCGTCGTGTGCACGCCGCACCTGGGAGAATTCCGCGCGCTTGCCGGCGACGCATTGGCCGACGAAGCCGCGAACGACCGCTGGTCGGCCGCGGCGCGCGCAGCGGCGAAGCTCAAATGCACGATGCTGCTCAAGGGCGTTCCGACCGTCATCGCCGATCTGCGCGGGCCGGAGCATGTCGTCGCCAGCGGTAATCCGGGTCTCGCGACGGGCGGCAGTGGAGACATGCTCGCCGGTTTCATCGGCGCGTTTCTCGCCCGCGGCACCGCGCCCGCTGAGGCCGCGGCTCTCGGCGCGCACGCGCTCGGCCGCGCGGCGGAGCTGGGCGCGCGGCAGTGGACCGCCCGCAGCCTGCGGCCCGCCGACGTCCTCGCGGCGCTGCCGGATGTGTGGCGCGCCTGGAAGGACGTGAAGCCCCATCGGCCTCCCGTTCTGGCGGAACTTGAAGCTCCGGATTTGTTGTAGCGCCGCAACAGTCGCGTCGATGCTGATCGCCTGCGCGACTGGGGCCGGCCGGCCGTCAGGCCGTGCGGCCGTCATTTTGAGTCCGGACAACCGCGTTCTGATCTCAGATTTCGCGGAAATCGAAGCCGTCGCTGCGACGCCGTGGCTCGTCTTTGCGGCGACCACGCATGGCCTGCTGATCTACGACCGCGTGTCGCGACGCTTCAGATCGCCAGTGACCTCGCTCGACGGCTACCCGGCGGGCAGGGTCCGGCGTGCAATTGCCGACCCGTCGGGGAATGCGGTCTGGCTCGACCTTGGAACCGTGCTCGGCTACGCCCGTTACGACGTCGATGGACGCATCTGGACGCCCGGCCCGACCCCTTCGGCTCCGATTGACGCACCACTGACGGTAGAGAAAGCACTGGCCGCCGCGCCGCTGGCCGACGCGATGCGGGCGGCGATCCTCACCGATAAGCGGTTGCGGACCCATCAGTTCACCGCTGCGGCCGCCACCCCGGACCGGCCCGAGATCTACTTCGGGACGAACGGCTTGGGGCTGGTGCGTGTAGATAAGCAAACGGGAGAATGGGAAGTGCTGACCTACGGACTGCTTGCACCTGGGGTAGGCGCCGTTGCACCTGCTCCGGACGGAATCTGGGCGGCGGCCAACGCACGCCCAGGCACCGAGCGTCACGGTCTGACGTGGGTGGCGAGTGATCTATCCGCAACGCGTAGCTCCGAGGGTGCAGGTGCGGCTCTCGGGTTCTCTTTTCTTAACTCCCGACGCCTCATCAATGCAGGCAATCAGCTTTGGCTCGCGACTGAACAGGGGGTGCTGCGCATCGATCCGTACACGTTCCGCGCGCGCCTCTGGGATTTTCCGGATGCAACGTGTCTCGCGGGCACTCCGCGCGGCGTTTGGGTGGGTACGACGCGTGGCCTTTCCTTTATTAGTGCCGATGAAAACGTTCAGGACTTCGGGCCGAGCGGTCTGCCGATCACGAGCCTGCTCGCGGTCGGCGACACGCTTTGGGCGGGAACGAGCGCCGGGCTGGGCCAGGTCCTGCCGGGGGCGAATGCGTTGACCACGCCCGCGGAGCTCGCAGACCGCCCCAGCTTGCGCGTCACCATTTACGCGCTGGGGCGTCTCCAGGATACCATCGTCATGGCGACGGAGAGAAATCTCCTCTGGCGTGATCCCGCCACGCGGGCGTGGAGTGCCATTCCACTTCCTCTGGCGCTCGGCATCCCGACGGCGTTGGCTGGTTACAACGGCGATCTCTGGATCGGCGGCACGCGCGGCCTCGCGCAGGGCGGCATTGCCGGCTCGCTCATCCACGTCCACACCGTGCCGTTCGAAGTCCCCGCGCCGGTGCGCGATCTCGGCGCTGATCGCGACTTCTTGTGGGCCGCCACGGACAGCGGCCTGATGCGCGTCCGATGAACCTCGGTCCCGGTAAAGAGTTCGATCGCATTCGCGGCGTCATCGAGCGGATCGCGGAGATCACGGGCGATGTCGAGGAGATCGGCGACGACTGCGCCCTCGTTCCGCTCGGAACGACGACGCTGGCCGTGAGCCTGGACAGCTCGGTCGAGAACGTTCACTTCCGCACCGATTGGCTCGACTTCAAGGAGATCGGCTTCCGTGCCGCGGCGGCCGCGATGTCCGATCTCGCCGCCGATGGCGCCACACCGTTCGGCCTGCTGGTCTCGTTGGGAGTGCCGGCGACGAACGGGAAGCAGGGAAACGATCCTGCCGCCGACATCATGGCGGGCGTGGCCACGGTGGCGCACAATCTCGAGGCCAAAGTCCTGGGCGGAGATTTGACGCGGTCCGACAAATACGTCGTCGACGTGTGCGTCCTCGGAACGGTCGAACGGCCCGTGCAGCGTACCGGCGCGCGCGAAGGGGATGCGCTCTGGGTCACCGGCTACCTCGGCGGCGCGGCGCTCGCCTTGGAACAGTTGCGGGAGGGGAAGCGCATGGCGACCGCATTGCGTAACCGCTATGCCCACCCCGAGCCGCGCATCCAGGCCGGCCGCTGGCTTGCGGAGCACGGCGCGACCGCCATGATCGACATCTCCGACGGTCTCGCCGCCGACGCGCGGCATCTCTCGGCGGCTTCCGGAGTGGGCATCGAGATCAACCTCGAGCAGATTCCCTGCTGGGAGAGCGTGGAAGCGATGGCTGCGGTCGCGAGCGGAGAGGAATTCGAGCTGCTCACGACGATGCCGCCGACATTCGGTGATGCCAGCGCGTCGGCGTTCCGCTCCGACACCGGCATTCAATTGAGCCGCATCGGCACCTGCCTGCGCGGTACCGGCGGCCGCCGCAGCGGCGCGCGGCTCATCGATCACAGCAAACCGGTGCCCTTGCCTGCAGGATTCGATCACTTCGCGTGAGTGTGCGCACCCTCTGGTACTACGTCGTTCTCGTCACGTCAGCCATCGTTCATGCAATCGGAGCCATCGGGGCCGCGCTGTTTCGCGTGCGCAGCCGGCCCGGTGGCGTGTACGATTGGGCAAGCAACGATTGGTCACGCGATATCCTCAGTGCCGCGGGAACGCCGGTCGTCGCCGAAGGGTTGGAGAACATTCCGCGCGACCGGCCCGTCATGTACGCCTCGAACCACTCCTCGATGTTCGACATCTGGGCGCTGTTCGCCACGCTTCCCGGCTCCGTCCGTTTCGTCGCGAAGCGCGAGTTGTTTCGGATTCCCCTCCTGGGCCGTGCGATGCTGGCGGTCGGACACGTCCCCATCGATCGCTCGGCACGCAAAAGCGCGTTTGCCGCGTATGATGAGGCGGCGCGCAGGATTCGAGGAGGCACCTCGGTCGTCGTCTTTCCGGAGGGCACGCGCAGCCGCACCGGCGAGCTGCTGCCGTTCAAGAACGCCCCCTTTGGGCTCGCGATTGCCGCACAGGTACCCATCGTGCCCGTCTACGTGCATCACACATTCGAAATCCTGCCCAAGGGTGCATGGCGGCTGCGGCCCCGGCCCATCCGCCTGCTCGTAGGACCGCCCATCCCGACGACGGGACTCTCGCCCAACGACCGGGAGCGGCTGCGCGAGGAGGTCCGGGCCGCGATGGTTGCCCTACAGTCCAAGGTGCGGTAGGGTTGGACCACGCATGAGCACGGTCATCTCGATACACGCGCGCGAAATCCTCGATAGTCGCGGCAATCCCACAGTCGAAACGGATGTCACCCTCGCCAGCGGCGCTGCCGGCACGGCGGCCGTGCCGAGCGGCGCCTCGACCGGAGAGCACGAAGCCGTCGAGCTGCGCGACGGCGACCCCAAACGCTTTGGCGGCAAGGGAGTGCTCGAAGCGGTCAAGAACGTGAACGAGGTGATCGGTCCACGCATCGAGGGCCTGTCCGCCGAAGACCAGATCGCGGTGGATTACGCGATGCTCGATCTCGACGGCACGCCCAACAAGGGCCACCTCGGCGCCAACGCGATCCTCTCCGTCTCGCTCGCCATCGCGCGGGCGGCGGCGCAGGATGCCGGCCTGCCGCTCTACCGCTATCTGGGCGGTCCCGTCGCGCATGTGCTGCCGGTCCCGATGATGAACATCCTGAATGGCGGGGCGCACGCCGCCAACACCGTGGATTCCCAGGAGTTCATGGTCGTCCCGATCGGCGCCGAGACGTTCCCGGAAGGGCTGCGGATGGGCGTGGAGGTGTTTCACGCCCTGAAGAAAGTGCTGGCCAAACGGGGCCTCTCCACGGCGGTGGGGGACGAGGGCGGGTTTGCGCCCGATCTGCCGAACGACGAGGCGGCGCTCGAGGCGATCATGGCGGCGATCGAGGCGGCCGGCTTCGAGGCCGGCAAGGACATCGCCATCGCGCTCGATGTGGCGGCCTCAGAGCTGTATGCCGACGGCACGTACACGTTCAAGAAGAGCAAGGGCGGGCAGAAGAGTGCCGAAGAGATGATTGCGCTGTACAAGGGCTGGATCGATCGCTATCCCATCGTGTCCATCGAAGACGGTCTGGCGGAAGACGACTGGTCGGGATGGGCAAAGCTCACAGCGGCGTTGCAGGAGCGGGTGCAACTTGTAGGCGATGATCTCTTCTGTACCAACGTCGAGCGGCTGGCGCGCGGCATTGAAGAAAGCGTGGCGAACGCCATCTTGATCAAGGTCAACCAGATCGGCACGCTCACCGAGACGCTGCAATGCATCGAGCTGGCGCGCGGCAACGGCTACGGGTCGGTGATCTCGCACCGCTCCGGTGAGACCGAGGACACGTTCATCGCCGACCTGGCCGTGGCGACAGGCGTGGGGCAGATCAAGACGGGCAGCGCGTCGCGCAGTGAGCGCGTGGCCAAGTACAATCAGCTGCTGCGCATCGCCGAGGAGCTGGGCGACGTGGCGCACTATCCCGGCCGCCATCTGTACGGCTTGTGACGCGCATCCGCATCGCCGGCATTGCCGGTGGCGTGGGACTGCTCGCGCTCGCGGCGTGGGGCGGGGAGTACAGCAGTGCCGACTGGATTACGATCCGGCGGCAGCTCGCCGACGAGCGGACCAAAGTCGCGGCGCTGCGCGTCGAGCTGGACTCGCTCGCCAAGCTCGCGAACGACCTCGAGACGAATCCCGCGGTACAAGAGCGGGTGGCGCGCGAGCAATTCGGGATGATTCGAGACGGCGAGGTACTCTACCGCGTCGTGCCAAAGTAATAATAGGAGGCTCTCGTGAAAGCGCTCGCTCTGATATGTCTGATCGTGGCGGTAGTGGCTTGCGGGGATTCGACGGGGCCCAACGTGCGCGCCGCCTCGGTCACCGGCTTCGCAGGTGATAGCCAGCTGGCGCCCACCGGTGGGGCGTTCCAGTACCCCCTCAGTTTCGTGACGCTCGGCTCCAACGGACAGCCGATTCAGAACGTCCATGTGTCGTGGACCGTCACGCCGGTCGGCGCCGCGACGTTCAACCCGCAAACGTCCATCTCGGACGCCAACGGTCAGGTCACGACGGCGGTGACGGCCGGACCCACCGCGCAGGAAATCGCGATCCAGGCCAATGTGCCCGGCGTATCGTCGCCCGTGGTGTTCAGCGCGCTGGTGCTGGCGCCGTGCGCGTATGCCAGAGGCGTCAACGTCGACGAGACGGTGAACGGCGTACTTTCGTCCGCCGACTGCAATTATCAGGGGCAGGGGTGGTTCTACGACTTTTACGCGCTCGGCCTGCCGACGGGTCAGCAAAGCATCCGGATCACGATGCAATCGACCGCGTTCGATACGTGGATAGACCTGTTTCGTGCCGACGGGCCCTATGTGGGATTCGATGACGACGTCGTACTGACCCAGATACAGAATTCGCAGCTCGACATCATTTTCCCTGGCGACGTCTATCTCATCGGCGCCAACTCGTACAATCAGGGAGCGATGGGTGGGTACCAGCTGAAGGTCGTAAACCGGCCGGCCGCCATGAACGGATGCCGGGAGGTTTGGGTCGCGAGCGGAGTATCGGTCGCCGACTCGCTCACGGCCGCTGATTGCGCCGACACCTCGCTCACCGCCAGCCGCTTCGATGTCGCGCGGGTCATTCTCACGGCCGGCACGACGGTGGCCATCGCGGAGCGGTCTGGCGCCATCGATCCCAAAGTCGCGCTGTACCGGGTCACCGGTACCAGCGGTACCGGCTACACCCGCGAGCTGGTCGCGTCGAACGACGACAGCGCCGCCGGCAATTCCAATGCCTTTCTCGCCGATTCGATCACGGTCAGCGCACCGTACGACGTCGTGTTTGGCGCGAGCACGGCGGGACAGACGGGAGCGTATACGTTCGACCTAACGGCCGTTCCCCCCGCGAGCGCCCCGGCTCCAGGCGCCCGGGTCCTAAGCGCTCGCGCACTGCCAGGCTGGCTGCAGCGGTCGAAGCACTAAACGTGCTGCGAGGAGTCGCCCTCCTCGCCATCGTCGCGGGCATCTGCGAAGGGCAGGCGAATCCTCGGTCCCCCCGGCCCTGCGATCCGCAGACCCCGCTCGGTCCGAGCCACGATCTGTATTGCCTCGAGCTCGTCGCCGCGCCGGGATTAGAACGCGCTGCGGGACGCGTCGAGCTGTCCATTCCTCCCGGCCCGTTTACCGTCTCCATCACACCGGACGGACGCAGCCGATTTCTACCGATTGTCTTCCTGAGCGGGCTCCCACGCACGACGCACGACGCATCACGCACGGACGTCGTCTACGTCGCCTGGGCCGCGACGCCGCAGATGGATACGCTCATCAAGCTCGGTACGGTGAGGAACGGCAGGACGACGCTCCGGCCAATCGCGCTCGAGAAGTTCAACGTCCTGATTACCGCCGAGCGGAGCGCGCGCGTACGCGAGCCGCAGGGCCGCGTGATCCTGCGCGGGCAATCGCCGAGCACGCGGTTATTCCCGCCCGATTTGCTCGAATTCTCGCTGGGAGCCGCGCGCTCCGCCGACGCGATGGATCATGGTGAGCACGAGAGGTCCGGCTGGCCAATGGTGCCTGCGCCTCCCGGGGTGACGATGCTGCCGTCGGAGATGGCGCTGCGACCTGCGGTGACTCCGTTTCTTCCCGCGGCGGACATGCCTCTTCCCCACGCCCAGTCGAACGAGGTGCTGCGTCTACAGGACGGCGACATCGTCGATCTCGATGCCGAGCTCGTCCACCGCACGATCAATGGACAGACCTACACGATGTACGGCTACAACGGACAGTATCCGGGCCCACTGATCGAAGTCTCGCGTGGGTCCGAGATCATGGTACGGTTCACGAATCACCTTTCAGACTCGACGAGCATTCATTGGCATGGCATACGGCTCGAGAACGCGTTCGACGGAGTCGAAGGGATAAGCGACGCGTTCACATACAGACTGAAGTTCCCGGATGCAGGGATTTTCTGGTACCATCCGCACATTCGCGAAGACATCCAACAAGCGCTCGGCCTGTACGGCAACATTCTCGTGCGGCAGCCGGGCGCGAAGATCGCCGCCAATCAAGAACAGATCCTGATGCTGCAGGATCTGCTGGTCGGCGATGGAAGCCTCATTCCATTTGGGCTGGAATCACCGACGCACGCCCTGATGGGCCGGTTTGGAAATGTGTTTCTCGTGAACGGTGAGCCGGGCTATCGGCTGTCGGTGCGTCGCGGTCAAGTGGTGCGCTTCTATCTGACCAACGCCTCGAACACCCGCACGTTGAACCTGTCGTTTCCCGGCGCGCGCATGAAGCTCATCGCCGCCGATGCAGGCCCGTTCGAGCGGGAAACGTGGGTCGATAACGTCGTGATCGGTCCCGCCGAGCGCTATGTCGTCCATGTCCGATTCGAGCGGCCGGGGACCGTCGCGCTCGTAAATCGCGTGCGTGGCTTGGATCATCTCTTTGGCCGCTTCTTTCAAGAGACCGACACGCTTGGCGTCGTGACCGTCTCGCCGCAACGTGTTCCGAATGACCTGGGCAAAGCCTTTGCCGCCCTTCGCGGCCCTCCGCCGCCCTTCGCCGCCCTCGAACCGTATCGCCGGTTTATCGACCGAGTCCCCGACAAGACGCTGGTGTTGACCCTAGAGACGCACGGACTGCCGTACGTCACCGAGCGACTGATGCAGCTCGACTCGATCTACTTTGCGCCCGTCGAATGGGGCGGGACGATGCCGATGATGAACTGGGCATCGACGGGCCGGCAGGTGCGCTGGGTTCTGAAGGATCCGGAGAGCGGGCGGCAGAACATGGACATCGACTGGAGCTTTCGGCGCGGCGAGCCGGTGAAGCTGCGCCTCGTCAACGAGCGCCGCGCCTTTCACGGCATGCAGCATCCGATCCATGTGCACGGCCAGCGCTTTCTCGTGCTGGCGGTGAATGGCGTTCCAAATACCGACCTGGCGTGGAAAGACACCGTGCTGGTGCCCGCGGGCAGCGTGGTGGATATTCTGCTCGACACCGCCAACCCCGGTCAGTGGATGCTGCACTGTCACATCGCGGAGCATCTCTCGGCCGGGATGATGATGCACTTCACCGTGAATTAGCGAGGAGCCTTCATGTACGCGCTCACACTCCTGGTCGCTCTGACCGCGCAGCGTCCCGACTCGTTCACGGCGCAGGTCCGCGAGTACATCACCGTGGATACCTCGCTGGTCGCGCTGACGCACGTGTTGCTCGTGGATGGAACAGGCGCCGCGCCCAAGGCGGACCAGACCATCGTGCTGCGCTCCGGCCGGATCGTGTCGGTGGGGCCGTCGTCGGCGGTGCTCATTCCCGACGGCGCCAAGACGCTGGACTTGAGCGGCTCGACGGTGATTCCGGGGCTCGTCGGGATGCACGACCATCTGTTCTACACGGCGGCGGGCGGGCGCGCGGTGCAGATGTCGTACACCGGCCCGCGGCTGTATCTGGGCTCGGGCGTGACCACGATTCGCACCACGGGCAGCCGCGCGCCGTACGCGGAGATCAATCTCAAGGACATCATCGATCACGGGTACGTCCCGGGACCGCGGATCCACCTCACCGCGCCCTATATCACCGGCGCTCAGGGCGGCGGGGCGATGGCGATCGTGAATTCCCCGGAAGCGGCGCGCCGCTTCGTGGCGTACTGGGCGGCCGAAGGGGCGACGTGGATCAAGGCATATACGGACATTCGTCGCGCCGAGCTCGGCGCCGCGATTCAGGAAGCACACAAGCGCGGCGTCAAAGTCACCGGACATTTGTGCTCGGTGAGTTTCAAGGAGGCGGTGGCGCTTGGCATCGACAATCTCGAGCACGGCATGCTCACCGCGTCAGATTTCACCACGGGCAAGCAGGCGGACGTGTGTCCGGTCAATCTTATGTCTCAGATCAGCGCGTCCGATCCCAAGGGTGATGCGGGGCAGGCCACGATTCGCTCCCTCGTCCAGCATCATGTCTCCATGACGTCCACGCTCGCGGTGTACGAGCCGTTCGTGGCCGGGCGTCCGACCAAGGACGAGCGCGTGCTGCAGGCGATGGATCCGGAAGTGCGCGACAGCTACATGAAGATGCGCCAGCAGATCGATACGAACCCGAACGGCGGCTGGGT
>QHUQ01000045.1 GCA_003221985.1 Gemmatimonadota bacterium | reverse complement strand
CCGCATGCTCGTAGAAGCACGTGACGTAGAAGAATTCGAAGAAGACATCCCCACTCGCAAACCTCCCCGTCCGCAACTGCGCGTCCGCTCCGGTCTCGACGAGGAATATTCGTCCGACGAGATCGAGAAAATGACCCTGCTGTACGAGGGGACGCTGTCGAATATCCAAGAAGGCGAGATCGTCAAATCGAAAGTGCTGCGCGTGACCGACACCGCCGTCATTCTCGACGTCGGTTTCAAGTCGGAAGGCGCGGTGGCGATCGACGAGTTCAAAGATCCGAGGAGCCTCAAGGAAGGCGACGAGATCGAAGTCTTCCTCGAGCACCTCGAGGACCAGGAAGGCGCGGTCGTGCTTTCGAAGAAGAAAGCCGATTTCATGCGCGTCTGGGAGCGGATCCGCGAAGCGCATGAGAAGGACGAAGGCGTCACCGGCACGCTCGTGAAAAAGATCAAGGGCGGCGTCGTGGTGGACCTGATGGGTGTCGACGCGTTCCTGCCCGGCAGCCAGATCGCGCTGCGGCGCGTTCCAAATATCGACGAGCTGCTCGGCCAGAGCTTCGAGTTCAAGATCATCAAGCTCAACAAGCGCCGCCGCAACATCGTCGTGTCGCGCCGCGTGCTGCTGGAAGCGGAGCGCAAGACCAAGCGCGACGTCCTGATGAAAGAGCTGTCGGTCAACCAGGTCCGCAAAGGCGTCGTCAAGAACATCACCGACTTCGGCGCCTTCATCGACCTCGGGGGCGTCGACGGCCTGCTGCACATCACCGACATGAGCTACGGTCGCGTGTCGCACCCGTCCGAGATGGTGCAGATCGGCCAGGAGCTCGAGGTCAAGGTCCTCGACATCGATTGGGAGCGCGAGCGCATCTCGCTCGGCCTGAAACAGCTGCAGCCGTATCCGTGGCAGAACGTCGCGGCGAAGTATCCGGTTGGCACGCGCGTGCAGGGCAAAGTCGTGTCGATCACGAATTACGGTGCGTTCGTCGAGCTCGAGCCGGGCATCGAAGGCCTGGTGCACATCTCCGAGATGAGCTGGACGCGCAACGTGCGGCATCCGTCCAAGCTTGTGTCGATCGGCGAGTCGATCGAAGCGGTCGTGCTGAAGGTCGACGAGACGGAGGAGAAGGTCTCGCTCGGCATGAAGCAGACGGAGCAGGATCCGTGGATGGCGCTGCCGCAGAAGTATCCGGTCGGCACCCGGCTGCGCGGCAAGGTGCGCAACCTCACGTCGTTCGGCGCGTTCGTCGAAATCGAGCCGGGCATCGACGGCCTGATTCACATCTCCGACATGTCGTGGACCAAGCGCGTGCAGCATCCGTCGGAAGTCGTGAAGAAGGGCGACGAAGTCGACGTCCTGATTCTCAACGTGGACGCCGAGAACAAGCGGATCTCGCTGGGCCTCAAGCAGGCGCAGGAAGATCCGTGGCTGCGTATCGGTGAGACGTATCCCGTCGGCACCGAGCTGCGCGGCCGCGTGATGCGGCTGATGGACAAGGGCGTCGTCGTGGACCTGGGCAGTGACATCGAGGGCTTTGTGCCGATGTCGCAGCTCGGCATTCCCGACATTCAGCAGCCGGGGGATGCGGTGAAGGAAGGCCAGGCTGTGGAACTGAAGGTTCTCGAGGTGGATCCCATCCACCACAGAATCGTCCTCGCCGCTACTGGATTTCCGAAAGACGACATCATCCCGGTCCCGGCGCCGACGCCGCCAAGCGAGGACATGCAAAACCTCGACGCGTAGATCCTGTCCCCCGTTCGTTTCCAGTTCTAGATTCCCGCACCATGAGCATGCGCGAGAAACTCGAGCTCCTGCAGCAAAAGCGTTCCGAATCCGAGCAGGGTGGTGGTTCCGACCGTATCGCCACTCAACACCAAAAGGGGAAAATGACGGCGCGCGAGCGGCTCGATGTGCTGCTCGACCCCGGCTCCTTCGTCGAGCTCGACCGCTTCGTCACGCATCGCGCGACGGATTTCGGACTCGCCGACCAGAAAGTGCTCGGCGACGGCGTCGTGACGGGCTGGGGGCGGGTCGAAGGGCGCCTCGTCTACGTCTTCTCGCAGGACTTCACGGTCTTCGGCGGCTCATTGTCCGAGGCGCACGCCGAGAAGATCTGCAAGGTGATGGACCTCGCCGTGCAGAACGGCGCGCCCGTCGTGGGGCTCAACGATTCGGGCGGCGCGCGCATCCAGGAGGGCGTCGCGTCCCTCGGCGGCTACGCCGGCATCTTCCTGCGCAACACCCTCGCGTCGGGCGTGGTGCCGCAGCTCAGCGCCATCCTGGGCCCCTGCGCCGGCGGCGCCGTCTACAGCCCCGCCATCACCGACTTCATCTTCATGGTGCGCGGCATCTCCTACATGTTCGTGACCGGGCCCAGCGTGGTGAAGACCGTGACGCACGAGGAAGTGGATTTCGAGAAGCTGGGCGGCGCGGACGTGCACGGCGCGACGTCGGGGATCGCGCATTTCGTGCACGACTCGGAGCTCGAATCGATTACCGCGATTCGCACATTGCTGGGGTTTATCCCCGGCAACAATCTCGACAGTCCGCCCGTCCGCCCATCCGACGATCCGCCCGACCGGCGCGACGAAGCCCTGCTCGACGTCGTCCCCGACGAGCCCGCGAAGCCGTACGACATGCATGACGTGCTCAAGCGCGTCGTCGACGGCGGCGTATTTCTCGAGGTACAGCCCGATTACGGCAACAACCTGATCGTCGGCTTTGCGCGACTGGCGGGACGGCCGGTGGGGATCGTCGCGAATCAGCCGGCGGCCCTCGCCGGCGTGCTCGACATCGCCGCCTCGCTCAAGGGTGCGCGCTTCATTCGCTTTTGCGATGCGTTCAACATTCCGCTCGTGACCTTCGAGGACGTCCCCGGGTTTCTGCCGGGGGTGGCGCAGGAGCACGGGGGTATCATCAAGCATGGCGCGAAGCTGTTGTTCGCCTACTGCGAGGCGACGGTGCCGAAGCTCACCGTCATCACGCGCAAAGCCTATGGCGGCGCCTATGACGTAATGAGCTCCAGACACATTCGCGGCGACTACAACGTCGCCTGGCCGACCGCCGAGATTGCCGTGATGGGCCCCAAAGGCGCGGTGGAGATCCTCTATAAAGGAGAGGCCAGCGAGGAGCGTACCAACGAGTACCGCGAGAAGTTCGCTCATCCCTACCAGGCGGCCGCCCGCGGCTATCTTGATGACATCATCGATCCGCGCGACACGCGCCCGCGTCTGATCGAGGCACTGCTGACCTTGGAGACGAAGCGCGCCAAGAACCCGCCCAAGAAGCATGGGAACATTCCTCTGTAAGGCGGTCCTGGGGCTGCTGCTGGTGCAAAGCCCGCTCCCGCCCGCCCCGCCCGCCCCGCCCGCCCCGCCCACCCCCGACTCGGTGCGCGCCGAGCTGTGGGCCCGCGTGAACGCGGATTCGACGGACGGGCCGGCGTGGCTGGAGCTGGGGCGCGCGTACCTGCAGCGCGGCGTGGAGTATCACGTCCACAAGAAACCGGTCCCGCTGGACACGGTCTGGGCCCACGCGATGCTCGACACGGCCCAGCTGGCGTTCGAACGGTCGGCGCGCTGGAGCGCCGGCACGCGCACCGCCGATTCGGCGCGCGTCTTCCGCATCTACGCGCTGGGCGAGCGGGCGTACGTCGATTGGGAATCGGCGGGCAGCGCCGCGGCGACGCTCACGTGGCACACCCTGCCCGAAGCGCTGCGCTTGCCGCCGGTGTTGGAGGAGCTGGGCGAGAATCTGCTGCGGGCCTGCCCGCATCAGGGCATCCTGTTCACCGCCGGCGAAACCGACACGCAGGCCGCCTGGTACCTGCGGTTTTCCCGCGGGCTCCGGCCCGATCTCGTCATCGTCCCGATGGACCGCTGGCGCGGCGACAGTGTGTTGCGCAATCGCGTGCTGCACGAGCTGAAAACGCGCGAGCGCTCGGTGCGTGCCCTGAGCCAGTCGCGTGCGGTATGCGCGAGCATGGGCTTCGAGCGCCCCCCCGCGGAGCGCGAGGTCAAATGGAACAAACGCCCCCTGGTGTGGGTGACCGGCAGGGAGACGAAAGCGGATCGCGTCCCCGCCCAGGACTTCGTGTTTGCGGCACTGAAGCTGTCGATCGACGAACACGGAACGTGGGGCCCGCCGGCAATCGCGCTGTACCGGCGGGCGGCCGGCAACGTCGGCGCGCTGTGTAAAGCTCTCGAGGCGTTCGATCTAGGGTCTGAGGTCGGGTGTCGTTGAAGCGGGTGCTGGTCGCGAACCGCGGCGAGATCGCGGTGCGTGTCATCCGCGCGTGCCACGAGGAAGGTCTCGAAGCGGTCGCGGTCTATTCCGAGCCTGACCGTCTCGCCCCGCACGTCCGCGATGCCGACGCCGCGGTGCTGCTCGGCCCCGCGCCCTCCGCGGAATCCTATCTCGCCATCCCCAAGCTGATCGCGGCGGCACGCGCCAACGGTTGCCAGGCCGTCCATCCCGGCTACGGATTCCTGTCGGAGCGCGCCGCCTTCGCCGACGCCTGCGTGGAGGCAGGACTCGTGTTCGTCGGCCCGCCCGCCGCCGCCATTCGCGCCATGGGCGACAAGACCGAGGCGCGGCGCCGCATGCAGGCCGCCGGCGTGCCGGTCGTCCCGGGAACCGCGGCGCCGCTGCGCGATCCCGTCGAGGCGCGTCGCGAGGCGAAGCGCCTCGGCTTTCCGGTCATGCTCAAGGCCGTCGCCGGCGGGGGCGGGAAGGGCATGCGGCTCGTCGGCGCCGAGTCGGAGGTCGAGGCCGGATTCCATGCCGCCCGGCGCGAAGCCCAGAAGGCGTTCGGCGACGGCAGCATGTACGTCGAGAAGTATCTCGAACGGCCGCGTCACATCGAGATTCAGATTCTCGCCGACCATCGCGGCCGCGTTGTGGCGCTCGGCGAGCGGGAATGCAGCATTCAGCGGCGGCATCAAAAGCTCATCGAGGAATCGCCGTCGGTTGCCGTATCTCCGGCACTGCGCCGCCGCCTGGCGGAAGCGGCGACCGCCGCCGCCGGGGCGGTGGGCTACGTCAGCGCGGGCACGATCGAGTTTCTGCTCACCCCGTCGGGCGAGTTCTACTTCCTCGAGATGAACACGCGGATTCAGGTCGAGCATCCCGTCACGGAGCTGGTGTACGGCGTGGATCTGGTGCGCGAGCAGCTGCGCATCGCGGCGGGGCAGGCGATGCGCGTGCACGGCGCGTCGGGCCCCGGCGGCCAGCTGCACCCGCGCGGTCACGCGATCGAATGCCGCATCACGGCGGAAGATCCCTTCAATGATTTTCTTCCCGCGACCGGCGTATTGCAGTATCTGCGCGTGCCGAGCGGGCCGGGCGTCCGCTGGGATTCGGGTGTGGAGGCGGGGAACGACGTGACGCTGTTCTATGACCCGTTGCTCGCCAAACTCATCACGTGGGGTGAGACGCGCGACATCGCAGTGCAGCGCATGCGCCGGGCGTTGCGCGAGCTCGTCATCGTGGGCCTGCCCACCAGCCAGCCATTCCATCTGCGCGTCATGGACGACGGCGAGTTTCTCAAGGGCGAAATCGACATCCAGTATCTCGAGCGCGCCGGCGCAAGAGTGCTCGCCGCACCGCCCCGCGGCGGGGTCGAACGGGCGCTCGCGGTCGCGGCGGCGATCGTTGCGGACGAACGCAGGGCGGCCGGACGGCCTGACGGCCGGACGGCCGCTGAAACTGAACGACTGGGGCCGTCGGGCCGTCCGGCCGTCGGACCGTCGCCATGGGTGATCGAGAGCCGGCGACTCGCCCTCCGGGACGATCTCGAGTGAACGATCTCGTGACCATCACTGGCGTTGCGGTCGGAGGAGACGGGGTTGGGCGGCTGAGCGATGGCCGCGTCGTCTTCGTGCCGCGCACCGCGCCGGGTGATCGCATTCGGCTGCGCGAGGGGTCGCTGCAACGGCATC
>QHUQ01000021.1:4231-23660 GCA_003221985.1 Gemmatimonadota bacterium | reverse complement strand
CGTGATCTGGCATGTGCCGGCGCTCTACGAGGCCGCGCTGCGTCATCACAACCTCCATATCCTCCAGCACCTCGTTTTCCTCACCACCGCGGTCATCATGTGGTGGCCGGTGCTCTCGCCCGTTCCCGAGCTGCCGCGCATTCCGCACCTGCTCCAGCTGTTGTACCTGTTCCTGCTCGGCATTCCGATGTCGGTCACGGGCGCGTTGATCTCGCTCTCGGATTCAGTGCTCTATCCGTTCTACGCCGCCGCGCCGCGCGTTTGGGGCTTGTCACCGCTCGAGGATCAACAAATTGGCGGCTTGTTGATGTGGGTCCTGGGGGGATTGATGCTGTGGATCGTGATGACCGTTATCTGGTTCCGATACTCAGTCTGGGATCAACGAACGGATGCTGAAACGGGAGTTCCGGAGGAGGCCTATGGCAATGCGGAATTCGAAATGCGAAATGCGGAATCCCAGGGTGAGGGTCGAAACTAGTCAATCTGTTTCGCATTTCGACTTCCGAATTTCGCATTATTCTCCGTCCTCGGTCTCTCCCAACGGATGCCGTCTCAGTTCCTCACCGATCTTCGGATGTTCACGCCACAAGAAGTATCCCATCCCCAGCGCCGCTAGACCGTTGCCGATCGCGACACTCCACCATGCCAGGTAGCCGAGCAGCGGTTTGGCGAGCAGGGCGACGAGAATGTAGAAGCCGACCTCAAAGAAGCAGAATCCGACGATGACGAGAAATAGTGTCGAGGGCGCGAACTCGACCTCGGCTGCGAGCGCCGCGGCGACGCATCCGACCACGACGAACGCGCTGACGTGAATCATCGTGTACCCGAAGATGCGGGCGGGCTCGATGACAACCGCCGAGGGATCGTGCGCGCCCCAGAAGACCGCGCTGCCGAGCATCGCCGGTGTGAACAGCGGCTGGCCGTTGATCGTGTCGACGATCAGGAACCAGGCGGCGACGGTCGCGGCGCCGATGCAGCCGGCGATGAAGCCTTCGCGGAGGATGCGATTCAAGTCCATGGCGGCCCAATATATCGTCGCGCCGAGTGCGTGCTAGATTAGGCCCCATGATCGTCACGCGACGTCCGCTGTTCTATGGTTTCTGCCTGCTCCTCGGCGTCCTGCTGTTCGGTGTCGCCGGTCTCCTGCATCCGTTGCTCTCCGGCGATGGTGCCGCGCAGCTCAGTGCCATCGCGCGCACGAACGGCTGGCGTGCGATTCATTGGTCGCTGCTGTTTGGTCTGGCATTCATGTACACGGGCGTGGTTGGCGTCGCGCTGCGCCACAACGACACGCCGGGCTCGACACCGGGGCGCGCGGGCGTGCGGCTGGGCGCATTCGCCTTTTCGGTCTGGTCGCTCAACATCCTCTTCATGGTCGGCGCCGGCTGGCAGCTGGCGCGCGCCTATACCGCATCCGATACGGGGCTGACCGGCACGCACGCCGTCTTCGTCTACGACATGCTCCACCCGATGGGACTGGCGGCCGAGCGGCTCGCGACGTTTCTGCTGGGGCTCGTGGCCTACATGCTCGGTTGGGCGATACGGAACGGCGGGGTGTGGCCGAAATGGCTCGCGTGGATGGCGTGGGTGGTCGCCGTAATCTGCGGCGTCGTCGGGTTGGTCTTCAGTGAGTTCCTCCCCTACCTCTACTTTGCGCAGGCCGCGTTTGTGGGCTGGCTGGCCGTAACCGCGCTGGTCATGCTGGTGGAGCGACGTCCCATCCCCTGACTGCCGGCTCGCCGAAACAAATCGGGGGCCGGTGTGCGCGGCCCCCGATCCGTTTCAACGTTCGTAGGGGCGCAGCATGCTGCGCCCCTACCCCCTACGGTACGCGCATCCGCACGACATCGCCCACCCAACCGTCCGACGTCCGCCGCAAGACGGACAACGTTGCGATGTCGCCCTTCCGAATCGCCCCGACGGCGGAGCGGAATTCCGAGACCGTCCGCGTCGGCTGGCCGTTGACCTTCAAAATGACGTCCGGATATCCCGATGACGCATCCGCGAGCTTGCGATAGGCGGGTCCGTCAGGGGAGACTTCGGTCACCACCAGCGCCCCACCGGCCCGGACAATCGGACGCAGGTCCGGATCGCGCGCGTCTTCCTGCGTGAGCGGCTGCACCGAAATGCCCAGCGGGCTGGTCGCACTCGCCGGTTCGTCGCGCTCACCGGAATCGTTGTCGGCCGTTTCCCGCTCGGCACTGGGCGGCGCCGCGAGCCGGACCGGCAACGTCTGCTGTTGTCCCCGGTTGCGCACGAATGTGACCTGGACGACATCTCCCGGCTTCTTGAACGCGACGCGCTGTTGCAGTTGGGGCACGGACTGCACCGGTTGTCCCTCGACCGCGACGATCACGTCGCCCTGCTGCAGTCCGGCACGCTTTGCCGGGGAATCATCACTCGTGTAGGCGCGGATGAGGACGCCCTTGATCGCCGACAGCCCGACGGCCTGAGCGTCATCCTGATCCGCATCACGGATGTTGATGCCCATGACCGCGCGCTCGACGTGGCCGGTGGCGATCAGCTGCATCATCACGGTGCGGGCGAGGTTGATCGGGATGGCAAACCCGTACCCGTTATAATATCCGGTCTCACTGGCGATAGCGGCATTGATGCCGATCACCTCGCCACGCACGTTGACCAGCGGTCCTCCCGAGTTGCCGGGATTGATCGCGGCGTCGGTCTGAATGAAGTCCTGAATCGCGTAGCGGCTGGAGTTCAGCCCCGACAGCAGCCGGCCCTTGGCGCTCACGATGCCCGCCGTCACGGTAAACGTGAACGCTTCGCCCAGCGGGTTGCCGATAGCCAGCACCCAGTTGCCGATCTCGGTCGAATCGGCATCGCCGAGCCGGACCGTGGGCAGAGCGGCCGCCTGGATCTTGATGACCGCGACGTCGGTGGAGGGATCGGTCCCGACGGTTTTTGCCATGAATTCGCGATTGTCGAACAGCCGAACCGTCACGCGGTCCGCGCCCTGCACGACGTGATTATTCGTGAGGATGTAGCCGTCCTGCGAGACGATGAAGCCCGAGCCCGAGCCCTGCTCGACCTGGGGACGGCGCGGGACCTGGAAGAAATCCTCGAACCCCGGCGGCAAGCGGCGGTTGGCGACCCGCTCACGGCGTTCGGAGCGGATGAACACGACCGCAGGCTTCACATGCTCGGCGACCGACGCGAATGCCTGGCCGAGATCGACCGCGGCCTTCGCCTGCGGCAGCGGGCGGCCCGTGTCCTGCAGAACCGAGCGGACCGCCGCTTCGCCGCGGGTTGGTAAACGAAACGCCGAAGCGAATGCCAGCCCCAGCGCAAACGCCAGTGCCACCAAAGTGCCGAATTTCAACCAGTCCCGCGTCTTCACCGACATCCGTCCCCCCTTTATGACTTTTTGGATTTATCGTCGTCCATGATTTCGTAATCGGCATCCACCACCTTCTCATCCTTCTTCGCGCCTTCCGCGCCGGGCTGACCATCGCCGCCCTGGGGTTCGGCACCTGCGGCGCCTCGCGCAGCATAGAGCGATGCTCCCGCTGCGGAATATGCCTGCTGCAGCTCGTCCAAAGCCTTGCTGATTTCGTCGGCGTTGCCGCTACGCAGGGCCGACTGCGCCGACTGAATGGCCGCATCGAGTCGGGACTTGAGGCCCGCCTCGAGCTTGTCCACCCACTCCTTGGACTCCTTGGTGACCTGGTACACCATGTTGTCGAGGCGGTTGCGCTGCTCGATCACGTCGCGCCGCTTCTTGTCCTCGGCGGCGTGCGCCTCGGCGTCCTTCACCATCTTGTCGATGTCTTTGTCCGCCAACCCGGAGGACGCTTCGATCCGGATCTTCTGCTCCTTGCCCGTCGCCTTGTCCTTGGCGGAGACGTGCAGGATACCGTTGGCATCGATGTCGAACGTCACCTCGACCTGCGGAATGCCGCGCGGAGCGGGTGGAATTCCGGTGAGCTGGAATTTGCCGATGGTGCGGTTGTCCACTGCCATCTGCCGCTCGCCCTGGAGCACGTGGATCTCCACGGTCGTCTGATTGTCCTCAGCTGTCGAGAACACCTCCGACTTCTTGGTCGGGATGGTCGTGTTGCGCCCAATCAGCACGGTCGTGACGCCGCCCAGCGTCTCGATGCCGAGCGACAGCGGGGTGACGTCGAGCAGCAAGACGTCCTTGACCTCGCCGGCGAGCACGCCTCCCTGAATCGCCGCCCCGATGGCCACCACCTCGTCGGGGTTCACACCCTTGTGCGGCTCCTTGCCGAAGAAGCTCTTCACTATCTCCTGGACCTTCGGCATCCGCGTTTGGCCACCGACCAGGATGACCTCGTTGATGTCACCCGGCTTGAGCCCGGCATCCGTCAGCGCCTTCTGCATGGGCGGAATCGTGCGCTTCACCAGATCGTCCACCAGCTGCTCGAGCTTCGCGCGGGTGAGCGTGAGGTTCAGATGCTTGGGGCCGGACTGATCCGCCGTGATGAACGGCAGATTGATTTCCGTCTGCAGGACGGTCGACAGCTCCATCTTGGCCTTCTCGGCGGCTTCCTTGAGCCGCTGCAGCGCCATCGGATCCTTGGAGAGGTCGATCCCCTGATCGCGCTTGAATTCCCCGACCAGCCAATCCATGACCCGGGCATCGAAGTCGTCGCCGCCCAGGTGGGTGTCGCCGTTCGTGCTCTTGACCTCGAAGACGCCCTCGGCGAGTTCCAGAATGGAAATGTCGTATGTACCGCCGCCCAGGTCGTAGACCGCGACCTTCTCTTCTTTCTTCTTATCGAGTCCGTACGCCAGCGCGGAGGCGGTCGGCTCGTTGATGATCCGGACCACGTCGAGGCCGGCGATCTTGCCGGCGTCCTTGGTCGCCTGGCGCTGGGAATCGTTGAAGTACGCGGGGACGGTGATGACCGCCTTTTCGACCTTGTGGCCGAGATAGTCCTCCGCCGTCTGCCGCATCTTCTGGAGGATCATCGCCGAGATCTCCGGCGGGGCGTACTGCTTGCCGCTGACCTCCACGGCCGCGAGCCCGTTCTGGCCGCGGATGACCTTGTAGGGAACGCGCTTGATCTCTTCGCTCACTTCTTCGAAGCGCCGCCCCATGAAACGCTTGATCGAGAAGATCGTGTTCTGCGGGTTGGTCACCGCCTGCCGCTTCGCCACCTGCCCAACGAGCCGTTCGCCGTCCTTGGTGAATGCGACCACGGAGGGCGTCGTTCGCCCGCCTTCCGCGTTGGGGATGACAACGGGATCGCCGCCTTCCATGACTGAGACAACGGAATTTGTCGTCCCGAGGTCAATGCCGATGATCTTCTCAGCCATTCTCAGCTCCTGATAGGGATTTGATGCCGACCTGATGCCCTCGGTCGCAGAAGGCAAGCATCGTGCCGAATTAAAATGCCAAAAAGGCAGGCGGTTCGGCGGTTCGACTCAGCATTCTAACCGCACAACCACCTAACCGTCTAGATTCCGACCCATGTTTCCCTTCCGGGACGAAAACCCCACTGAACGACCTGCCGTCATCACCGTCGCCATCATCATCGCCAATGTGCTCGCGTTCATTCTTTTACAGGGCGCGGGGGCGCAGGGGCCACTCGCGCGCTCGGTCTGCGACCTCGGCCTCATTCCTGCGGAAATCCTGCGAAACGCCAAGCCCGGCAGCGGCGTTGCGCTCGGTCCCGGGATGTACTGCCTGGTCGACGCGGCGCCGCAGTATTGGACCGTGCTTACGTCGATGTTCATGCACGGCGGCTGGCTGCACCTGATCGGCAACATGGTGTTCCTGTGGGTGTTCGGGAACAACATCGAAGACGTGATGGGGCACGGGAAATTCCTGATCTTCTACCTGCTCTGTGGCATCGCCGCCGCCGCGACGCAGACCTTCGTCAGCCCCCATTCCCTCGTCCCGATGATCGGCGCGTCCGGAGCCATCAGCGGCGTCCTGGGCGCTTATCTCCTGTTGTATCCGCGGGTGCGCGTCCACACCCTGATCATTCTGCCGATCTACATCACGACCGTGGCGCTGCCCGCCTGGGTGATGCTCGGTTACTGGATCGTGCTTCAGCTCTTGAGCGGTCTCGGAAGTCTCAGCGACGTCGAGAAGGGCGGCGTTGCGTTCTTCGCGCACATCGGCGGCTTTATCGCGGGAATACTGCTGGTGCGGCTGTTCGCCTCGGAGGAGGTGCTGCGCCGCCGCCCGACGCAGCCCGAGTCGTATTACCGCTACCGGACCTATTGAGGATTCTGGAGTCAGGAGCCGGGATCCAGGAATTCCGACTCCAGACTCCTAGATCCAGACTCCTATCCTTCCGCGTGGTGTTTAATCGACTTCCCCTCGACGAGGAAGACGACGTCTTCCGCGATATTCGTCGCCAGGTCCGCCACTCGCTCCAGGTTCCGGCTCACCAGGAATAGCTCCATCGCGGTGCCGATGATGTGCGGGTCTTCCATCATGTGCGTCAGCAGGATCCGGAACATCGATGCGTGCAGCGCGTCCACGCTGTCGTCGCGGCGGCAGATCGCCCGGCCGGCCTGCGCGTCGCCGCGTACGAACGCGTCCAGCGCGTCGGCCAGCATGGTGCGTGCCTGACGCGCCATCTCCAGCAGCTCCGGCTCCGGCACGATGGGCCGGCTGGCGAGCAGGCGCTCGGCGGATTGCGCGATGTTGACGGCGTGATCCCCCACGCGCTCGAGGTCGTTGGAGATCTTCATCGCCGCCGTGAGGAAGCGCAGGTCGCGCGCCATCGGCTGCTGGGTCGCCAGCAGGCGGATGACCGTTTCCTCGACGTCGAGCTCGAGCTGGTCGATCTCACGATCCCCCGCGATCACGTCGCGCGCCTTGTCGCCGTCGCGTTGCAGCACGGCGTCGACGGCGGCGGCGAGCGCGGCCTGCGCTTCACCCGACATGTTGAGGAGCGCGACCTTGAGCTCGGAGAGCTCGTCGTGGAAATGCCTGTGGCTCGTCGCTTGTGCGTTCATCCGAACCTTCCCGTGATGTAAGCTTCTGTCCGTTCATCGGCAGGGCGAGTGAAGACCTGCTGCGTCATTCCGAACTCCAGCAGCTCGCCCACGTAAAAGAATCCCGTGTAATCCGACACACGCGCCGCCTGCTGCATGTTATGCGTGACGATCACGATTGTGTACGTCCGCTTCAGCTCGACCAGCAGCTCCTCGATGCGTTGGGTCGCGATCGGGTCGAGGGCGGAGCACGGCTCGTCCATCAGCAGCAACTCCGGCTCGTTGGCGAGCGCGCGCGCGATGCAGAGCCGCTGCTGCTGCCCGCCGGAGAGCGCCGTGCCCGGCTCGCGCAGCCGGTCCTTCACCTCGTCCCACAACGCCGCCTGCCGCAGCGCGCGTTCCACGCGGTCCGGCAGCTCGCGCGGATGCGCCAGCGCGTTGAGGCGCGGCCCGTAGGCCACGTTGTCGTAGACCGGCTTGGGAAACGGATTGGGGCGCTGGAAGACCATGCCGATCCGCTGCCGCAGCGCGACCACGTCGGTCCCCCGCGCGAAGATCGACCCGCCGTCGAGCAGGATATCGCCGCCGTGTCGCGCCCCGGGCGTGAGATCGTGCAGCCGGTTGATGGACCGCAGAAACGTCGTCTTGCCGCATCCCGACGGGCCGATCAGCGCCGTGATCGCGTTGCGGGGGATCGCGATCGAGATGTCGTGGAGCGCGTGGTTTAGCCCGTACCAGAAGTTGTAGGCGCGGGATTCGAGTACGGGCGGTTGGGCGGTTGAGCGGTTGGGCGGCTCGATAGCCGGCTTTCGATCCGCCGAACCGCCAAACCGCCGATCCGCCGTCGTCGCACTCATCCAAACCTTCCGGTGATATACGCCTCCGTCTGCTCCACTTTCGGCTTCGTGAAGACGTCGTTTGTGCGTCCTACCTCGATCAGGCTGCCGAGATACATGAACGCAGTGTAATCGGAGACGCGCGCCGCCTGCTGCATGTTGTGCGTCACGATCACGATCGTGTAGAGCCGTTTGAGCTCGTGGCACAGCTCCTCGATGCGCTGCGTGCCGGCGGGATCGAGCGACGCGGTCGGCTCGTCGAGCAGCAGGATCTCCGGCCGTGGCGCCACGGCGCGCGCGATACAAAGCCGCTGTTGTTGGCCGCCCGACAACGCCAGCGCGCTCGTCCGAAGACGGTCGCTCACCTCGTCCCACAGCGCCGCCTGGCGCAGCGCGCGCTCGACGGCGTCAGCGATTTCGCCGCGGCGCCGCCCGCCGTTGACCTTGAGTCCCGCCGCGACGTTGTCGTAGATCGACATCGTGGGAAATGGCGTCGGCCGCTGGAACACCATGCCGATCCGGCGCCGCAGCTCGACCGGGTTCACGTCGCCGCCGTAGATGTTCACGTTGTCGAGCAACACCTCGCCGCTGACCGTTGCGCCCGGGGTCAGCTCGTGCATCCGGTTGAGGCAACGGAGCAGGGTGGACTTGCCGCAGCCAGACGGCCCGATGATGGCGGTGACCGTATGTGCCGGAAACAAGAGCGACACGTCGCGTACGGCGCGCTGTTGTCCGAACAGCGCCGTGACGTGCGCCGCCTCGAGCCGCAGCCGCGTGTTAGCGGACGCTACCATAGCGCTGCCGGGTGACCCAGCGGGCCGCCAGAGAGATCACGAGGACAAGCCCCATCAGCACCAGCGCCGACGCCCAGGCCAGGCGATGCCACTCGTCGAATGGGCCGGTCGCGTACACGTAGATCTGCAGCGACAGCGTCTGCATCGGTTGATTGGCGTTGACGGTGAAATTGAGGTTTCCGAGCGCGGTGAACAGCAGCGGGGCCGTCTCACCGGCCACGCGCGCGATCCCGACCAGACATCCGGTGACGATTCCGGCCAGGGCGGTGCGCGCCACGATCTTGAGCGAGGTGCGCCAGCGCGGATAGCCGAGCGCCAGTGCGGCCTCCCTGAGCGAGTGCGGCACTAGGCGGACCATTTCCTCCGTCGTGCGCGCCAGCATGGGGATCATGAGGATGGCCAGCGCGACGCTGCCCGCCAACGCCGAGAAGCGGCCGCTGGGCTTGACGATGAACGTCCATCCCACGATGCCGATCACGATCGACGGCGTGCCGTTCAGTACGTCCGCGATGAAGCGCACGAGGAACCCCAGCCGTCCGGCGCCATACTCGGCGAGGTACATCCCGGCGCCGACGCCGACCGGCACGCCGATCAGCGCCGCGAGGCCGACCACGATGACGGTTCCGACAATGGCGTTTGCGACGCCGCCGCCCGATTGTCCGGCGGGCACCGGGCTCCTGGTGAAGAACGCCCAGTCGAGCGACGAGGCACCCTTCGCGATCAGGTTGCCGAGAATGAGCACCAGGGCGAGGACGGCCGTGAACGAGAGGATGATCACCAGCACGGTCATCAGCCGGCTCGTGAGGTGGCGGCGCAGCGTGCGTCCGCTCACAGGGCCTTACTCCCCACGGCCGCGCCGCGCGCGACGCGCCAGATCAGAATGCGGGCCACCGCGTTGACCACCACCGTCAGTACGAAAAGGATCAGCCCCACTTCGAACAGCGCGGACAGATACATGTTCGTGGTCGCCTCGCTGAACTCGTTGGCGATCGCGGCGGCCATCGTGTACGCGGGCTGCAGCAGCGAGACTCCGATATCGTGGCGGTTACCAATCACCATTGTGACCGCCATCGTCTCCCCCAGCGCCCGGCCGAGGCCGAGGATGATCGCGCCGATGAGGCCCGCCCGTCCGTACGGCAGCACCGCGGAGCGCACCGTTTCCCAGCGTGTGGCACCCATCGCGAGTGCCGCCTCACGCTGCGCCGTCGGAACTGCGAGGAGCACTTCGCGCGACACCGCGGCGATGTACGGCACGATCATGATTGCGAGGATGATGCCGCCGGCGAGCAGCGAATTGCCGTAAAACACTCCCTGCAAAAACGGCGTCCAGCCGAACAGCGCTTTGAGAACCGGGACGACGTGCTGCCGCAGGAACGGAATGAGCACAAAGATTCCCCACGTGCCGTACACGACGCTGGGAATCGCCGCGAGCAGCTCGACCAGAAATGCCACGGGCTGGCGCAGCCAGCGGGGCGAGAACTCGGTCAGAAAAATCGCGACGCTGAGCGCCAGCGGTACCGCGATCAGCAATGCCAGCAGCGACGACGCGAGCGTGCCGAAGATCATCGGCGCCGCACCGTAGACTTCGGCCACCGGATCCAACGTCGAGGTCCATAGGAACGACGGCCCGAATGCCTTTATGGCGGGCAGTGCGCTGACCAGCAGCACGCCAAGAATGACGAGGATCAGGAGCGGCAGGGAAAGCGCGAACGCGGTGAGCGTGCGTTGGTAGATGCGGTCGCTGCGAAAGAGAGCCATGGCCGCCGGAAACCTACCGGCGGCTCAGGGACTCCCTGTCACGGCGGTGTAACGGGATTGTCACTGCGAATCGCTACTCTGCGGTGCCCCTCCAGACAGGCCGCCCGTTGGCGGTGACGCTCTTCAGGCGGGCCTGGACTCAGGGACGCAACTCCCTGGGCAACGGCGCATAGCCGACCTCGGGCGCCTTAGCCTGGCCTTCTGTCTCGGCCCACCATATGAACGCGACGAGCGCCCCTGCCTTGGCCGAATCGCCGTATGTCTTATGCACGAGCAGCCAGGTGAAGCTCGCAGCCGGGTATGCCTGTGCGCCGGGCGAGTTGGTGATCGACACGCGGAAGTCGGTGTTCTGTCCCATGTCCTTCATTGCGCCGGCGGCAGCTGCCGTCACCGACTCGAGCGAGGCCGTGATCCAGTTGCCGGACTGATTACGCAGCACGGCGAACGGCATCTTGTTGAGCAAGGCATAGCCCAGCTCGATGTACCCGATTGCGCCAGGAGTCTGGCGGACCGTGGCGGCAACACCCTCGTTGCCGCGTCCGCCGAGGCCCACCGGCCAGTTGACCGACGTTCCCTTGCCGACTTTCTGCGCCCATTCCGGGCTCACCTTGGCGAGGTAGTCCGTCCAGACGAACGACGTGCCCGAGCCATCGGAGCGGTGCACGACGATGATGTCCTGGTTCGGCAGCGCCACGCCGGGATTGATGCTGGCGATGCGCGCATCATTCCACTTCGTGATCTTGCCCAGGAAGATGTCCGCCAGCACATCCGGGGTGAGCCGTACCGGCTGTGAGACGTCGGGCAATGTGTACGCGGCGACGACGGCGCCGAGCACCGTCGGGATGTGCAGCACGTTGCCGGTGATGGCGGCGATGGCGGAGTCGGTCATCGGTGCATCGGTGCCACCGAAGTCCACGGTGCCATCGGAGAATTGCCGGATGCCGCCGCCCGAGCCGATCGACTGGTAGTTCAGCTTCACATCGGGATGCGCCTGATTGTAGGTCAGCATCCAGTTCGAATAGATGATGTTGGGGAACGTCGCCCCGGCACCATTGAGCTGGACCTGCGCGGCGCCCGGAACGGCGGCGCCGAGCAGCGCGGCGAGAGCGAGCAAGCGAGTGGACGTCATGAGTGTGCGTTCTCCGAGTATGCGTTAGAACGTGAATTGCGTCTGAAACAGGATTTGGTTCGTGGCCGTGGCGCCGCTCTCGAACGAGAGGCGATCGACGTCCGCGAGGAGGCGCACGTTGGGGGACAGCTGGTATGACGCGCCGCCGATGATCCGGGTCTGCCGGTTGTTGGCGGTGCTGGTGTTCGGATCGAACATGTCCACACGGGCGATCAGCGCGACCTTGCTAGGGGACGATAGGTGATAGACGCCGAAGGCGCTGATGATGCTGCCGGTGACGGCTGCGTTCTTCACCGAGACGAACTCGCCCGCGAGCGTGTACCGCTGCGTCCGGTACGACAGCATCCCCAGGTAGCGGTTACGGTCGGCGCCGCCGTTCGCCTTGCCGATGCCGGCATATCCGCTGACGCGCAGCCCGCCGACGCGAGTGGCGTCGTTGGTGGGTTTGACTCGCACCGAGACGCGGGCCTGGAGATCCTTGCGGAAGTCGCCGGTGCCCCCCGAGTAGCCTTCCCCGTTCACGATCGTGAGCTGGCCGTTGATCCGCTCACCGTTCCAATGGCCGTCGACGCCTACGCCGATGTCCGACGCCGTCATGGCGCCGTTACGATCGACCGCGATGGTGCCCTGCATGCGGTAGTCCCACAGGGTCTCTTCCCAATCGACGAAGGGTGTGTGGATCATGCCCATCTTGTAGGTGAGGTTGCTGCCGGTCGGTGTCCACGCCGCGTAGGCGAACTTGAGCCGGATGATCTGGCTCTGGCCGGGGCCGGGGTTGGGGAGGATGTCCGTTGTGACGCGGGTCGTGATGCCGTTCGAAAACCGACCCAGCACGTTCACGTATGCCCGGGTCATGTCGAAGGTGCTCTTGGCGGCAATCGGAGCGTCTGAGTACTGGTACTGGGTGTAGACGAGGCCGCCGACGGTAACCTGCGGCGCCGGCGGGGCCTGGCCCTGCGCCCGAAGGCTCGTGGTTAGGATTGCAGCGAAGATCAACAGTGATCGTCCGTGCACGGTGTCTGCTCCTCGAAAGGGTGGATAACCAGGTGACGAAGACTCGCTTGCTCGCATCACCGAATTTAGTTGGCAGTGTCACGAGCCGGTAACAAGGAGCCTCCCCTAAGAGTGTTGTGAGCATGCAACAACGCGCTCCGGGACGGGTCTTGCACCGTCGCCGGCGGGCGGGGATGATACAGGTTCCGTCCAACGCCGAAGGCTCCCATGTCTCGTGCAACGATCGCCTCGCTTATCATTCTCGGCTTCGCACCCGCTGCGGCGGCGACTCAGCAGCCCGACGTCTCCGCCACCTACACCCAGCTCAAGTACCGTTACATCGGGCCCGTGGGTAATCGCGTTTCGGCGGTGGCCGGCGTCGCGGGTGATCCGAGCGTTTACTACGCCGGCGCCGCGTCGGGCGGCATCTGGAAGACGACCGACGGCGGCGTGCATTGGCAACCGATCTTCGACGACCAACCCGTGCAGTCGATCGGCGCGCTTGCGGTTGCGCCGTCCGACGCGAACGTCGTCTGGGCCGGCACCGGCGAAGCATGGATCCGCAGTCACATCTCGATCGGGAACGGCATCTATAAGTCCACCGATGCCGGCAAGACGTGGCAGCACACGGGACTCGACAGCACGGCCCGCATTGCCCGCGTGGTCGTGCATCCCACGAACCCCGACGTCGTCTACGCCGCGGCATTGGGCCACGCCTACGGGCCGCAGCAGCAGCGCGGCATCTATCGCACGCTGGACGGGGGGAAGACGTGGGAGCGCGTGTTGTTCGTCGACGAGAACTCCGGCGCGGCCGATATCGTGATGGACCCGACGAACCCACGCATCCTGTTCGCCGCGATGTGGCAGATCGTCATCCACACGTGGGGCCGCGAGAGCGGTGGGCCCGGCAGCGGCATCTACATGTCGCGCGACGGCGGCGCCACGTGGAAGCGGCTCACCGGCAACGGCCTGCCGGCGAAACCGTTCGGCAAGGTGGGGCTCGCGATCGCGCCCAACAACCCAAGCCGGATCTACGCGCTCATCGAAACGGGCGACGGCGTCCCGGTGCACGATCAGGAAACGGATCGGGGTGAGCTGTGGCGCTCCGATGACGGCGGCGAAACGTGGCGCGTCGTCTCCTACGACCGCCAGCTTTCCTGCCGCCAGCCGTACTACACCCGCATGGCGGTGGCGCCCGACCGCGACAACGAGGCGTACTTCCTGTGCGCGTCGTTCTCCAAGACCCTCGACGGAGGCGCGACAACGGCGGACATCCCCTTCGGCAGCTCCCCCGGCGGCGACAATCATGACATGTGGATCGATCCGGCCGACGGCAACCGCATGGTCGTGGGGAACGATGGCCAGGTCGCGATCTCGACGAACCGCGGTCGCACGTGGCTCCGCCAGCAGCTCCCGATCGCACAGATGTATCACGCGACCGTGGACAACCAGATCCCTTATTACGTCATGGGAAACCGCCAGGACGGCCCGTCATCGCGCGGCCCGTCCAACTCGAAATTCGGAGGTTTTGGAGGTGGTGGAGGCGGGAACGGAGTGATTCCGCGCGGCGAGTGGCACTCGGTGGGCGGAGGGGAAAGCGGGTGGGCAACGCCCGATCCAACCGATCCAAACATCATCTGGTCGACGGCATCGGGGTCAGGAAGCGTGGGGGGGATCGTCGTGCGCTACGACGAGCGCACGCGCCAGGCCCAGCACGTGGAGATCTGGCCGCAGAGCACTATCGGTTATCCTGCGGCGGACGTGAAGTACCGGTTCGTCTGGACGATGCCGCTCACGATCTCGCCGCACGATCACAACCGGGTGTACGCCGGCAGCCAGTTCGTGCACATGACGACCGACGGCGGCAAGAGCTGGCAGGTGATCAGTCCCGACCTGACTCTGAACGACAAGAGCAAGCAGCAGATCTCGGGCGGGCTCACGCCGGACAACATCGGCGTCGAGTACGCCGATGTCGTGTTCGCGATCGCCGAGTCACCGCTCAAGGCGGGCGTGATCTGGGCGGGGACGAACGACGGCCAGGTGCAGCTGACGCGCGATGGCGGGAAGACCTGGACGAATGTCACCGCGAGCATCCCGGGTATGCCGTCGTGGGGCACGGTGTCGAACATCGAGCCGTCGCGCTACGACACCGCCACGGCGTACATCACCGTGGACGCCCATCAGGCGAACAATCGGGACCCATTCATCTATAAGACGGCGGACTACGGGCGCAGCTGGAAGCCGATTGTGAGCGGGCTGCCGCGCACCCCGATGGGCTACGCGCACGTGGTGCGGGAGGATCCGGTGCGCCGCGGCCTGCTCTACCTGGGCACCGAGAGCGGGCTATACGTGTCGTTCGACGATGGGGCCGGCTGGCAGCCGCTGCAGTCGAACCTGCCGCATGCGCCGGTCTATTGGCTGGTGATCCAGGAGCACTTCAACGATCTCGTGGTGTCCACCTACGGTCGCGGCTTCTGGATTCTCGATGACATCACGCCGCTCGAACAGCTCACGGCGGACGCGCGCGCCGGCGCCGCGTATCTGTTCAAGCCTCGACCGGCGTACCGGTTCCGGCTGAACACGACGCCGAACCAGATGACCGACGACCCCACGGCCGGTCAGAATCCGCCGTACGGAGCGTCGATCAACTACTGGCTCAAGACGGCGCAGACGGACAGCGCTACCATCGGGATCGCCGACGCCGGCGGCCAGACGGTGCGGACGTTCAAGGCGCCGGCTAAAGCGGGGGTCAATCGCGCGTGGTGGGATCTGCGCAATGAAGACTCCAAGGAAGCGCGGTTGCGCACGCCGGTGCCGTACGCCCCCGACGTCCGGCTCGGCCCCGACGGCACGCGCGCGGCACCCGCGATAGGGCGCATGTCGCTCCTCATGCCGCCGGGCACCTACACGGTAAAGGTGCGTGTGGCGGGGCAGGAGCTCACGCAACCGCTCGTCGTCCGCAAGGATCCGAACTCGGGCGGAAGCGAGGAGGAGATCCAAACCCAGGCCAAGCTCCTCGCCGATCTTCAGGGAGACCTGAACGCCGTCGTCGACATCGTCAACCAGATGGAATCGGTGCGCGGCCAACTGGTGGGGCTGCGCTCCGTGCTGCCGGCCGAACTGCGCGTCGCAGCCGACTCACTCGAGCACCGCTTCAGCGCGCTCGAAGGGGAGCTGCACGACTTGCGGATCACTGGGCGGGGTCAGGACAACATCCGCTGGCCCACGCGGCTCGCGGGGCAGATTACATATCTCGCGCAGGGCGTCGCGAGCTCGGACTTCGCGCCCACGGCGCAGCAGGGCGACGTGCGCGACCTGCTCGCCGGCCAGCTCAAGACGGTGCGCAGCCGGTTCGACACGATGGTGAACCAGGATCTCGCGCAGTTCAATAGCCGGCTGAAGGAGCGGAGCGTCGGGGTAGTCGTCGCCGGGGTTGAGTCAAAGTAGCGTTACGACTGTGTAACGGCGGGGAAGTAGAGCAGGATGGTGGTGCCGCGGCCGAGCTCGCTTTCGGCGGCGACGCGCCCACCATGTGCTTCGACGAGATGTTTGACGATCGCGAGTCCCAGCCCCGTGCCGCCCTCCTGGCGCGAGCGGCTCACGTCGACGCGGTAGAACCGTTCGAAAATGCGCGGCAGGTGCTCGGAGGGGATGCCCGAGCCGGTGTCCGCCACGGTGACGACGATCTCGTCCGTTCGTGGATCCGTGGCGACGCGAAGGCACCCGTTCTCCGAGCTATAGCGCAGCGCGTTGTCGAACAGGTTTGTGAAGATCTGCCGCAACGCTTCGGGATCGACGTCGATCGTACGCGCCGCCGCCGTCGCGCTCTCGAAGGCCACGCGCCGCGCCGCCGCGCGCTCCGCGAACGGCTCCCAGGCGTCCCGCGCGGCGGACTCGACGTCCACGGCGACGGGCTCGGGTCGCCAGCCCCCCGACTCGATGCGCGACAGATCGAGCAAGTCGTCCACCAGCCGCTGCATGCGACGCGCGTTCTCGACGATCGTCTGCGCGAAGCCGACGGCCTGCGAGCCCGACGCCTCCGCCGCGAGTGTTTCCGCATAGCCGGCGATGGCCGTGAGCGGCGTTTTCAGCTCGTGTGACACGTTGGCGACGAAGTCGCGCCGCACCGTTTCCAGCCGGCGGACGTCCGTGACATCGCTCAGGACGAGTAGTATGCCGCCCCCTGCGAGCGGCCGGGCCGATAGCACCACCGTGCGGTCGTCGAGGTCCAGCTCGCGACGCTCGACCAGCTTGCCCGCGAGCACTTCGCGCATCAACGCGCGATGCGGCCGGTCGTGAAACAGCTCCCCTAGCGGCGGCAGGGCTTCCGACGGGCCATAGCCCAGCAGGCGGCGAGCCGCGGCGTTGGCTGATGCGATCGCGCCTCGTTCGTCCGCGGCGATGACACCATCGGAGAGCGCCTCGACCAGCGTGCGCGATTCCTCGCGCTCCCGGCGCAGATCGTCGAAGCGCCGCTCCAGCTCGTGATGCATGACGCGGAGCGCGTCCACCTGATGCGCCAGCTCGGGGACGTGCACGTCCGGGAATTCCGCCGGACGGCCGGCAGCGATATCACGCGCAGCGTCGGCGATGCGGAGCAGCGGCCGAGCCAGCACACGGGACAGCAGCCAGGCGACGAGTCCGGCGGCCAGTAACATGACGAGACCCGCGGCGGCGACCGCCCGTTGGACCGCGTGGATTTGCGCATCGACGACGGCGAGCGTCGTGGAGACGCGCATGACGGCGAGGCCGGGCGGGCCGTCCTTGATCGCGACATACAGCTGGCGTTCGTTGGTGGATGCGCTCAGCCGCTCATTCATCCCGACGCTGCGTCCGGAGTCGAGCACGGCGCGAACCTCGGGACGATCGCGGTGATTCTGGAGCTGCGCGAGGGCGGCCCGACCGAACTCGGTGTCGCCGCGGACATGGCCCTCAGGGTCGATGAGGGTCACGCGCCGTCCCAGCCGCGTCCCCACCAACGCCGCGAACTCCGGCCAGCGCGTGGAATCGGTCGGGGCGAGCGCCGCGACCAACCGAGCTTCGCGCTCCAGCTCCCCGGCGATTTCCGGCTCCAGATGCCGGCGCAGCAGCACGTCGGCGGCGACGATCGAACCGACGACCGCGGCAGCCACGAGTAAGCCGATGCTCGCGAACAGCCGCGTGGCGAGTCTCATGTGTGGCGGCGGCGCGAGGCCGGTGGCGGGGCGGGGACGGGGGGGGTGGCCGGTTCACGGAATCGATAGCCGACGGCTCGCACAGTCTCGATCCACTCGCCGGCGGCGCCGAGTTTGGTGCGCAGTCGCTGGACGTGCATGTCGACGGTGCGTGTCTGGATGTCGGGCTGCGCCTGCCAGACCGACTCGAGCAGCTGGGAGCGCGATTGCACGCGGTCGCGCCGCTCGATCAATCGCTCGAGCAGCTTGAATTCCGTCGCCGTGAGCTCGACTTCCTTGCCGTCGGCCGTGACGCGATGGGCTGAACGGTCCACGATGATCGGGCCGCCGACGAGGCGGCCGCCCGCGGCGACCGGCGGCGCCGCGAGGCGCCGCAGGATCGCGCCCACACGCAGCACGAGCTCTTTGGGTGAGAACGGCTTGGCGAGATAATCATCCGCACCGAGGGTGAGCCCTTTGATGCGGTCGGGCTCCTCTTTGCGCGCCGTGAGCAACAGGACGCCGACGTCGCGTGTCTCGTCGCGGCGCCGCAGCTCCGCCAGGACCTCGAACCCCGAGTGCCCCGGCAGCATCAGGTCCAGGACGACCAGATCAGGCCGCTCTTCGCGCGCCGACCGCAGCGCGTCGGCGCCCGTGCCGGCCGTCGTGACGCGGTAACCTTCCTTTGCAAGGTGATACGCGACGAGCGCGGTGATGTCGGGCTCGTCGTCCACGACGAGAATACGCTGCACCACCAGGGTGTCGGTCGCCATAAACAGGCCGGAAGGTAGCGCGAGCGCCGCTCGTTTCGCAATTTTGTGCGCACTATGCTTCTTCTGCCCGCGCTGCTCTTCGCGTTCCAAAATCCTCAGGCGGCTCCGGCCACCCCGTCGGACACCGCCCACATCGTCATCGTCGCCACGACCGACATTCACGGCCGCGTGCTCGGCTGGGATTACGTGCGCGATGGCGTGGCGCCCGGCGGGCTCTCCCGCGTGGCCACGGCGCTCGAAACGTTGCGCGCCCGCTATCCCGGCAACGTCGTGCTGGTCGATGCCGGTGATCTGCTGCAGGGAAACCCGTTCGCGACGTTCTTCGGCCGCTACGACAAACGGCAGCCGCAGCCCATCGTCGACGCGCTGAACGCGCTGCAGTACGACGCCGTCACGCCGGGCAATCACGACTTCGACTTCGGCCTTCCCTTCCTGCGGCGCGCTGCGGCCGAGGCCACGTACCACTACGTATCGGGAAACGTGCAGGACTCTACGGGCACGCTGATGTTCGCGCAGACCGTACTGGTGCCGCGCGGCCCCATCAAGGTCGGCATTACGGGATTGACCACGCCGGGCGTGATGCTGTGGGATCGCGCGCAGCTTGCCGGCCGCGCCCGAGTGCGCCGCATCGCCGAAATGGCACCGGGGGCGGTGGCGCGACTCGACCGGGACGGCGCAGATCTCAAAGTGGTGCTGATTCACAGCGGCTTCGGGGCGTCGAGCTACGACACGAGCGGCATCGGGCCGGAGAACGACGCCGGGGCACTGGCAGCGGTGAATCCCAAACCAGACATCGTCATCGTGGGCCACACGCATCGCGAGATCCGCGACACGGTGATCAACGGCGTGCACTTCGTGCAGCCGAAGAACTGGGCGCAGAGCATCGCCGTCGTGCATGTGTGGCTGGCGAAGGATTCGACGTCGGGTGGGCGGTATCGCATCACGTCGGTCCACTCCGATCTGATTCCGGTGTCGAACGTGCCGGAATTGCCGCGCTTTACGCGGCGATTCGACGCCGCAAACGAGGCGGCGCGGTTGTGGGCGGCCACACCGCTCG
>QHUQ01000021.1:0-4117 GCA_003221985.1 Gemmatimonadota bacterium | reverse complement strand
CACACCTACGAGCCAAATGGTTCTATCATCAACGACAGCGTCGCGGGCTACAACTTCGACGTCGTCAGCGGCGTCGTTTACAACATCGACCTGTCTCGGCCGGCCGGGCAACGCATCCGCGGGCTTGCTTACAACGGCAAGATCGTGCAACCCAGCGACAGCTTCACCATGGCGGTGAACAGCTACCGTCAGGCCGGAGGCGGTCGCTACTCGATGCTGGCCGGCGCGCGCGTCGTCTATGACAAGGGCGAAGACATTCGCGAGCTGCTGGTCGACGAGATCCGCCGCGCGCGCACGGCGACCTCCACGGGCAGCTCGAGCCACGCGTGTGGGACTGGTCAAATGGCCGTCAGGTCGGCGGGGTTGCGGCGCTGAAGCCGTGGCTCGACAGCCTGGCCCGCGTGTGCGGCTGCACCAGCGTTCGGCTCGACGCGGGCGACGAGATGCAGGGAACGGCGCTGTCGAACGCGACGCTCGGGCGGGGCACGATCGACGCGATGAATGCGCTCGGGATCGACGCCGCGGCGATCGGCAATCATGAATTCGACTGGTCGGTCGATACGCTGCGCTCGCGCATGCGCGACGCGAAGTATCCCTTCCTGTCCGCCAACATCACCAACGCCGCCGGGACGGCGCGGCCGGACTGGGCCACTCCCTGGACGCTGGTGACGAAGGGCGGGGCGAGGATCGCGGTGATCGGCTTGACCACCACGGAGACGCCGACCAGTACGGCCCCCCGCAACGTCCAGGGCCTCGCGTTCGGCGAGGGCGCGCGGGCGATCAAGCAGTATCTGCCGGCGGCGCGCGGGGCGGCCGATTTCGTCATCGTGGTCGCGCACGCCGGCGCTGTGTGCGATTCCGCGATGGCAGCGACCTGTCACGGTGAGATCCTCGACGTCGCGCGACAGCTCGACTCGGGATCGGTGGACCTCATCGTCGCCGGGCACTCCCATCAACGCGTCAACACCGTCGTCAACGGCATTCCCATCGTGGAAGCGCAATCGAGCGCCCGCGCGATCGGCGTGGTGGACTTCGTGCGCGTCGGCGGGCGGCGCGAAGTGCGCGTGCAGCTCGTCACGCCCTATGTCGACCAGATAAAGCCCGATGTCGCACTCACCGCCGCGCTGGCAGGCCAGCAGCAGGCGCTGCGTAACATCACCGAGCGAGTCGTCGCGCGGCTGAAGTTCCCGCTGAAGCGTGAGGGCGATGAGTACGGTCTGGGCCGGTTGATCGCGGACGCGCAGCGCGCCGCCGGCCGCGCCGACGTGGCGATCATGAACAACGGCGGTATCCGCTCCGATCTGCCCGAAGGCGCGGTCACCTGGGGCACCGTCTATCAGGTGCAGCCGTTCCAGAACCGCCTGCTGCGACTCACGGTCACGGGGTCCGTCCTCGAGGACGCGCTGGAGCAGTGCGTGGCGGGCCGCGACCACCTGCCCAATTGTCACGTCGCCGGCGTGGAGGTGTGGTACGAGGGCCGCAAGGAGCCGGGGAAGCGCATCACTCGCGTGCGTCTCGATAACGGCAAGGATCTCGAGAAGAACGGCACGTACACACTTGTCGTCAGTGACTTCATGGCGACCGGCGGCTCGGGGTTCGCCATGCTGGCGGGCGCGCCGAAGCAGGACCTCGATGTGCTCGACGTCGATGCCCTGGTCCGCTATCTGGGAGTGTTGCGCACTCCCGTGGAGGCGCCGGCGGACGCGCGCTTCCACCGGGCCGATCACTGATGCGGGTGTTCGTCAACGACAAAGCAGTCGATGTCCCTCGCGGCGCCCGCGTGCGCGATGCGGTCGCACAGGCCGATGATGGGTTGGCGCGGCTGCTCGACGGCGCCGCCTATGTGACCGACGCCGCGGGCCGTCCGATCGACGCCGGCGATGCGGTCGGCGAGGCCGGCGCCGTGTTTCGCGTGGTCGTGTCCGCGCGCCAGGGAAAACCGCGGCTCACCAAGGACGCGCTGCGGCGCTGGCCCAAGGCCGAGCTGCACGTGCATCTCGATGGTGCGCTGCGGCCCGCCACGATGCTGGAGCTGGCGCGCACCCAGGACATCCGCCTGCCCGCCGATACGCCCGAGGCACTCGCCAAAGCGATGCTGGTGCGCGATGCCAAAAACCTCGAGGAATACCTCGAGAAATACACGATCACACTTTCGGTGCTTCAGACGGCCGCGGCGCTGGAGCGTGTGGCGTATGAATTCGTAGTCGATAAGGCGGCGGAGAACGTCCGTTACGTCGAGGTGCGTTACTCGCCGCTGCTGCATCGACCGGCGCTGACGCTGGCGCAGGCGATCGAAGCGCCACTCGCCGGGATCCGACGCGCGTCCGCCGAAACGGGGGTCAAGGTCGGGCTGATCGTGTGCGCGATGCGCACCAAGCCGCCGGCCGAATCGCTCGAGCTCGCGCGCGCGGCGGCGGAGTATCACGCGGCGGGAGTGACGGCGTTCGATCTCGCGGGCGCGGAGCGCGGCTTCCCGGCCCGAGATCACCGCGCCGCGTTCGAATACGCGGCCGCGCACCGGATGGCCTGCACCTGTCATGCGGGCGAGGGCGATGGGCCGCACTCGATCCACCAGGCGATCCACGAGGTCGGGGCGCAACGCATCGGGCACGGGACGCGGCTCGCCGAAGACCCCGCGCTGCTCGAGGAAGTGGTCGCGCGAAAAATCCCTCTGGAGATGTGTCTGACCAGCAACGTGCACACGCACGTCGTGGCGTCGGTGGCGGAACACCCCTTTAAGCGCTATTTCCAGCAGGGCGTCGTGGTCACGCTGAATACCGATGGCCCGCTGACCGACGGAATCACCCTGACCGACGAATACTTTCTGGCGCACGCGGTGCTCGGTCTCTCGCCCGACGAGTTGGCGCGCGTCGTGTTGAACGGCTGCGAGAGCGCGTTTCTCCCGGAGTACGAAAAGGTCGCGCTGGTGTCCCGCGTACAAAGTGAGCTCGAAGGGGGACTTGCTTGACATCCTGGCGCCGGGTCGTGTTTGCGTTCGCCGTCACGTTCGTCTGTGCCCTCGTCGTCTTCACGCTGCCGCGCTTCGTGTTCAACACGGTGCGCGGCGCGACGGTCCAGACTCCCGCGCAGGACACCACCAAAGCTCAGGTGGTCGCGCCCCCGGAGGCCGTGACGCCGCAGCCGCGCTCCCTCGGCTCACGCCTCACGGGAATCTTTGGGCTCATCCTGATCCTCGGCATCGGCGTCGGGCTGTCGCGGAACCGGCGGGCGATCAGCGGGCGGGTGGTCGCCTGGGGCGTCGGCCTGCAGCTGCTGTTCGCGATCTTCGTGCTGCGCGTCCCGATCGGCACGAGGATTTTTAGTTGGCTGGGCGCCACGGTGACGAAGATCCTCAGCTTCTCGTACGCCGGCTCGGAATTCGTGTTCGGCGAGATCGGCAAGCAGCACTCGAGCATCGGCGTCGTGTTCGCGTTCCAGATCATGCCCGCCATCATTTTCGTCTCCGCGCTGTTCGCGATCATGTACTACCTCGGCATCATGCAGATCGTCGTCAAGGCGTTCGCGGTGGCGATGAACAAGATCATGGGTGCGAGCGGCGCGGAGAGCCTCAACGTCGCCGCGTCGATCTTCATGGGACAGACCGAAGCGCCGCTCACGATCCGTCCGTTCCTGCCGCGCATGACACGCTCCGAGCTGATGACGGTGATGACCGCGGGCATGGCCCACGTCTCCGGCTCGATCATGGCGGCGTATATCGCGTTCGGCATCGAGGCACGCCATCTGCTGACAGCCGTGATCATGACCGCCCCGGGGACGATCATGATGGCGAAGATCCTGGAGCCCGAGACCGAGGTCCCCGAAACGCTGGGCGGCGTGAAGGTCGAGATCCCGCGCACCGACGTGAACGTGCTCGACGCCGCGGCCCGCGGGACGAGCGAAGGGCTGCAGCTCATGCTCAACGTGATCGCGATGCTCATCTCATTCATCGCGCTGATCGCGTTGGTGAATGGCCTGTTCGGCTGGATTCACGGGTTCGCGTCGTGGTTCCCGCCAACGCTGCAGACCGTGCTTGGGTGGATCTTCCGACCGATTGCCTGGGTGATGGGCGTGCCATGGCACGACAGTGGGGTAATCGGTGGACTGCTCGGCGAGCGCA
>QHUQ01000044.1 GCA_003221985.1 Gemmatimonadota bacterium | reverse complement strand
CGCGGCAATGAAATCGCCGGGGCCGGCGCGGACCTCGCGCTCGCCGATGAGGAAAGTGGCCTTTCCGCGTAGCACTACATAGAATTTGTCGGCGCCGGCGTGGGTGTGAGCGGCCTGCGCCTGACCCGGCTCGAGGCAGTTGAGCCCGACGATGAGCCGATGCGATCGGAAACAGTCGACCTTCGTCATGGCGTCGGGTCGAAACGTGGCGCGGTCCGGCAGATGCTGAATCAATTCACGGGATTCCATGGGCGATTCCTGGCTCCAGACGGACGGCGGTCGAATCGACGGAGGGGCGGTGGGTCAAACACGTATCGAACGTGATCCCCTCGGGGAGCTGCCGGTCCCCACGGAAGCGCTGTGGGGCATCCAGACCGAACGGGCACGGCAAAACTTCCCCATCTCCAATCTGCGACCTCTCCCCGCCTTCGTCGACGCCGTCATCCTCATCAAGAAAGCCGCCGCGCTCACCCATCGCGAAACCGGACGTCTCGACCGCAAGCTCGCCGACGCGATCATCGCGGCGGCCGACGAGGTGCTGGCCGGAGGCCACCGCGACCAGTTCGTCGTAGACCCCTATCAGGCCGGCGCGGGCACGTCGCACAACATGAACGGCAACGAGGTGCTCGCCAACCGCGCCAATGAGCTGCTCGGCGGCACGCGGGGTGACTACAAGCCGGTGCATCCGAACGATCATGTCAACATGGCGCAGTCGACGAACGACGTGATTCCCACCGCCATCCGGCTCGGTGCGCTGTCGCAGCTGGCGGTGCTCACGGAGTCGCTCACGCGGCTGGCGCGCGCATTCCTCGCGAAGGGCAAGGCGTTTGACAATATCGTGAAATCAGGACGGACGCACCTGCAGGACGCGACGCCGATCCGCCTCGGCCAGGAATTCACTGCGTTCGGGCACACCGTCGAGCGCAACCGCGACCGAATCACGCGCGCCGCCGACGATCTGCGCGATCTCGGCATCGGCGGTACGGCCGTGGGTACGGGGCTCAATGCGGAGCCGCAGTATCCGGCGCTCATGGTCAAGCATCTCCGCGCGATGACCGGCCTCGAGCTGCGCGAAGGCAAGGACCGCGTGCAATTGATGCAGTCGCTGGGCGATGCTGCGGCCTTTTCGGGCGCCCTGCGAACGTACGCCGCCGATCTCGGCAAAATCGCCGGCGATTTGCGCCTGCTCGCGTCGGGGCCACGCACCGGCTTCGCCGAGATTCTGCTTCCCGCGGTGCAACCCGGGTCCAGCATCATGCCGGGGAAAGTGAATCCTTCCATTCCCGAGATGGTGAATCAGGTCTGCTTCCAGGTGATCGGCAACGATGTCACGGTCACCACGGCCGCGGAGGCGGGGCAGCTCGAATTGAACGTCATGATGCCCGTCATCGCCCACAACATCCTGATGTCGATGATGATCCTCAGCAACGCCACGCGCGTGCTGGCGGAGCGCTGCGTCGAGGGCATCGCAGCCGACGCCGCGCAGAGCGCGCACTGGCTGGAGCGCAGCCCGGCGCTCGTCACGGCGCTCGCCCCCAAGATCGGCTACGCCGAAGCAGCGAAGTTGGCGAAGGAGGCCGTGGCGAAGAATGTCACCGTGCGCCAGCTGGTGATCGAGAAGGGATTGCTGAAAGGAAAGGAGCTCGACGAAGTCCTCGATTTGCGGGCGATGACGGAGCTGGGCGTGCCGGGGGAGCGGAAGAAGCAGTGACTCTCACAACGGAGACGCGCGCATGAACTGGATCGCCGGATTGATCGCAGGCGTCGTCGTGTACCTCGTGGACTGGGTCGTGTGGAGCAAGGTGTTCACGAAGGGCATGGACGCATTCATGGTCACGATGACGCCGGAGGAGATGAAGCGGTTCATGGGCCCGGCGTTGGTGAAGTCGGCGTTGCTGTCGCTCGTGTTCGGCCTGCTGTTCGCGTGGTTCTACGGCCGTTTCCACGGCGCGTTGTGGGTCAGCGGTGGCGGCCCGCTCGCCGGTATGGAGTTCGCCACCGTGCTGTGGTTGCCGACGATTTGTCTCGCGACGGTCGGCAGCAGCGTGTGGTACGTCAAGGCGAAGCCGCTGCAGATGGCGACCTGCTGGGCGTGGCTGATCCGCATGAACGCGGCCGGGCTGGTGGTGGGTTTGCTCGTGAAGTGAGCGATAGAAGTCTCGTCATGCGTACCCTGACGCTCGTCCTCGTCGCGCTCGCAGTCGGGTCCCCGGGCGGTGCCGCCGCCCAACGGCGCGCGCGCATCGGTCCCACCGTGTCGACGATCTCGATCGAAGACGGCTCCGGCGGCAGTCATTCGTTCACCTCATTTGGCGGCAGCTTCGCGTTGCTCTCCGGCGATGACGGCGAAATTGGTGTCGCCGTTTCCCGCTACGGTGATCTGTCGAACGACAACTGTGTGCGCAAGCTGACGTTCGTTGGCGTGGAGTCGAACTACTATCCGGTAGGACCCAAAGGCGTCGCACCGTTCGCGTCGACCGCCGTCGGGCTGGCGCGCGTCACCGATCAGGACATCAAGCTGCTCGGCTGCGGACTCGCAACTCCCCCGCCCACGCCGACCAACGAATTCGGGCTGGGGTTCGGCCTCGGCGTGCGATTGAACCTCGGCACGCAGGCCGCCGCCCTCGTCGAAGGCCGCTTCTTTCAGGTCCCCAACAGCGCGATTCAGGCGCTGGAGGGCCGAGCCAACGTATCGCTCGCGTTTGGGAAGCCTCGCCAGACGCAATTGCTCAACGGCACGCTTGGTCCCGCGGTCGGGATCCTGGCACGCCTCGGCGGGCCGATGGAAGGGCGAGGCCCAACGCTCGGTGTCCGATTCCGGCGCGATACCAAGAAGGCCGGCTCGCTCGGCCTGCAGATCGACTACGCCCCGTTGCGCGTGACGACGGGCTGCCCGAGCAATTGCGAGCCGTATGCCGTGCTCTTCGCTCCCGCGTATGAACCGTCTGTGCATCCCGCCTGGGGGCGCTTGTATCTCGACCTCGGGTTTTTACTCGCGGGGTTCCCGTTACTCGGCGACGATCGCGGCATCGGTCAGGGCGCGCATGCCGGACTTGGCGCCGACATCGTCCATGGTCATTCGTTGATGTGGAACGTCAACGCCCGGGTGCTGTGGCTCCAGCGCAATGCCGGGAGCGATCGCAACGCGTTCCTCCTGCAGGCCGGCGTCGGCGTAAGCCCGCCCATTGAATCCCGATAAGCCTTCTCGCATATTCCGGCCATGCGCGTTACAACCTGGGCGGAATACGGCCTGATCGTTTCAATTCACCTCGCCCGGCGGTCGGGGCAGGGCCCCGTCGCCGCCCGCGAGCTGTCCGAGCAGGAACGCCTCCCGCACGATTACGTCGAACAGATCCTGCTGCGCCTGCGGCGCGCCGGTTTGGTCGAATCGGTGCGTGGTGCCCGGGGCGGGTACCTGCTGGCGCGCCCCGCCCAGGACGTCAGCGTGAAGGATGTCATCGAAGCGTCGGAGCATGTGACGTTCGAGGTGAACTGTGACCTCCACCGCGTGGACGATGAGCGCTGCGACCCGGCGACCGCCTGCAGCATTCGTCCCGTCTGGCGCATGCTCGAGCGGCGCATCAACGAAGTCCTCGCCAGTGTGACCCTCGCCGACCTTCAGCATGCCGAGCCACAGGTCTATCAGATCGCCGGGGTGGCGTCAGTCCATTGACGACGCTGTCGCATGAGGAGCTGCTGCGGTACTCCCGGCACCTCACGCTTCCCGATGTAGGTCTCGAAGGCCAATCGAAATTGCGTGACGCACGCGTCCTGCTTGTCGGCGCGGGCGGACTGGGGTCTCCGGCGGCGTTGTATCTCGCCGCGGCCGGTGTGGGCACGCTGGGACTGGTGGACTTCGATCTGGTCGATCTCAGCAACCTGCAACGCCAAATCCTCCACGGCACCTCCGGCATTGGCAGCGCGAAGACCGAATCGGCGCGGGCGCGCCTGCGCGACATCAACCCACATGTGCAGCTCGCGACGTTCGCCGAGCGTCTGACCTCGGCCAACGCCCTCACCATCCTTCGCGACTTCGACATCGTCGTCGACGGATCCGACAACTTCCCCACCCGCTACCTCGTGAACGACGCCTGCGTGCTGCTGGGCAAGCCCGATGTGTACGGGTCGGTGTTCCGCTTCGATGGGCAGGTCTCGGTGTTTTACGCGAAACAGGGGCCGTGCTATCGCTGCCTCTACGCCGAGCCGCCCCCGCCCGATCTCGTGCCGTCGTGCGCCGAAGGTGGAGTGCTCGGCGTCCTGCCCGGAATCATCGGATCGCTGCAGGCCCTCGAAGCGATCAAGCTGATCGTGGGGTTCGGCGAGCCGTTGATCGGCCGCCTGCTGTTGTTCGATGGCCGACGGATGCAGTTCCGAGAGTTGGCGCTCGAAAAGGATCCCGAGTGCCCGGTCTGCGGCATTCATCCGACCGTCACGTCACTTATCGATTACGAAGCGTTCTGCGGGGAAGTGGGACGAGGGACGGGGGATGGGGTGGAGATTAGTGCTCAAGAGCTGCAGCGCGAGCGCGGCTCCAAGCCGGACCTGGTGCTGCTCGACGTCCGCGAACCGCGCGAGGCGCAGATCGCCCGCATCGAAGGTGCCCGGCTGATTCCGCTGCGCGAGCTGCCGCGCCGGCTAGCCGAGCTGCCGGGACACGCGGAGATCGTGACGCATTGCCATCACGGCCAACGCTCGCTCCAGGCGCGCGAGATTCTCAAAGGAGCAGGATTCGCGAACGTGCGCAGTTTGGCGGGAGGAATCGACGCCTGGTCACGCGAGGTGGATGCAGAGGTACCGCGATACTAGACGTGCAGTGCCGAAGGGGGGACTCGAACCCCCACGGGCTTGCGCCCACTGGCTCCTGAAGCCAGCGCGTCTACCAGTTCCACCACTTCGGCGAGGACTTTTGAGGAACGGCAATCTAGATTGTTGTATAACCCCAAGTCAATGCGTATCTTGCCGATGTCATCGTGGAAAAAATTTCTATCGCGAGGAACCCGCGCGCCCGTCACGATTACCACCTCCTCGAGACGTGGGAGGCGGGTCTCGTCCTCAGCGGCACCGAGGTCAAGTCGCTGCGTGATCGCAAAGCGAGCTTGAGTGAAGCGTACGCCCATGTGCGCAACGGGGAAGTCTGGCTCGAAGGCATGACGATCTCACACTACGGGCCGGGTAGCTACAACAATCCGCCGCCGGCCCGTTCCCGAAAGCTCCTCCTTCATAAACGCGAAATCCGCAAGCTGCTGGGCGCGACGACGCAGAAGGGTCTGACCGTCGTGCCGCTCGAGGTCTACTTCAAGGACGGATTGGCCAAGGTCGCGATCGCGCTCGCCAAGGCCAAGAAGGCGCATGACAAGCGTGAGGACTTGAAGCGGCGTGTCGCTGAACGCGAGATGGCACGGGTCGTGAAGGGGAGACGGTCATGACGGTTCTCCTGCTCCTCGCCGCCCTGGTGCCGCAGCAAGTCTTGATTACCACGCCGCGCGGCCAGGTCACTATTCCCGTGATGAATGAACAGGGTGCGGCCGCGGTCGCGGCCGTCCTGCTCGCTCAGCCCCTCGGGTTGACGGTGTCACTGGACGGGTCGTCCGCGCACGTGACGTTGGGAGATCGCAGCTTCGACTTCGATATCGGGTCGCCCTTTGTGCGTTACGAAGGGGCGGCGTATCCGCTGGTTGGGGCGCCGTACGTCGCCCGGGATACCCTCTTCCTGCCGCTGCACTGGCTCACCGATCACGTGCCGCGTCTGCTCGCGGGCCGCTACCGCTGGGACCCGTTGCTCGCCCGGCTCGACGAACGTCCGGTTGCGTCTCTCCCGCTGATCGCCAGCACTGCGCCGCCCCCCGCCCCCCCCGCGCCCCTCCCCCCTGCCGTCATCGCTGCGCCCAATCCGATCACGCGTCTGCGGCTGGTGCACACGATCGTCGTCGATCCGGGGCACGGCGGGGTCGACCCCGGCAATCCGGGATTGCACTTTCCGCGCGGCCTGACGGAAAAGGACATCACGCTCGGTATCGGCAAGCTGCTGCGCGCCGAGCTGATACGACGTGGCCTGAATGTGGTGCTCACACGCGCCACGGACACGCTGATCGACCTGGCGAACCGGCCGTTGTTCTGCCGCGCCGATTGCGATCTCTTCGTCAGCATCCACGTCAATGCGATGCCCGCCGGCCGGCGGCAGACGCAGG
>QHUQ01000043.1 GCA_003221985.1 Gemmatimonadota bacterium | reverse complement strand
CCCGGTGCACCCAGTCGGCAATAAAGGGGGCCGCCGGGGCGAGCAGCCGGAGGGCGGCCACGAGCGCCTCGTGCAGCGTTTCGAGCGCCACGGGGTCGGTCGCCCGGTCGGGTGCCCAGAAACGGGGCCGGTTGCGCCGGATGTACCAGCGCGACAGGTCCTCGCCCACGAAATCCATGATCGCGCGAACGCCGGCGGTGACGTCGTAGGAGGACCACGCGTGCCGGACCGCCGTGACGACCTCATCGAGGCGCGCGAGCAGCCAGCGGTCCGCCGCCGGGCGTTGCGGCGGCGGCGTAGCCTCCTCCTCGGCGGGCGGACTCCAGTCCTGCGCGTAGCGCCGGAAGAAGTCGTACGTCGACCGCAGCGTGTTCAGGAACCCCCCCGAGACCTCCGGGATCTGCCGCTCGTCGAAGCGCTTGGGCAGCCAGACCTGACTTTGGCCGAGCAGGTAGAGCCGCACCGCGTCGGCGCCGTGCTCGCCGATCACTTTCCACGGATCGACGACGTTGCCGCGGCTCTTGGACATCTTCTGGCCGTGCACGTCGAGCACGTGCTCGTTCACGATGACGTGCTTGTAGACCGGCGCGTCGAACGCCGTCACGCCGATCGCGAGCAGCGAATAGAACCAGCCGCGTGTCTGGTCCACGCCTTCGCAGATGTAGTCGGCCGGGAAGTGCGCCTTGAAGTCGGCGTGATGCTCGAACGGATAGTGCCACTGCGCGTACGGCATCGAGCCCGAGTCGAACCAGGCGTCGATCACTTCGTTGACGCGCCGCATCGTCCCCCCCCCCCGGGCGCATTCGCGGCAGGGCCAGGTGTAGGCGTCGATGTACGGCTTGTGGGGATCGAAATCGGCGGGCAGCGCCTTCCCCCAGCGCTGCGCCAGCTCGTCGTAGGACCCGATCACCTCGCGGTGCTCGCGGTCCGCATCGCACTCCCACACGTTGAGCGGCGTGCCCCAGTAGCGATCGCGCGACAGCGCCCAGTCCACGTTGTTCTCGAGCCACTCGCCGAAGCGCCCCGTGCCCACTTCCGCGGGGTGCCAGTCCACTTCGGCGTTGATCTCGAGCATCCGCACCTTCACCGCCGTGGTGCGGACGAACCAGGAGCTGCGCGCGTAGTAGATGAGCGGCGAGTCGCAGCGCCAGCAGTGCGGATAGCTGTGCGTATAGGCCCTAGTTTCGAGCCAGCGGCCGTCCTGCTTCAGCCGCTCGATGATCATGCGGTTCGTTTCCTTGTCGGTGACGAGCTTGCCCTCGATTTCCGGCCAGCCATCGCCCACGCCGCGGAACGTGCCGTCGGGCGCCACCGGGTTGACGAATGCCAGGCCGTACTGCTGCCCCGTCGCGTAGTCGTCGGCGCCGAACGCCGGCGCCATGTGCACCAGGCCCGTCCCCTCGTCCGCCGACACGAAGCCGCCCGCGACGACCACAGCGCGCTGGCCTTCCGGCGGCAGCGGCACGACCTCCAGCGGCCGGATGTATTTCTGGCCGACGAGATCGCGGCCCGGATATGACGCCACACGATGGAGCTGGGCCAGCGGCTTGCCGTGCACGTGCACGTCGCCGGCGCGCTGCTCGGCGGCGATGTAGCGCACGCCGTCCAGCTCCCATTCGCCGTAGGCGATGTCGGGATGCACCGCGACCGCGACGTTGGCGAGCAGCGTCCAGGGGGTCGTCGTCCACACCACGAGCTGGCGCGCGGTATCGCTCGCCAGCGGGAAGGTGACGTAGACCGAGTTGGTCTGGACGGTCTCGTAGCCTTGCGCCACCTCGTGCGACGACAGCGCCGTGCCGCAGCGCGGGCAATACGGCAGCACCTTGTGGCCGCGGTACAGCAGCGCCTTTTCGTGCAGGCGCTTGAGCAGCCACCATACCGTCTCGATGTACGGGTTGCTGTAGGTGACGTACGGATGCTCGTAGTCGAGCCAGTATCCGATCCGGTCCGACAGCGATTCCCAATCGGTCTTGTACTTGAACACGCTGTCGCGGCACAGCTTGTTGAAGCGCTCGATGCCGTACGCTTCGATCTGCCGCTTGCCGCTGATGTTGAGCGCTTTCTCCACTTCGATCTCGACGGGCAGGCCGTGCGTATCCCAGCCGGCGATGCGCGTCACGCCCTGCCCCAGCATCGTGTGGTAGCGGCACATCAGGTCCTTGAGCGTGCGCGAAAAGACGTGATGGATCCCCGGCCGCCCGTTGGCCGTCGGCGGGCCCTCATAGAAAATGAACGGCGGCCCGTAGCGGGTGGCATCGCTGACGCGCGTGAACAGGCGCTCGTGCTTCCACGTCGCGAGCAGCTGCTTCTCGAGCGCGTCGATCGACTGATTGGGGTCGGACGGCGGATACGGCATCAGCTAGAGGCGCTCCAGCACGCCGCGCACGACCGTGGCGAGCCGCGGCTCGGCGGCACGCGCGACGGCAATGATCTGCTCGACCGATGTCGGCTCGAGCGCGTCGGGCAGACAGGTGTCGGTGATGATCGAGAGACCGAGCACCCGCATCCCCTGATGCACGGCCGTGATGACTTCGGGCACGGTGCTCATGCCCACGAGATCGGCGCCCAGCGCCCGCAGCATGCGGTACTCGGCGCGCGTCTCCAGGTTCGGGCCCGGCACCGCGACGTAGACACCTTCCCGCAACACGATCTTGTGGTCCACGGCGACCTGGTGCGCGAGCTTGCGCAGCGCGGGGTCGTACGCGGACGACATGTCGGGGAAGCGCGGGCCTTCCGCATCGAGGTTCGGCCCGGCCAGCGGATTATCGCCGAGCAGGTTGATGTGATCGGAGAGCAGGACGAGGTCGCCCGTCGACCACAGCGGATGCATGCCCCCCGACACGTTGGAGACGATCAGCGTCTTCGCACCGAGGGCGCGCAGCACGCGCACCGGAAACGCGACCTGCTGCAGCGTGTACCCCTCGTAGCGATGGAAGCGGCCCTGCATCATCGCGACGCGCTGCCCTCCCAGCGTGCCGAGCAACAGACGGCCGGCGTGGGTCTCGACCGTCGGACGCGGGAATCCGGGGATATCGGCGTACGTGATCGTGGCCTCGGCCTTCATCTCGTCGGCCAATGCCCCGAGCCCCGTTCCGAGAATCACCGCGACCTCCGGAACGACCGCGGCCCGCGCCTGCACGGCGCGGACCGCACCGGCGACCGATGTCACCCGCGCTGCCCGTCGAGTGCGCGCAGCTCCGCGAGCTGGCGCTCGAGCAGCGCGCGAAAGCCGCCGACATATTGCTGGAACTGCCGCTCGGTCTCCGCCATGCGCGCCTGCACCGCGCTCTGCGCGTGCTTCGCTTCGTCGAGCAGCCGCGTCGCTTCCGCCTGCGCTTCGCGCACGATCACCTGCCCCTCGCGCTCCGCGGCCGCGCGCGTGTCCTGGCGCAGCTGCTGCGCGGCGACGAGGGCCTCGTTCATCGCTTTCTCGCGCTCGCGAAACACCCGCAGCTGCTCGGTCAGCGCGGCCACGCGCTCGTCGAGGACCTGGCGCTCGCGCATCGCGCGCTCCAGCGCGTCGGCGACCCGCATGCGGAAGTCGTCGACACCCAGCGTATCGTACCCACGCAGCGTCTTGCGGAACTCCTGCTTGCGGACATCGAGAGGTGTCAGGTTGAACGCGTCGTCGCTCACGGCGTCTCCCCCTACCTCTCCACCCTCGGACCGAACAGGGCGGTACCCAAGCGGATCACCGTTGCCCCCTCTTGGACCGCTGTAGCGTAGTCGCCGGACATCCCCATCGAGAGGGTCGGCAGCCATACTCCCTCCTCCTCCTTGATCGTATCCCGCAGGACGCGCAGGCCCCGGAATGTCCGGCGCTGCACGTCCACGTCATCGGTAAACGGAGCCAACGTCATCAGTCCTTCTAGTCTCAGATTTCCCAGCGCCGCGATGCGCCGCGCCAGGGGTCGGGCCTCTTCCGGCGTGCAGCCGCTCTTCTGCGGCTCCCGGGCCACGTTCACTTGTAAGAGCACTCGCAAACCAGCAGCACGTTTGCTGAGCTCATTGGCAAGTTCCAGCGAATCCACCGAGTGTACCAATTCGAATCGACCGGGCACCAGCCGAGCCTTGTTGCGCTGCAGGTGCCCGATCAAATGCCACCGAATCCCCAGCTCCTGACTCCCGGCTCCCAACTCCTCTTGCTTTTGCACCGCTTCCTGAACGCGGTTCTCACCGATGTCGGCGATCCCGGCCGCGAGTGCCGCGCGAATCGCCGCGGTGTCGAATCCCTTGGTCACGGCCACAATCGCGACCGGTTGCGTCGCGACTCGCGCGACCTCGGCCCTCACCTGTGCCAAACGCTCCGGGAGGGCCTCGAAACTCATAGCCGTTGAATATAGAGGATCGGCGCCTAGGGGCTAAAGAGGCTCCGCACGCCTTGGGTTTCTGCCCGGCGGATGATGTCGGCGAGCGGCTGGCTGGGGTTGAGATGGTAGCCCCGACGCAGGTAGTCGATGGCGCGGGCCTGCTCGCCGCGCAGGGCGGCGGCATTCCCAAGCTCCAGAAACGCCACGGAGAACGATGTCGCGACCTGGTGCGCGGCCGGCTCGAGCGCGAGCGTGTCGGCGGCGAACAGCGCGCCGAATCGGAAAACGGAGTCTACCAACAACCGGGTGCGCGCCGAATCGACCATCGGCCCCTGGATGCCGCGTACCCAGTGGCGGACGCTATCGGCGCGCGGCACGACCTTGAACACGAGCCCCTGAAACACGAGATGCGGGTCGAGGCCCAACCAGGAGCCGCGCCCCGACGCCACGCCGAATGTGACGGGCCGCCCCGCCGGCAGGTACGCGGCGATCGTGTACAGGATCACCTGGTCGGAAGTCCGCAGGATTTGCCCCTTCCGCACCTGCAGCTCGAACCGTCCCGCGCGGAACACGCCGTCGTCACTGACGCGTAGCGGCTGCATGCCCTCGATGTCCTGGGCCGTGAAATGCAGCGCGGCACCGGCCGGCGGCCGCGCGGCGAGGGGGGGGGGCGCCAGCGTCCGATAGATCGCGGGCGCATGGGACGGGTCGAAGGGACGGGTCGGACGCGACGCGAGCTGACGCAGGTACCAGTCGAGATTGGCGAGTGACAGGTTGATCAGCGTCACATCCTGCCGCACGCCCTCGACCTCCTGCAGATACCACACCGGGAACGTGTCGTTGTCCCCGTAGCCGAACAGCACGCCGTACGGCTCGACCGATTGCAACAGGTTGTAGGCCAGATCGCGGGCGATCGTCGCGTCGGGACCGTGCCGCCGCGAGGCTGCGCTGAAGTTCGCCGCGAACGGCAGGAGCGTGATCAGTACCGCGGCAGCAACGATCCCCCGTGAGTGCCACGAACGCACCAGAGATACGAGCCCCAGCGCAACAAACATCCCCCATACCTGGAAACTCACTACGAAGAAGTAGTCGCGTTCGCGCACCTCATGCTGCGCAATCGTCCGGTATTCATTCCAGAACAATGAAAAGCCGGCTTTGAAGTTCATGTAGAGCACGAGCCCAAGACCAGTGACGAGCCACAGCGCTCCGAGCAAGTACGCGAGTCCGGCATCGCGGCGCCGCAAGAACTGTAAACCCACACCACCGAGCAGCGCGAAGACGAGCGAGACAAGCACCATGTCGATCAACGGTAACCCGCGGGCCCACTGCCACGAGTAGTACTGGAAGTAGTTGACGAGCTGCTGGCCGAAAACCGCCAGCGTGCGGGGGCTCCCCGCCAACATCGGGTTGTCGAGAATGCCGCGGCTGCCGAACTGCTCCCGGCGGATCACCGCGAGCAGTCTGGTCCATGTCTCGGGGTCCGCTTCATCGAGGAGCGGCTGCAGTCCGGAGCGGATATAGAGGAACGCGTAGATCGAGATGCCTGCGGCGGCGACCGCGATCGCGATGACGGGAAATGCGCGCGAGCCGTTCATTACGCACGCCACGAGGGCTGCCGCGAGCAGCGTACCGCCAAACATGAGCAGCGGCTCGCTGCCGAGCCCCACCGCGATTAGCACGATCCACAGCGCGCTGAGCGCTGCCCACTCCGCCCACTCCATGTGACGCCCGGCGGGGTCGGCTGCCGGCTGCGCGCGCAACGTATAGGCGATGAACAGCGACACCGCGGGACCCACCAGGAGCGCGAGGAGATGATTGCCGATGGACAACGCGGCGATGTAGACGATGAGCAGCAGGATGTGCGGTGCTCGCGGCGTCC
>QHUQ01000042.1 GCA_003221985.1 Gemmatimonadota bacterium | reverse complement strand
TCGACCGGCGTGCTCATGGCTGAGCGCACGTTGTACCTGCCTTCGGTCGGTCTCGCGGTCGCGGCTGGTGCGGCACTCGCTCGCCTCGATGTCGCGCGACTGCGCGTTGTGACCGTCCTCCTGGTACTCGCTGGAGGCGTTCGGTCTGCGCTGCGGACGCCGGTGTGGCATGACGACTTCGCCGTGACGCTGAGCATTCTCACCGATTCTCCCAACTCCTTCCGTGGACCGCAGCGGATGGCGGTGCACTATCTCAGCCATCGGCAGGCCGCGCGTTCGTTGGCGGCGGTGCGGATTTCGGAGCGTGCCTACGCTCGCGACCCCGCGATTTACATCACGGGCGCCGATGCTGCATTTACACTCGGGCAGTTCCGTGTAGCGGACTCGATGCTCGTGAATCTCGAGCAGCTGTGCTATCGCTGCGGCGGGTACTATCGCATTCAGTCGATGGCCGCCCGCCAGCGCGGCGATACCGCCGCCGCCGATTCTCTGTGGGCACGAATGCCGTGAGACGCGAGCTGCTGCTCGTTTTCGTTGCTGCCGTCGCACTCTACCTGCCAACTGCCCGGTACGGTTTCGTCCAGGACGATCGGGCGATTATCGCGTCGAACCCCGGCGCGCATTCGATCGGCGCCGCACTCGCCGCGTTCAACGATCCGTACTGGCCGCGTGAGTCGAACGCCGGTCTCTACCGGCCCGTCACGATCCTGAGCTATGCCGTCGATTGGACCGTGTCCGGCGGCCGGGTTGGATGGCTGCACCTGATGAACGCGCTGTGGCATGGACTGGCCACGGTGTTACTCGTCGTCGTGCTGGCGCGCTGGCTGCCGGCGCTGGCCGCGGCCGCAGCGGGTCTGGTGTTCGCGTGGCACCCGGTGCACGTCGAGGCCGTCGCGAATCTCGTGGGCCGGGCGGAGCTGCTCGTGGCGGTGGGGATTCTCGGTGCCGTGGTCGCGGCGCGACGCCGCTGGTGGATCGTGGCGGTGGCCTGCGCCGCGCTTGCCATGTTCAGCAAGGAGCACGGTGTCATCGCCGCTGTCGTTATACTGCTCGATAAGTGGCTCCAGCCGGCGGATGATCCCCCGTACCCAGCCGCGTTCTGGCTTGCGCTCGGTGTCGTGACGCTCGGCTTCCTCGCTGCCTGGTTCGCGGTCGGCTGGGTGGGTGAGAACGATGCGGCAGCGGTATTCTATGGAAGGAGCGCGCTCGGGCGCCTCGCGTTGGCGTTGCCCGCCGTGCTTCGCGCCTGCGTCCTGCTGGTGTGGCCGGTCTCGTTGTCCTCCGACTACAGCCCTCGAGTCATCCCCGCCTACAGTGGCCTGTCGTTCGCGGCGGTGATCGGGTGTGCCATCGCGATCGCGGTCCCGATCCTGATCGTGTGGTGCCGGCGGCGGGCGCCGGCGATTTCGTTGGCCGCCGGCCTCGCCGTGTTGTCGTACCTGCCGACGGCGAATCTGCTGTTCGCCTCGGGCATCGTTTTGGCGGAGCGCAACCTCTATCTTGCCGTCGCGCTTCCGGCAGCGGTCATTGGCAGCGGGTTCGCCTGGCTCGAACAGCGCCAACGCTGGCGCGCGGCCGTCGCCGTGCTCAGTCTCGTCGCGGTTGCGTGCTGCACGCGATCGTTGTTGCGGCTTACGGCGTGGCGCGATAACCGCGCGCAGCTGCTGACGCTGTTGCTCGAGCACCCCGAGTCGTACCTGGGGCACGCATCTGCGGCTGCCGTGCTCGCAGGTCGTGGCGACACCGCGGGAGCGAGGCACCAGTACCATCTTGCCGACTCGCTTTTTACGGGCGATCCATATCTCGATGCCGCGCACGCGATCTTTCTGCTCGGCCTCGGCGACACAGCTGCGGCTGAGCCCCTGGTGGCGCGCATCCGCGCGCGCAGTGCGGGAGTCGCGGACCGAACCGGGCTGCGGGCGCGGTTTCTATTCGAGCTGCACCGCGGGGACCACACAGGGGCGACCCTAGTCCGGGATTCGGCGCTGGTCCTTTTTCCAAGCGACACGACCTGGTATCACAATTATTTGCAATGACTTACACGGTCCTTGCGTCCAGCGCGGCGACTTGCAAAAAGCCCGAGCTTGTTCGACATTTTAGGCCGTCAGGGTACGCCGACTTGGCGACGTAAGCCTGCCGCCAGATTGGACTTGCGCGGAGTTAATCCCTTGGGGGCATGATTCGTGCCTCTCTGCGTCACGGAATAAACGTGTCGCCCATGTCTTAGATCCTTACAGGGGAGGTTAGTCCAGATGAACCGCAAGGGTTTCACACTGATCGAGCTTCTGATCGTGGTCGTGATCATCGGCATTTTGGCCGCGATTGCGATTCCGAAGTTCGCGAACACGAAGGAGAAGGCGTATTTGGCGTCGATGAAGTCGGACCTGCGGAACCTCGTGACGGCCGAAGAGGCCTACTTCGCCGACTCGGTGAAGTACACGAATAACCTGGGTACGGCGTACAACACGACCAGTGGCGTGCTCGGCCCGAACATCCAAGTCACGGCCGACGGTTGGACCGCCACGGTGAGCCACACCACGACGACCAAGACGTGCGCTATTTACGTCGGGTCGACGCCGATTTTGCCTGCCAACAAGGAAGGCGAACCGAAGTGCGCGTAAGGCCTCTGGCCTGACGCATCAGGGCGGCGGGGGAGACCCCGCCGCTCTTTTTTTCCGTATCTTGGGCCCCATGGCAAAACCGGCGCTCCGCGTGGAGCTGCTGTTTTACCTCACCTTCCTCGTCGCGTTCGCCCTACTCGTCGGCGTCGCGACATCCCTCTTTGCACTCGCGATCGCGCCCGACCGCGGCGTCTTGATCATCGTGCTGCTCATCGCGGGCGAGGTCGGCATCTTCGTGCTCTATGGCCGCTCGCTGGTCAGCCGCCTCGTCCTGCGGCCGCTGTCCCGCGTGATGGAAACGGCCGACGCCGTCGCCGACGGCGACTTGGCCACACGCGCCCCCGACGCCGCGACGCGGGACTTTGCCACCCTCGCCGAACGTTTGAACCGCATGACCGATCGCCTCCTCGACGCCCAAAGCCAGCTGGTGCGCTCGGAGAAGCTCGCGAGTATCGGCCGGCTCGCCGCCGGCGTCGCCCATGAGGTGGGCAACCCGCTCAGCGCGATCGGCACCTACATGGAGGTGCTGCGGCGGCGCGGCAGCGATCAGGAAGTCACCGAAGGGATGGCGCGCGAGCTCGACCGCGTCGACCGGATCGTGCGCAGCCTGCTCGACTACGCCCGCCCCCAGGAAGATCCGCTGGTGCCGGTGGACGCTGCGCGCATCGTCCGCGGGGCCTTCGAGCTGCTGCGCGCCCAGGGCGCGTTCCGGAACGTCCGCGCCGAGATCGATGAGGGGCTTCACGTACCGGAGATCATGGGGCGCGCACATGTGCTCGAGCAGACGCTGGTGAACCTGCTCTTGAACGCGGTCGACGCGACGCCCCCAGGCGGGTCGATCATCATCGGCGCACGGCGCTGGGCGTACGAGCCTGGGCAGTCGCTCACCAAGCGCGCCAGCGATCCCAGCTTTGCTGCCTTCCCCCGTGTGGCCGAACGGCGGCCCGCACGGGTAGAGTTCGCCGCGGGACAGCCGGGTGCACTGCTGTTCGTCGCCGACTCGGGCCCCGGGGTTGCACCCGAAGACCGCGAGAAAGTTTTCGAGCCGTTCTACACGACCAAGGAACCCGGCCGCGGCACGGGACTCGGCTTGGCGATCGTCGCCCGTTCCGTCCACGAGATGGGTGGCGTCGTGTGGGCTGATGGGGCGCGCGAGGGCGGGGCGGCCTTCAAGCTGTTCTTCCCGATCGCTCTCGCCCGATGAAACGCATCCTGGTTATCGACGATGAGCCGGGCCTGCGGCAGAGCCTCGGCCTCCTCCTCACCGACGCCGGCTACACCGTCACGGCCGAGCAAGATGGCCGCCGCGGGCTCGACCGGGCAGTCGCCGAGACGTTCGACCTCGTGTTGTGCGACGTGCGCATGCCCGAGATGGATGGCTTGACCTTCCTACGCAACTACCGCCAGCGTGGCGGCACCGGCTTAGTCATCGTGATGAGTGCCTACGGCGGCGAAGACGCCGCCATTGCCGCGATGAAAGAGGGTGCCTACGACTATCTCCCCAAGCCCTTCCGCCCCGACGAAGTCGTCCTGACGCTGCGCAAGGCCGAGGAGCGCGAGCGGCTGCGGCTGGAGGTCGCGGGGCTCAGGGCGCAACTGGCCGTCGGGCCGGCGGAGCGGGGACTGATCGTCGCCAGTGGCGCGATGCGGCAGGCGCTGGCGCTCGTCGCGCGCGTCGCGGCGCACAACACGACCGTCCTGATCACCGGGGAAAGTGGCACCGGCAAGGAAGTGATCGCACGCGCCATTCACCGCGCCAGCCCGCGCGCCAACCAGGCGTTTGTCGGCATCAATTGCGCCGCCATCCCCGAGGCGCTGCTCGAGTCGGAGCTGTTCGGTCATATCCGCGGCGCATTTACCGGGGCGACGGCCGACAAGGCAGGGCTGTTCGAGCAAGCGAGCGGCGGCACGTTGCTGCTGGACGAGATCGGTGAGCTCCCCGTCGGGCTGCAGGCCAAGCTCCTGCGCGTCCTCCAGGAGAGTGAGATTCGCCGCGTCGGCGACCAGAAGACGCGCAGGGTAGATGCCCGGGTGCTCGCGGCGACCGCGCGCGATCTCGAGGCCGAGACCAAGGCCGGACGGTTTCGCGAGGATCTGTTTTATCGCATCAACGTCGTCGTGATCGAGCTGCCGCCGCTGCGGGAGCGCAAGGAGGACATCGCGCCACTGGCGCGTCATTTCGTCGCGCGGCTGGCGCAGCGGTTTGGCAGGCCGTTGTCACTGGGCGACGACGCCATCGCATGGCTCGAGCAGCAGCAATGGCCAGGGAATGTCCGCGAGCTGGAAAACGCGATCGAGCGCGCGGCTGTGTTGTCGGGAAAGGCAGCCTTGGACCCTGGCGATTTCACCGACGCACGACGCACGACGCACGACGCACCTGCCGGGACGCTCGCCGATCGGGTGGCCGCCACCGAGAGGCAAGCGATCAGCGACGCTCTCACGCAGGCGAATGGCAACCGCCGCGAGGCCGCGCAACGGCTCGGCGTGAGCCTGCGGACGCTGTTTTACAAGATCGATCGCTACGGGATTACCTAGACGTCCTAGACGTCTAGACGTCGAGACGTCTAGACGTATGCAAGATTCTGCACTAGTGCAGTGTTTTGCGGTGTTTTTCAACGCGTTTACTCGACGTATCTAGTTGATGCATTTGCACTTACGGTTAGGCATAGATCATGTATTAGAGGCTGCCGAACGGAGGAGTCCCATGGGTCGCAAAGGGTTCAGCCTTATCGAGATGATGTTCGTGTTCGTGCTGGCCGGGGTGATCATGGCGATTGGCTTCCCCCGCCTCAAGAACGGCCTCGAGAAGCAGAATATCCGCAGCTCGAAGGCGCTGATCGCGACGTTGGCCGCGACGGCGCGCGGCGCGGCTATTCAGCGCGGCTGTGCCGGCACCCTGAACATGACGACGGACAGCATCTGGGTCACCGCCTGCGGCGTGACCGGCAATCCGCCGGCGGCGTCGGTGCAGGTGGGGACGAAGAAGTTGGTGGGCGAGGAGTTCAACGTCACGCTCGCCCCCAGCGCGGCGTCGGTGGTCTACGATCCGCGCGGCATTGCCACGCAGTTCCAGCTGCGCTGGATCACAATCATCGGTCCACACTACCGGGACTCGGTGATCATCAACGAGGTGGGGAAGGTGACCCGGCAATGACAACGCTCAAGCATCAGCGCGGCTTCACGATCATCGAGGTCATCATCGCGATCATCGTGCTGACCGTGGGTGTCCTCGGCATGGTGACGACCGCGGCGTTGGTGACTCGCATGATCGCGCGCGGCCAGCGGTCCGCGGAGGCCTCCGCGTTCGCCGCCCGCCGGCTGGAGCGGATGCGGGTCGCGGCGTGCATCGACGCCCAGCGCGTGAACGGCAGCGAGACGATGAGTCGCGGATCCACCGTCGTGTCGACCAACGTCTGGACCTTCACCGACCTCGGCAATCAGAATTACCGGTTGAAGGTCAAGTCGACCTATAGGACGACACAAAACAAGATGCGCAGCGATTCCACGGAGACGACGATCACATGCAACACATTCCTATGAGCCGCGGGCGCCGCGGGCGCCGCGGTTTCACGATGGTCGAGCTGCTCATCGCGCTCGTCCTGCTGGGCCTGGTGAG
>QHUQ01000020.1 GCA_003221985.1 Gemmatimonadota bacterium | reverse complement strand
AATCTGCAGCTCGGCGTCCTGGCGGACATGTGGCCGTGGGCGCTGCTCCTCGCCGGACTGCGCGTCGCCGGGTTGTGGGGCGGGCTGCGTTGGGCGGGGCGGGTACGGGGGGCGGGGAGAGATCCAGTGGTCGGCGCTGACTGGGTCAACTACGGATGGGTGGCATTAATCTCGCAGGGTGGATTGGCTGTTACGCTTGCCGCCGTGCTGCGACGGGCGTTCCCGGAGTGGAATGTCTCGCTGGAAGCACTGCTCGTGGCGATGATCGGCGTGCACCAGCTGGTGGGGCCGATCTGCTTCCACTGGGTGCTGCGGCGCACTGGTGAGGTCACGCATATGGGGGGGGCGCATGATCGGGAGACGCCTGGTACGACTGAGCACCCTGGGACTGTTGTCGCTGGCGGGACCAGGCTGTACGAGCGGCACTGAGCCGCATATTCGACCCTGCACGACCCTCGATGATTCCGTCATTCTCGCGCCGGCGCAGTACGTCTCCATCGATCCGGCTGTCGATTCCGGCTGCGCCGTTTTTCCAGCGACTGTCGTCGCTGCTGAGTACCTCGTGGTGCCCCAAATCACGACCGGTGTGCCCGGAGCCAAGGCAGGATTTCGGCTCGGCGGCGACACGATTCTCCCGCCGCCGCCTCCCTCCGCACCGGCTGCCGCGGACGTTGCCGACGTGGGTGACGCCGAACGCTTTCACACCTTTCTGCGGTTGGGCGATGAGCGGCGCTGGTGGGGGTTTGATGCAGTCGCCGGTCCACCCGCCGGGCCGCCGCTGGAGCGATCGAGCGCGTCGGGTCCGCCGGCGATGAACGATCGCCGCGTCTTCCAGGTGTGTGCGACTGTCGACTGCAGCCGATTCAACCGTGTGGTTGCGCGCGCGCGAACCGTGAAGTCCAAAGTGGCTATCTACGTCGATTCCCTCGCCCCGGGCGGCGGCCTCGATTCCACGGCGCTCGACAGCATCGCGAACGTGTTCGTGAATCGGCTCTATCCCACCGACACGGCGGCGTTCGGACGCGAGTCCGACATCGACTCGAACACGGTCGTGATGGTGCTGATGACGAATACCGTGAACAAGCTCGTCTCGAAGACCACCTGCCAGAACAGCGGTTTTGTCGCCGGGTTCTTTTTCGGTTTCGATCTCGATCCTCGCTTCCGCACCGATTCGCGTTCGAACAAAGGCGAAGTGTTCTATTCGATTGTCCCCGATCCTGCGGGGACGCTGAGCTGCAGCCACAGTGCGGCCGATGTCCAGTCCTTCGTGCCGGTCACGTTCATTCACGAATTCCAGCACATGATCAGCTTCAACCAGCACGTGCTGGTAGGGAACTCGCCGAACGGCGAGGTGCTGTGGCTGAATGAAGGGTTCTCGCACTATGCCGAGGAGCTGGGGGGACGAAGCTACGAGGTGACGCCGACTGCGCGACTGAGTGATTGTACGATCGGCACCATCCCGTGTGGCTTCTATTACGGCGATCTGCTGAACGCCTATACGTACCTCGATTCCACGAGCAAGCATTTTCTCGAGCCGACATCGGGGCTCGGCACCCTGGCGGAACGGGGCGCCGCGTGGCTCTTCGTGCGGTACGTTGTCGACCGCTACTCAGCCGGCAGTACGCTCGCCGACTGGAATGCGCTGACCCGGGCGATGGTTGGCACCACCAACACCGGCGCCGGCAACATCGCTGCCGCAACGGGCGATCCTTTCGCAACCGTCGTAAGCCGCTGGGCGCTGGCGAACTGGGTGTCCGACCTGCCCGCCTTTCTGGCGCCCGCGGCGCTGAAGTACGACTCCTGGTCCTTCCGATCGACCTACGCGTCACTCAATGCGCAGCGACCCAGCAAATTCCCGAACCCGTACCCGCTTGTTCCGACCGTCACCGCCGGTCGCGATGTGAGCCGCAACGGCACGCTCCTGGCCGGATCGGGCATCTATCACCGGGCGACGCAGTCGCCGGGCGACCCGGGCTTCACGCTCAGCTTCACCGCCCCCAGCGGCGCGGTGATCGACGCCACCAAGGTCCCGCGGTTGAACGTGATTCGAATCCAATGACGACGGCGGTGGGGCGGTTGGGCGGTTGCGCGGTTGGCATCGCCGTGGCGGTTCTCGTTTTCGAACCGCCAAACCGCCTAACCGCCCAAACTGAAGGTTCGGTCCTCACCATCCTCCCGGGCTCCACACGCTCTGCGGCGCTGGGCGGTGCGGGTGCTGCGCTCGTCGGCGATGCGGGCGCGATGTTCGCGAACCCCGCCGGCATCGCCACGATTCACCACCTCAGTCTCGAAGGCTCGTACGAGCCCTACCTGGCCGGCAGCGCGCTGTCGACCGCGGCGCTGGCGCTGCGCGTCAGCCGTTGGACCTGGGGCGTCGGGGCGCAGACGCTCGACTATGGCTCGGAGCCCGAGATCGTCCCCGATCCGGCGACGGGGGGGCGCCGGGGGATGAGCACCGGCGCGTCGTTCCACCCGTACGAAGCGTTGGCCACGACGTCCTTCGTCTACCGGCGCGGCTTCGCGGCCGTCGGGGTCACCGGGAAGTACGATCGCCAGCAGATTGGCGCGGAAGTGAGCGACGCCTGGGCCGGTGACGTCGGGATGGCGATCGCGGTCTTCGACATCATGGCGGTCGGCGTCAGCGTGCAGAATCTCGGCGGCGATCTCGGTAACGGCGCGTTGCTGGCGCGGCGCACGCGCGCCGGCCTGACGCTGAACTATACCGACCCCCAGGGCACGTTCCGGCTTCTGACCACACTCGAAGGACAATGGACGCGCGACCGGCGCGTGGTGCTGGTGCAGGGCGTCGAGGGTGGTGTGGTGACCGGCGGCGTGGGACTGGTGGGACGGGTCGGGTACGCGACACGGCCGGCCGTCACCGCTGCGTCGCGCCTTACGTTTGGGGGCGGCATCGTACTGGGGCGGCTGGCGATGGACTATGCGTTTCAGGCGTATGACGCACTCGGAGGCGGCACGCATCGCGTCGGGTTGCGATGGACGCCCTGACCGAGCGGGCGCGCCCGCGCTGGGGGCGCCTGATCAAGCGGATTCTCGCGATAGCGGTCGCCGCGGCGGCCGCCGGTGTAGCCCTCATGCTGATCATCAGCGCCGACGCCCGCTACATTGCGCGCGCGGGCATCGAAGAGGCGCGTCTGCTGCTCCGCCGCCGCGCGATCGATAAGCTGATCGCCGACTCGACCACCGCCGCGCCGCTGCGCCAGCGCCTGGCGCTCGTCCTGGCCGCGCGCGCCTATGCCGCCGATTCGCTCGGCCTGGCGGTCGCGAAGACTTACACCACGTACGTGGACGTGGGTCGAGACACGCTGCTGCTCGTGCTGTCCGCCAGTCGCCGCGACAAGCTCCGCGAGGTCACGTGGCGGTATCCCATCGTGGGCACTGTCCCGTACAAGGGATTCTTCAAGGCGTCCCGCGCGCGCGCGGAGGCGCAGCAGCTCGAGTCGCAGGGCCTCGACGTTTTTCTGCGTCCCTCAGGCGCGTTCTCGACGCTGGGCTACTTGAGTGACCCACTGTTCTCGACCGCCACGAGCCGCGATACGATGGAGCTCGTGGCCACCGTGATTCACGAGCTCGCGCACAACACGCTGTACGTCAAGAGCCAGACGCCGTTCAACGAAAGCTTCGCCAGCTTCGTGGGCTATCGCGGAGCCGAGGCGTTCTTCCGCGCGCGGCGCGATACGGTGGATGCCCGGCGGGCGGCGGCGCGCTGGCGAGATGAGCGCACGCTGGACGTGTTCTACGCCGAGCTCGCCCGGCGGCTCGACTCGGCTTATGCGGAGCCGCTCGGTGGGGCGCGTCTGGAGCAGGTGCGGAGCGCGCTGTTCGGGTGGGCACACGAGCAATTCCGCGGCCCCGTGGGACAATCCCTCGAGACCTATGATTGGCGCTGGTTCGCCCAGGCGCCGCTGAACAATGCGGTGGTGATAGCCGAGCGGCTGTATCGGATGGACCTGAATCTTTTCGATGAGATCTATCTGCAGAATAATGCTGACATCGCCGAAACAGTTCGGGCTATCCAAATCCGTGTCTTCACGCAGTCAGACCGCGACCCCTACCGGGCGTTGTACTCGCGCCCCGGCATGAACTAGTTACCTCTTAGTCTTTCTGCGTCTGCTACTCGTTGCAACGCTATGCCGTATGCGGCCGTGCGGAACGTCACTTTCTTTTCTTTTGCGAGATCGCGAACGGACACGTAGGCCTTGGTAATCGTAGCTTTCAGCTCACGGTTCACCTGCTCGTGCGTCCAGCGATACTGCTGGAGGTTCTGGGCCCATTCGTAGTAGCTGACCGTCACACCACCGGCGTTGGCGAGGAAGTCGGGGATCACCGCAATGCCACGTTCTTCGAGGATGCGGTCGGCAGTCGGCGTGGTCGGCTCGTTTGCGCCTTCCACCACGACCTTGCAGTCCACGGTGTTGGCGTTGGCCTCCTTGGTGATCACGCCGCCGAGTGCCGCGGGTACGAGCCATTCGCAGGGAATAGTCCACAATTCATCATTGGTAATGCGCTTGCCGCCCTGCCACTCGGACACCGGCTTGGCCTGTCCGACGTGCGCTAAGAGTCCGGGAATGTCGAGCCCTTTGTCGTTGTAGATCCCGCCCGCCACGTCACTCACCGCAACCACTTTGGCGCCCGCCTCACTATCGAGCAGCCGCGCCAGATGGCTGCCGACGTTTCCGAAGCCCTGGATGACCACGCGGCCACCTTTGAGGGTGATGCCGAAGTCGCGGGCGTACTCCTGCATGACGTACATCACGCCGCGGCCGGTCGCCTCTTCGCGGCCCAGCGATCCGCCCAGCGCCACCGGTTTCCCGGTGACGACGGCGGGGCTGTAGCCCTGGCGGCTCGAGTACTCGTCGAGAATCCAGGCCATCACTTGCGCGTTGGTGTTGACGTCGGGGGCGGGAATGTCGCGGTAGGGGCCGAGCACGATCGCGATGCGCTGCGTAAAACGGCGCGTCAGCCGTTCCAGCTCGAGCTTGGAGAGCTTCTTCGGGTCGACGGTGACACCGCCTTTCGCGCCACCGAAGGGAATGTCCATCAGCGCCGTCTTCCACGTCATGATCGTGGCGAGACCCAGGACCTCGTCGTGATCGGCTTCAGGATGGTAGCGGATCCCTCCCTTACAGGGCCCGCGCGCGCCGTTGTGCTGGATGCGATAGCCGGTGAACACCTCGATCCGCCCGTCGTCCATTCGCACCGGCACTTCGACCTGCACCTCGCGAAACGGCGACATGAGGATCTTCCGCATGTACGCTTCGAGGTTGATCAAGTCGGCGGCGCGGTCGAACTGACTTTGGACGATCGCGCGACCCGACATCGGCGCACGGGTCGTGCGCGGCGGCTGCTCAGTCGCGGAAATGGCAGTCTCTGCGGGGGGTCAGAGGGGGCGCAGGCGACGGCCTGCCAGACGCGAGCCGGCGTGCTGAGCGTCACTCGAGGCCTGGACGGGATTCGGCGCACGCTCGCGACGCTTGCCGGCGTCGGTCAGGACACCGATAACGTCGCTCGTCACGGCCGACGGAGTCTCGGCGGGGTGCTCGATCGCAAAGACCAGACCGATCGACTGGCTGGCGAGTCTGCCAACGATGCCCGTCCAGGTCCTGTCCGCCGGGAGCGGCCGCAAGCCGACGATCAGGGGACAGACAGCCGGATCGAATCCGGAGGGTGTGACCAACGGCGCCCCCATGCGATCCGCCAGATCGTTGCAAGCCGGGAATTCCGGCCCGAGCAGGAGGACCTGCCCGAAGTGCCAGTCGCAATCGGCCGCGACCTCCGCGAACGTCGCCACGAGCGTCTCGTCACTCGGCGCGACCGGTCCGGGCGTGGGCGCGAGAACCACCGCGCCGGTGTCCGCGAACCAACGCTCGGCGCGACTCAGATCCTCGGGGCGGCGGGGCGCGTAGGTCCCGTAGCGCCGCGTTGCGGCGATCTCCCGCTCGGCGTCGAGCTTCTGCTCCACATGCTCGGCCGCCTGGGCGGCACCCTCGAAGGCGACTTCGGCCGCCTGATAGCGGCCCGCGTCGCGCAGCACGTGGCCGCGCAGCTTGAGGGTGTCGGTGTGCGGTTCGAGCGCAAAGGCGCGATCGAGCGCCAGCAGCGACCGACTGCGGTCGCCGAGCCTGTAGGCGGCGTAGCCCAGCTCGTGCCACACCAGCGCCAGGTCGGGATCGGCTTCCACCGCGCGCTCGAGCTCGACCAGTGCCTCGGGATAGCGTCCCAGCTCGGTGAGGGCGGCGCCGCGAAGGGTGAACGAGAAGCTGGTTTCGCCGAACGTCGCACGGGCGCGGTCGGCCAGCTGTAGCGCCTCTGCTCCTCGGCCGCCGGCGCGCAGCAGCTCGAAGTATTCGGCCCAACCGGCCTTCAACTCCGGCTTGGCGGCCAGCAGCTCGTCGTACGCCGACTCGGCATCCCGCATCCGCCCCTCGCGCACGAGCCAGCGCGCCCGCGCGAGCGCCCGTTCGCTGCGCGCATCGGGGAACAGATCGTAGGATGCCGTCGTCCGCATGGCGCTCAAATCTACCCGGGCCCTTCTCGCTGGCTAGCGGCGACCTGCGTACCTACATTTCTGCCGCCATGGATCAAGACCGATTGCTGCGCGAGCTGAGCGAATTCCTGCGGATTCCCTCTGTTTCAACCTTGCCCGTCCACAACACCGATTGCCGCGCGGCCGCCGAGTGGGTCGCGGCCGACCTGCGCCGTCTCGGCGGTCGCGACGTCGAGTTTCTGGGCAGCGAGACACATCCCGTCGTGTGGGGCAAAGGGCCCGAGGTTCCTGGCGCGCCGACGCTGGTGATTTACGGGCATTACGACGTGCAGCCGCCCGATCCGCTCGCCGAATGGACGACACCACCCTTCGCGCCCACCGTGCGAGACGGGCGCATTTACGCGCGCGGCTCCGCGGACGACAAAGGCCAGGTCTTCTGCCTGCTCAAAGCCATCGCCGCGTCGTCGCGGCCGCCGATCAACTTCCGGTTTCTGATCGAGGGGGAAGAAGAGTACGGCTCGAAGGTCCTCTTCGACCTTCTAAAACGCGAGCCGCAGCGCGTCCGTGCCGATGCGGTGCTCGTCGCGGACATGTCGTACGTCGCGGCCGGGTGGCCCGCGGTCTATACGACGTTGCGCGGCCTGTGTTATGCGGAGATCACCGTTCGCACCTCGAAGACCGATCTGCACTCGGGCGAGTACGGTGGTGCCGCGCCGAACGCGCACGAGGAGCTGTGCCGGCTGTTGACGCGTCTCAAGGGCGAAGATGGCCGCATCAACATTCCCGGTTTTTACGCAGCGGTGAAGCGTCCTTCAAAGGCAGAGCTTGCGGCGTGGAAAAAGTTGCCGTTCAATGAGAAGGACTTCCTGAACAAGCGGGTACAAGCCAAGGGGCTCGTGGGGTTGAAGCAGCACTCCGTGCTCGAGCGTTTGTGGGCGCTTCCGACGTTCGAGATTCACGGCATCCTCGGTGGCTTCACTGGCGAAGGCGCGAAGACGGTCATTCCCGCCGAAGCAACGGCAAAAGTCAGCATGCGGCTCGTTCCGAACCAGAAGCTGAAGACCGTCGAGCGGCAACTTGCGACTGCGGTCAAACGCCTGGCGCCCAAGCACGTGACGGCCAGCGTCCGGTTTCTCCACGGTGCCGATCCGGCGCAGATCACACTCGAGCATCCTTCCTTCAAGCTGTTGGACCAGGCCTTCAGGAAGGTCACCGGCCGGGGCACGGTCCCCGCGCGGGCCGGTGGCTCGATTCCCGTGGTGCCGGCGCTCGCGTCGGCGGGCGCGCCGGTGATTCTCACCGGCATCGGGCTGCCTGATGACCGGCTGCATGCACCCAACGAAAAGCTGGAGCTCAAGCAGCTGTGGGACGGCATCGAGGTGTTCCGGACGTTCTACGAACTGCTGGGAGCACAACGGGATATGTGACCCTGTGCACAGCCGGCTTCGGTAATCGTCTTCATTATAGAACCCCCATGCACAGAGCCCTGTACCTCGCCGGCGTCGGTTATCTCGCAATCTGCGGGATGCTCGTGCTGCGCCACTACAAACCCGACTACAGTTACATCCCTACCGATCCCGCAGCGACGAGATACTGGTACTCGCGCCCTGGATACGACTGGTGGGTTCAGATCAAGCCACGGTGTAACGCGGTCGAGGTCGAGCTGGCACACCGGACTTCGCCCGCGCCAACGGGATCTTATGCCCAGGCGTACAGCGCCGCCTGTTATGCCCTCGCCGGAAAGATCGATTCAGCGCGCGCCATCATCGATCGTTTACCGCAGGGCGATCGCTATAAAGCCGCGGGAATGGTGTTCGATATCGCCCATCCGATTGCCGACGCGGGGGACGATCGCTCCGCAGGGCCGATCATGGAGCTGGTCATCAGCTACTGGCCCAATCATTACATGGCGCTGTATCACGCTGGCATGGCCGAGTATGCGCTGGGCGAATCACAGCTCGCGCGCAAGAATCTCAGGGCATTCCTGTGCTACTATCACCAGAATGACAGTTGGACACGCAACGCGCAGCTCACGCTCGCGCGATTGGGAGCGGCAGAGGCAGAGGCAGAGGCGGGGGGAGGGGTCAGGTGACCGCGGCGATCGCGTGGCGCAGGACTGTTCCATTCGACATCCTGCCGTTGGTCGCTGTGGTGGCCATCGGCGGGATCGTCGCAGCGTTCCTGGCCCGGAATCCCATGCTCCTGATCACGAGCCCGGCCGTGGCGGCAGCCCTCGCTGTGGTAGCGACCTTCGGAGATCGGACCCCGGAGTGGAACCGCGCGGCTCTTCCGGTTCTCGCTCGGTTGCCGGATGGCCAAGCCCGGGTCCTACTCGCCGACCTGTTGCGACGAGCCGCCGTGGTTCCCGCGGCTGCGCAACCCGGTCCGCTGGTGTCGGCGGCATGCGAAGCGGCCCGCCAGCTTGCTGCGCTCGATGTACATGGGGATGCACCCGTGGCCAAACGGGGCAGGGCTCTGCTCACGCAACGCTTGCAGGACGCTAGTGCGGCGCTCACCCGCTGGCAGGCGGCGCAGGGCGCGGGCGAAAGTCTCAGTGCGCTGGCGCGGGAATTGAGTGACGAGAGCCGCTACCAGCAGGAAGCGGCCCACGAGGTCGAGGCGTTGCTGTCCTCATGGGAGCCTGGAGTCAGGAGTCAGGAGGCGGGTTGATCGCTGGATCCTGGCGCCCGACTCCTGAGTTGTGAAGTCGACGCCTCAAGGCTCGGATCAATCCTCCAAGCATTTTTGCGATGCCGTTGCACGAATCGAGCGCTTGCCTTTGATCGTCTTCAGAGATGTACTCCAGCCGTCGCGCGATCTGGACCTGCGTCTCGACCTCATTTAGCGATCCGACAGCTACGGAAAGGTGGCGCAGGTAATCTCCTGTCCTCGACCTTCCGTGTCCCTCCGCAATATTCGAAGGCACGGAGACGGCTGCGCGCCGTAGTTGGTCAACCAATGAGAAGCGCTCGTCCTTGGGGAATGTTGCGGTAATGCGATAAATCGCGACGACGAGATCCATCGAATCCTGCCACACGATGAGATCGCGATACCCACGGATGGGCCCAGACGTGCGTGTGGCTGTGGTGCTCGTGACCATAACAACAACTTGCCAAAGACCGTCTCGAAATGGACAACCACTTCTACGTCAATCGGCGCCTTTTCACGCGTAGTCGCTCCCGACTCCTAGCTCCCGACTCCGTGTCTCTTGCTGGCGTTCCGAAACTTGTTGATCTCGTGCTGCGTCAGACCGCGACCGCCGTAGCGCTCTTCGGTCCACGGATCGCCGTGCATGTGATAGCCGTTCTGCTCCCAGAAGCCCGGGAGATCCTCGTCTAACAGCTCGAACCCGCGAACCCACTTCGCACTCTTCCAGAAATAGAGATGCGGCACCAGCAGCCGCGCGGGCCAGCCGTGTTCCGGCGTCAAGTCCTCCCCGGCCCACTTCAGCGCAATCAGATTGTCGGGCCGGTTCAAGTCGGCGAGGGGCAGATTGGTCGTGAATCCCTGCTCGGCGACCACGAGGCAATAACGCGCCGCTGGCTTGAGCCCCGCGCGCTCGAGCAGTGCCTGGACCGGCACGCCTTCGAATGTGTTGTCGAGTCTGCTCCAGGTCGTAACGCAGTGGATGTCGCACACGACGGTCTTGCGGGGCAGCGCGAGCAATGCTTCGTAGCTGAGCGAGAAGGGATGCTCGACGAGCCCCCCGACAGTGAATGTCCACTTCGCTGTGTAGACCGTCGGGACGTCGCCGTAGTGGAGGACCGGCCATTTGGTGGTTTGGATCTGGCCGGGAGGGATCCGAGACTGCTCTCTCATTAGTATTCCCAGGCTAAAGCCTGGGCTCGGCCAGCACTGTCCTTGAGGACAATGTCTGCCGAGCACACCCTTCAGGGTGTGAAATCACTCCGAAGGCGGATTCAAATCCTCTCACCACTGCCGCCAAACTTTCCTCCCACAACGTTTCCCGTTTCCCGCGTCCCGTTTCCCGTTCCACCGACGTCATCACGACGCCGGTAATCCCACACGGCACGATCCGCTCGAAATGCGCGAGGTCGGTCGTGACGTTGAGCGCGAACCCGTGCCACGTGACCCATTGCTTCACGTGGATGCCGATGCTCGCGATCTTCCGGCCATGCGTCCAGACGCCCGTGAATCCCGGATTGCGTTCGCCGGGGATGGCAAGAATGCCCAGGGCCGCGATGAGCGCCTGCTCCAGCGTGCGCAGGTACCAGTGCAGGTCCTTCTTGTAGGCGGCGAGGTCGAGAATGGGATACCCGACGAGCTGTCCCGGCCCGTGAAACGTGACGTCGCCACCGCGCTCGACCTCGAACACGTCGACGCCTGCGGGCTGCAGCAGATGCTCGGCGTGGAAATTCCTGCCCAGTGTGACCACAGGTGGGTGCTCCAGCAGTAGCAGCACATCGTGCGGCAGACGGCCCGCGATCCTGTCTTCGGCGAGCTGCCGCTGCCACTCGAGTCCCTCGCCATACGGAACCGTGCCTGCCTCGATAATCTCGAGCGCGTTCATGGCGGACCCGTCCCCCTTCCCGCTTCCCCCTTCCCCCGAACCGCCCAGCGGGTCGCCAGGATGCCGAACGCCACGTTGAGCAGCAGCCACGCGATCATGCCGAGAATGCCGAAGAAGCGGTCGAGGGGCGCGGCGAGAAAACCGATCAGAATCGCACCGACAGCCCCCAAGACTGCGATCACGCCGCGCTGCCAGATGTTGTCGAGGGCAGCGCAGCGATACCACGCCACCGCGCCGCCGACGCCGGCCGCCGCGACGAGTCCGGCAAGCAACGGATCGGCGGCGGTCTCGCGATAGGCGCCTGACTCGAGGTCGCCGCGCAGGATCGAGGCAACGATCTGGGCCGCCGTGAGGCAGGCGCCGCCGAAGCCCACGCCTGCGGCGAGGGAGCCGAGCCCGAGGGCGAGCGGGTCCTTGACCGGTTCGTCGCTCAAATGTGCAGGACGCGCCCCAGCGAATCGAGCGCCGCCTCGCCGATCGCTTCCGACATCGTGGGATGTGCGTGAATCGCGAGATCGATTTCTTCGACGGTGTATTCGTTCTCGCGCGCCACGGCCAGCTCGTGGATCATTTCGGACGCATGCGCGCCGACGATGTGCGCGCCCAGGATTTCGCCGTATTTCTTGTCGCGCAGGATCTTCACGAAGCCTTCCGTTTCCCCCGTCCCGCGTGCCCGGCCGTTCGCGGAAAACGGGAATTTGCCGGCCACATAGTCGAGCTTCTGTTCCTTGCACTGATCTTCCGTCAGGCCGATGCTGGCGACTTCGGGATGACAATAGGTCACGCTCGGTACGTTATCGTACTTGATGGGATGCGGCTTCTGGCCCGCGATGAGCTCGGCGGCCACCGCGCCTTCGCGAAACCCCTTGTGCGCCAGCATCGGCGGCCCCGCCACGTCGCCGATCGCGTAGTACCCCGGCGCCGTCGTCTGGAGATTCTTGTCCACCTTGATGAAGCCGCGGTCGGTCAGCTGAATGCCGCATTCCTTGAGGCCGATATTCTCTGTGTTCACGGCACGCCCCGCGGCCATCAGCACCGCCCCTGCCACCACCTGCTTCTTCTCGCTCCCAGCCTCGACGTCGAGTGTGACCTTGTCTTTGCCCACGGTCGCTTTCGTGATTTTGGCGGCGGCGATGACGTCGATACCGCGCTTGCGGTAGCTCTTGGTGAGCACGTCCGACGCCTCCGCGTCCTCGATGGGAAGAATGCGGGGCAGGGCTTCGATGAGCGTGATCTTCACCCCAAACGCCTGGAAGATGTCGGCGAACTCCATGCCGACGGCCCCGGCGCCGATGATGGCGAGTGAGTCCGGCACCCGCTCGAGCAGCAGCGCTTCATCCGACGAGATCACCGTCGTCTTGTTGATTTCCAGGCCGATCTGCGGAATGCCCTTCACGCGGGAGCCGGTAGCGATGACGACGGCCTTTTTTGCGTCGTGCACGTCGCTGCCGACCTTCACCTTCTTCCCGGGCTGCACCACGCCCGTGCCTTTGATGACGGTGATCTTGTGCTTCTTCATCAGGAACTCGACGCCTTTCGAGTTCTGATCGCTCACGCGGCGCGAGCGTTTCATCGCGACGCCGTAGTCGGTTTTGACGCCGCTCGCCTCCACGCCGAAGTCCTTCGATTCCTTCAGCAGGCTGGCGATGTACGCGGAATGCAGCAGGGCTTTGGTCGGGATGCAGCCAATGTTGACGCACACCCCGCCCAGTTTCTCCCGTTCCACGACGGCCGTGCTGAGGCCGAGTTGGGCGCTCCGAATCGCGCAGATATAGCCTGCGGGGCCGCCGCCTAACACAATGACGTCAAATTGACTCGCCACGATTTGTCCCGGTTCGATTTTCGTAGGGGCGCAGCATGCTGCGCCGCTACATCGTTACAACAACATCGCCAATGGATTCTCCAGCATCTGTTTCAGCGTTTTCAGGAACGCCGCGCCGGTCGCCCCGTCGATCACGCGGTGATCGCAGCTCATCGTGACGCGCAGGCGCCGCCGCACCACGACGCGATCCCCGTCGGGCACGGCCTTGGGCACGATGGTGCCGATGGCGACGATGCCGGCCTCGGGTGGGTTGATCACCGCGGTGAACTGATCGATATCGAACATGCCGAGGTTCGACACGCTGAACGTGGCGCCGGTGTATTCCTCGGGCTTGAGGCGACGATTGCGCGCCCGTCCCGCGAGCTCGCGTGCCTCGGCGCCGATCTCGCTCAACGTCTTGATGTCGGCATTCCGGATGACCGGCGTGATCAGGCCGTCCTCGATCGCGACGGCCATGCCGACGTGCACGTCGTTCCAGTAGCGGATGTGATCTTCCTGGAACCAGGCGTTGCAGGCGCGATGGCGCACCAGCGCCAGCGCCACGGCTTTGATGACGATGTCGTTGAACGAGATCTTCCCCCCGTCCTCGCCGAGCTGCCGGTTAAGCGCCTCGCGGGCTTCGGCGGCGCGCTCCATGTCGATCTCGGTGGTGAGGAAGAAATGCGGAATCGGGCCGATCGACGCGACCAGACGCTTGGCGATCGTCTTGCGGATCTGCGTAAGGGGGATGTCCTCGTACGGAACACCAGGAGTTGGGAGTCGGGAGCTAGGAGCGGGGGCTGCAGCCGCTTGAGCTTGGATTGCTCCTCCTTCGACGTCGCGTTTGATCACACGTCCGCCCGGACCCGATCCCTGAACCAACTTGAGATCGACTCCTGCATCCTTCGCGATGCGTTTCGCGAGCGGGGAAGCCTTTACACGTGTCGCCTCTGCTGGAACAGAAACCGGTGCAGGGGTTGCTGCGGTTGGCGTGCGAACAGGCGCCGGGGCTGCTTTCGGTTCGGCAGCGGCAGGGGCAGCCTTCGCCGCCCCAGCTCCCGACTCCTGACTCCCAGCTCCATCGACTTTCTCACCAGGCTTCCCGATCCACGCGACGACGTTGCCCACCGGCACGGTCGTCCCCTCGGGCACCATGACCTTGATGAGCTGGCCATCGGCGCGCGCGACCAATTCCATCACGGCCTTGTCGGTCTCGACCTCGGCCAGCGTCTCGCCCGACTTCACGGCATCGCCCTCGTGCTTCGTCCACTTCACGAGGCGCCCCTCCTCCATCGTGGGCGACAGCGCCTCCATGTGGACTTTGGTGGCCATAGCAGGGGGCTAAGAGGCGAAGGGGCTAAGCATCGAGGTACAGGACCTTGCGTGCCGCCGCCACCACTTTTTCGGGCGACGCTTTCGCGGCGCGCTCGAGCAGTTTGTTGTAGGGCATCGGGACGTCGGCCTGCGTAACGCGTTGCACGGGGGCGTCGAGGTCATCGAAGCCGTCGCGCTGGATGATGTCGACGATCTGTGCCCCGATGCCACTGTGCGGCCATCCTTCTTCCACCACGACGGCGCGGTTCGTTTTCCTGACCGAATCGAGAATCGCCGCTTCATCGATGGGGCGCAGCGACCGCAGGTCGAGCACTTCGGCCGACACGTTATCCTGGGCGAGCTGCTCCGCCGCCTTGAGCGCGACGCTGAGTGTCTTCGAGTGGCACACCAGCGTCACGTCGTTGCCCTCGCGCTTGATATCGGCGCGCCCGATGGGGACGATGTGCTCCCCGTCGGGCACTTCGCCCTTCACGTTGTACAGCATTTCGCCTTCGAGCACGATGACCGGGTTGTTGTCACGAATCGCCGACTTGAGCAGGCCCTTCGCGTCGGCGGGCGTCGCCGGCGCGACGACCTTCAGCCCGGGGATATGGGCGAGCCAGCTCTCCCATGCCTGCGAGTGCTGTGACGACAGTTGCAGCGCCGCGCCGTTGGGACCGCGGAACACGATCGGCATGGAGAGCTGGCCGCCCGACATGTACCGCATCTTCGCGGCGGAATTCACGATCTGATCGAGCGCGAGCAGCGCAAAGTTCCAGGTCATGAACTCGACGACGGGCCGGAGCCCACCCATCGCCGCTCCCACGCCGATCCCGGCGAACCCCAGCTCCGCGATCGGCGTGTCCACGACGCGCTTCGGCCCGAACTCCTCCAGCAGGCCGCGGCTCACCTTGTACGCGCCTTGATAGACGCCCACCTCTTCGCCCATCAGGAAGACGTTGGGATCGCGCTGCATCTCTTCGCGCAACGCCTGATTCAATGCGTCTCGGTAGGTGAGCGTGGCCATCAGTCGACCAGGACGTCGGTGAACAGCTCGTCGGGATCGGGATCCGGGCTGTCGTCGGCAAACTTGACCGCGTCTTCGATCTCGGCGTGGACCTCGGCGTCGAGCGCATCGAGCGCCGCCTGGTCGAGCACGCCGTCGTCTTTCAGCTTTGCGGCCAGCTGGGTGATCGGATCGCGCGCCTTCTGCTCCTCGACTTCATCTTTGGTGCGATAGACGCCGTGCAACGGGTCCGACATCGAGTGGCCCATGAACCGATAGGTGCGCACCTCGAGCAACGTGGGATGACTGTGCTTGCGCGCCCGCTCGACCGCGCGCCGCGTCGCGTCGTACACCGTCAGCGCGTTCATCCCGTCGACCAGCTCCGCGGCCATGTCGTAGCTGCACGCATGCTCGACGATGTCGGTCACCGCGGCGACGCGCTCGAATGCCGTCCCCATGCCGTAGCGGTTGTTCTCGCACAGGAAGATGATCGGCAGCTTCCATACGGACGCCATGTTCAACGTCTCGTGGAACGCGCCGATGTTCACCGCGGCCTCGCCAAAGAAGCAGACGCACACCTGATCGCTGCCCTTGTACTTGCTCGCGAACGCCAACCCGGCGCCCAGGGGGACGTGGCCGCCGACGATCCCGTGACCACCCATGAATCTGCGTTTGGCGTCGAACAGGTGCATGGAGCCGCCCTTCCCTTTCGAGCACCCCGTCGCCTTGCCGAACAGCTCCGCCATCACCGCGTTCGCGGGGATGCCCTTGATCAGCGCCTGCCCGTGCTCGCGGTAGGAGCAGATGACGTAGTCGTCATCGCGCAGCGCCGCGAGCGCGCCGACCCCTACTGCTTCCTGTCCGATGTACAAGTGGCAGAACCCGCCGATCTTGCCGAGGGCGTACGCTTCGGCCGCTTTCTCTTCGAAGCGCCGGATCAGCAGCATCTGCCGCAGCATGCGGAGATGCAGCTCGGATTGCGCCGTGTCCTTCACGGCTCGAGCGGTGGCGGTCATGCGGTCGCCGCCTCCACTTGCTCCCACGCGTGATAACTGGAGCGGACCAGCGGCCCGGATTCCACATGCCGGAAGCCAAGCGACATTCCGTAACGCTTCAGCTCGGCGAATTCGTTGGGCGTGTACCAGCGCGCGATGGGCAGATGCTGATCGGATGGCCGCAGGTACTGGCCGATGGTGACGATGTCGACGCGGGCAGCGCGCAAGTCGCGCATGGCAGCCAGCAGCTCGTCCCAGTCCTCTCCCAGGCCACAAATCAGGCCGGACTTGGTGAGCAGCGCCGGCTGCATCTCCTTGGCGCGCTCGAGCAGCTCCAACGCCCGCGAGTAGCGGCCGCCTGGCCGGGCGATGCGATAGAGCCGGGCGATCGTTTCGAGGTTGTGATTGAGGATGTCGGGTTTGGCGTCAACGATGAGGCGGAGCGCTGCGGGGTTGCCCTTGAAGTCGGGAATCAGCACCTCGACCGACGTCTCGGGCAGCAGGCGGCGGATCTCGGCGATGCATGCCGCGAAAACCTCCGCGCCCCCGTTCGGCAAATCGTCGCGATCGACACTCGTGATCACGACATGTTTCAGCCCCATTTGCGCGACCGCGGCCGCGAGGCGCTGCGGCTCGTTGCTATCGAGCGGCTTCGGCGTCCCGTGCGCCACGGCGCAGTACGCACAATTCCGCGTACACACGTCGCCGAGGATCATGAACGTGGCGGCGCGGTGCTCCCAGCACTCCCCGATGTTGGGGCAGTGCGCTTCTTCGCACACCGTGTGGAGCTTGAGGTCGCGCATCATGTGCTTGAGCGCGAGATAGTTGGGACCGCCGGGCGCCTTCACCTTCAGCCAGGCGGGCTTGCGAGTGGCCTCGGCTGCGGGAGGTGGTTGAGACGGCTGGATCTGAACAAGGGGGGCGGCCATGGAAAGACGAAGATAAGCACCGCTTAAGGGGCAGGGTAGGCCGTTTTTCAACCAGACGGTTGATTCCCGTCCCTGTTTTTCAGCCTCCTCAACTCGTCCTCGACCTCTGTTGCTGTGCCCAACGTCCCATCGGCGATATCGGCCAGTTCTTCCGCTTCCTTCCACTGTCGCTCGAGCTCTTCGACCTCCGCTCGTTCGTCCACGGCCATCTCGAGGGCAAGCCCGCGCTCGGGCCGCAAGTTTCGCAGCGTGAGCTCGCGTCGTGCGATATCGCGCACCAGGTGATCGGGGCCGCCGATCTGGTCCACTTCGCGCGCCGCGTCCTCGGCGCGACGCCGGCCGCCGCGCTTCAGATTCAGATAGGTCAGGCCCTGCCGCAGCACGTGCGTGGCCTCGGTTGCCATGAGCTGCGCCCCCTCAGTGTGGCAGTGCGGGCAACTCACGACGACCGCCATGTCGGCGTGGCGATCGGGGACGAGGCGCGCAAACTGGACGTGACGCGCCCGCAGCTGCATCACGCTGCCGCAGTGCGCGCAGATCGGCGGCTCGACCAAAGACACCTTGCGGCCGCCGACCATGCGCAAGTAGATCCAGTCCGCCAGCCGGTGGATGTTCCACACGAGCATCCCGAATCCGCCGCCCGCCGCTACGTTGGCGGCGATTCCCAGGCCAACCGCGGCGACCGTGAGGGGAACGACGACTTTCATGCGCTCACGTTGGCGGTTGCGCAGCCGTTCGCCGTAGCGCCACGTCGCGAGCTCCAGGCGCGGCGGCTTGCCCACGCGCACGAAGTCGTAGCGTTCCCAGCGAATCAGCGCGACCTGATCGGTGGATGCTGCGACACGCCCCTGGCTGGCGGCGCTCGCCACGGCCTCGATGCGCTCCAGCCGGTCATCGAACGGGGTGAGGTTCCAGCGACTGCAGCGCGGACAAACGACCCACAACCGGCCCTTCCACTCGTCGAACGCAATGCGGCGTCCGACGCCGAGTCCTGATGGGCCGCCATCACCGTCAAACGACGCATTGCAGAAGGCACAGCTGACAAACATCCTAGGAAGTAAATCGCTCCGGGGCGAGAGAGGCAATCTCTATCTCGGATGCTCCTGTAGTGATCAGATTTACGATGATCTCGCCGGTGAGCGCGGCCAGCAGCACGCCGTTGCGCCCATGCCCAGTGGCGTACCACAACCCCCGTACCTCGGGATCGGGGCCGACAATGGGGCGTCCGTCGGGCGTCAGGGGCCGCAGCCCCGCCCACGTGCGCGTCGGGACCGAAGGCAGGTGAGGCAGCAGGCGTTGTGCTGCCGCCACGATCTCCGCTATTCCTGCCTGCGTAACTCCGCCGTCGAATCCCACGCGTTCCATGGTGCTGCCGAAGATTGCCTCACCACCGCGCGCGAGCACGTAGCCGTGGTCATAGTAAAGGACCGTACGCGGCATGTCGGCCGGCCACGGCGCGGCTGCCATTTGTCCTCGAACGGGTTCGACGGGTAGCCGTCGCGGCAGGTGCTCGATCGCCGTCGACCACGCGCCGGCCGCGATGATCACGTGCTCCGCCTTGATCTTGCCGGCCGTCGTCTCGACGCCCGTCGCGCGGCCCAGAATCGTGGTGAGACGGTTCACCCGTGCGTTGAGTGTCCGTACGCCGCAGCGCTGCGCGTCGGCGCGCAAGGCGCGAGCCAGCGCGGGCGCGTCCACCGCTCCGTCTTCGGGCGCAAACATGGCGCCGAGACAGGGTGCAGTAGCGGGGAATCGGTCCGCGACGTCCGCCGGCTCCAGCCAATCGCAGCGCAGTCCCGCCTGGCGCTGGTGGGCGACGGCGTCGCGCAGCCGCTCTGCATCGGTCTCCTCGAACGCCAGGGAAGCGATCCCTTCGCGCCAGAGCCCGATGTCGATGCCTGTGGTTTCGGCGAGTGCGGACGCCAGGGTGTCGTAGAGGTCGCGGGCGCGCAATCCCAGAGCACGCAGAGCTTCATCCGTGCGCTCGATTTGCGGGCCCAGTATCCCTGCCGACGCCGCGGATGCCGCAGCCGGCTCAGGGCCCGGCTCACAAATCAGGACACGCAGGCCACGCAGTGCGAGGGCACGGGCGCAGGCGGCGCCGATGATGCCGCCGCCCGCGACTAAGACTTCACAAGACGAAACTTTGTGCGACATTTAGGCGTACGCTGCGGACGCACCGGACACCACGGAGGTAATCATGTTCCGGAGCATTTTGGGGTTTGCGATTCTCGCCGTCGTTGCATGGCTCGGTCTCAAACTGATTTTCGGCATTCTTGGCAGCCTGGTCGGCCTCGCGATGACGGTCCTGTGGCTCGCGTTCATCGGGCTCATCGTCTATGTCGCGTTGCGTCTCGTCAGCCCGCGCACCGCGGATCGCATT
>QHUQ01000041.1 GCA_003221985.1 Gemmatimonadota bacterium | reverse complement strand
TATCCGGCTTGTACATCTCGTCCAGCTTCTCGCTGATCTTGGACGGGGCGAGCAGGAACAGACGGATCTCGCGCGCGGTCGCAAACGCCAGTGCTTTTTCGGCGTCGAGGTCGAAGGGGTTCGCGGTCGCGAGCTCGAGGAAGGAATCGGTGAGGCGGAGCGGCAGCACGCGATAGCGCCGGGCGAGCTGCTCGGGCACACCCTCGCGCGCTGTGAGATCGAGCTTGGAGACGTCGGCGATCTTGAGGCGGAAGCGGTGCGACAGCTTGTCGATGATCTCGGCGTCGGTCGCGATCTTGTCGGCGACGAGGCACTCCCATAGCGTGCGGCCGGACTCCGACTTCTCCCGCATGCTCTGGAGCAGCTCGGGAGTGATCAGGCCCTCGAGAGACTGGGCCAGCCATTCGTCGGGGAACGCGGTCACTGCCATGAGGCAGCATCCAAGGTAGTTCCTCGGCGTCTGGGCGCCTAGACGTCCAGGCTACAGGATGTCCCAAAAATCGCGGGTCACATCGAAGGCAACGTGGATGCGACGGGACTGCACGCCATATCCCGCTTCCACGCGAAACAACCCCAGCCACTCGGCGCCGAGCCCGAGCGTGGCGCGCGTGCCCGGCGTGGCACGCCAGGGCGTCCCGGGAATCGGCTCCGCGACCCAGCCCAACGCCGCGTACGGTGTGAGCGTGATGGTGGAGGGCGTGCGGGCCGGTCCCGCACTGATGCTTAAAAAGGGGACGGCGGTGCGCCACTCGATATGCAGCAGCGCGGCCCGCCGCCCGCCCCAGCTGCGGAATCCGTCTCCCAACAAGGTCCCGCGGCCACCCAGCACGAACGCGCGATGGGGGAGCAAGCCGTCGCTCGCCAGGCCGAATTGCACGCGCGTCAGTATCCGGCTCGCGCCGAGCGGCACGAGCACGTGCGCCGCACCGCTGACGCGCGCGTAGTGGTTGCCAACCTCCAGCGTCGTCTCGCCTGCGACGTCGCGGCGGACGGCGAATCCTTCGCTGCGGCGCCGCAGCGTCAGCGTGCCGGCGGTGTTGTGTCCGTCGCGCACCGGCGGGTTGAGCCGATAGTGCCCCGTCGCCGGCGCGGCACGGACCGCGAGCGACGCGATGCGCTCGTGGGCGGCGGCGAGATGCCACTCGCCGCGCGCGCCGATCCCGCGCCGCATCCCCAGCCGCACGCCGGTCGCGCGATAGTAATCCCCGTAGTCGTCGCCGAACTCCTGAGACGCGATCGAATTCAGCAGCGGAGCAATCACGGGCGCGTCGCCGATGTCGCGCGCCTGGCGGTATCCCGCCAGCTCCAGACCGTCCATGGACGTGATGGCGACGATTCCCTTGCCGGCTCGGTCGGCAAACCCGTAACTGCCGAGTCCGCGGACTTCGAACCCGTCATCGGGCGTGCGCCACACGAACCCCGCGCCGGCCGCGAGCCCCTCCACACGATTGACGTGCACCAGCTCGCTCAGCGACCGGGCGCCGAGGCGTTGGCGTTTGAGGCCCGTGAGGGCGCGGCGGCCGGCAATGCGGCTGACCTCCGCACGGACGCGTTGCAGGTCATTCTGCCGCACGGGCTCCGCGATGTCCTGGATCGCGGCACTCAAGGGGCCGGGCCAGGGAAACGAGTCGCGCTCCGCTTTGGGCAGCGCCGTGATTTCTTCACCGCGGAACCAGCTCGCCGCGAGGCCGACGTTGAACACGTAGCCGTCGATCTCCCACCGCCCGCGGATGATGCCGCGTGCCGGGATATCGAGCCACGTGGCCCGGCGGCGAATCTCGATCTCCTGGCGGTAGGGGAGCCAGAAGCGGCCCTCCCAGAGGGCGTTGTCCAGCACGATGCTGACGTCCTCGAGCTGGGCATCGAGATACGATTTGGGCGTGAAATTGAACGCCATGCGGACGAGCTCCGCGGATTCGAGATCCACGTACAGCGTGCCGACGATGGCTGCGGTGTTGAAGTTCTTCGGCCGCACCCGCAGCGCTGCGACGCGCACCGCACGCTGTGGCAGCACAATCGTGGTGGTATCACCCAGCGCAAAGTCATAGAGATCGATGCCGCCCCCTCCCGGGGCGAGCGGATGCGGCACGTCCCGCACTTCGTCGCCCTCGCCGAGCCGGATGGCGCTGCCGAAATTGTTCTGCACGATGCCGAGGTGATCGCGGTGGTAATTGATGTCGGTGGGGAGCTCGGCGCGATCGCGCCAGCCGATGATGCGCTGCTTGCTGAGCTCGGGCGCCTTCCAGTACACTTCCAGCTCCAGCTGATCCGCTTTCACGAGCCGCGGCGGCTCGGTGAGCCCTTCGCCGAACTGCCCGAGGAAGAAGAGAAATCCGTGAGCCTGGGCCTTGTAGTCGCGCAACGCGGTATCGCTCGCGGCGTGCGCGCGCCGCTCGATCGCGCGCCGCGCCAGGGCCAGCGCCGAGTCGTCGTTCCAGGCCTGGGCGACCGCCCCGGCCGGCACGACGACGAGCAGCAGCGCGGCGAACCATCGCATGGGCGCGAAATCTAGATGATCGATCCACGCGACGCATTCCTCGAGCGCGCCAAACACAGCGGCGCGGGGGGGGGGGGAATCGTGCCGGTGATTCGCGAGGTCATCACCGATGCCGACACGCCGGTCGCGGCCTTCGCGAAGATCGCGCGGCCGCCGTTCGCGTTTCTGCTCGAATCACTCGTCGGTGGCGAGCGCTGGGCGCGCTACACGTTTCTCGGCACCGAGCCGCGGGAAGCGTGGCGCTATCGCGGCACGCGGATCGACCGCTGGACACCGGCCACCGGGTGGGCACCCGCGGGCGAAACACAGGAGCCGATCGCGCATCTCGCCGACCGCATGCGCGCGTTGCCCAGCGTCGCGGTCCCGGGATTGCCCCGGTTCGCCGGGGGCGCCGTGGGATATCTCGGCTACGATGTCGTGCGCACCATCGAGCGCCTTCCCAACGCGCCGCCCGACACGCTCGGCGTGCCCGATGCAATCGTCATGATCGCCGACTCGCTCGTGATCCTCGACAACGTTTTCGGGCGGGCGATCGTGGTGGCGAACGTCGAGGTGCCGGCCGGTGCCACGCCGGCGCAGCGCCTGCGCCTGTACGAATCGGCGCAGGAGCGGCTCGACACGTTGATCGGCCGGCTCGGCGCAACGCACCAGCTCGCGCCGCTCACGCTCGACGGCGCCGACCGAGCGCTGCGGACCGAATCGACATACCCCCGCGCGGCGTTCGAGCGCGACGTCGCGAAGATCCGCGACTACATCGCCGCGGGCGACGTGTTCCAGGCCGTGTTGTCGCGCCGCCAGGTCGTGCCCGGCGCCGTCGATCCGCTGCGTCTGTATCGCTACCTGCGTGCGCTGAATCCCGCGCCGTACCTCTTCTATCTCGCCCTCGACGACGTCACGTTCGTGGGGAGCTCACCGGAGGTGCTGGTTCGCGTCGAAGGTGAGGAGGTCACGGTGCGGCCGATCGCCGGCACGCGGCCGCGCGGCGCCACGCCCGAGGAGGACGAGGAGCTCGCGACGTCGTTGCGCGCCGACGCGAAGGAGCTGGCCGAACACCGCATGCTCGTCGATCTCGGCCGCAATGACATCGGTCGCGTGGCGCGGTATGGAACGGTGCGGGTGACGGAATCGCTGCAGATCGAGCGTTACTCCCATGTCCAGCACCTCGTCAGCGAGGTGCGCGGCGAGCTCAGCCCGGGGTACGATGCCCTCGATGTGTTTCGCGCCTGCTTTCCGGCGGGGACCGTGAGCGGCGCACCCAAGGTCCGGGCGATGGAGATCATCGACGAGCTGGAGCCGGAGCGGCGCGGGCCGTATGCCGGCGCGGTGGGCTATGTGGGCTGGGGCGCGGCGACCATGGATACCTGCATCGCCATTCGCGCCGCGCTCGTGCTCAAGGACCGCGTGATCGCGCAGGCGGGTGCGGGCATCGTCGCCGACTCCGAGCCGGCGCGGGAATTCGCGGAGACCGAGGCCAAGGCGCAGGCGGTGCTGCGCGCGCTCGCGCTCGCGAAAGCTGGTGATTAGCTTCGGGCCTGTGTTCAAGCTGATGAGCACCTCCGGCGAGCAGTCGATCGATCTCCAGCTCGGGCGCAAACTCGTGGTGGGTCGGGCGGTCACCAGCGACGTGCCGATCTACGATCCGACCATCTCGCGCCGTCACGCCGAAATCGTCCTCACCGAAAACGGCGTGCGCGTCACCGACCTCGGCTCCTCGAACGGCACGTTCCTGAACGGGGCGAAGATCACCGAGGCGGAGGCGGGGGCCAACGACGTCGTGACCTTCGGGAAGGTCGCGTTCCGCGTCAAAGAGGTGACGGCGCCGGTCCCGCGCCCGCAGGTCGTCGCGCCGCCGGATTTCACGAGCCCCAAGCCGACTAGCGCCAAAGGTGCGGGCGGCGGCGTCGGGGGAACGATCGTCCGGCAGCTGCCCGTGAGCGTTTCCGGCGGCGTGCCGGCCATCGTCATGGATCAGCCGCAGCCGGGGGGCGCCTCGCATCTCAAGGTCCGAGCCGACAATCAGGAAGAGCGGCGCGAGAAGAAGCTGTCGCTGCTGCTCGAGGTCTCCAAGGAGCTGTCGAAGCAGCAGGAGCTGGACCGCCTGCTCGACAAAGTGGTGGACTTCACGTTCCAGATCATGAACGTGGACCGCGTGTCGATTTTGCTGCTCGACGGCAAATCCAACGAGCTGATTCCCCGCATCTCCAAGAGCCGGACGGGCGACGCGAGCGCCGCGAAGCACGTGCCGCAATCGATCGCGCGTAAGGCGGTCGAGGAGCGGGTGGCGATTCTGTCGGACAACGCCGCCGCCGACGAGCGGTTCAAGGGCAAGTCGATTCTGATCCAGAGCGTGCGCAGCGCCATGTGCACGCCCCTCATGGGCTCGGATTCGAAAGTCCTCGGCATCCTCTACGTCGACAATCTCACGGCGACGCACTCGTTCGCGGACGAGGATCTCGAGTTCCTGATTGCGTTCGGCGGGTTGACGGCCGTCGCAATTGAGAACTCGCAGCTATCGGAGCGGATTCGGCGCGAAGCGCTCGTCCGCTCGAACTTCGAGCGGTACTTCTCGCCCAATATCGCCCAGGTGATCGCGCAGCAGCAGGACGCCGGGCGCTTGCCAAGTGAGAAGCGCCCCGTCGTGGTGTTCTTCTCCGACATCCGCGGGTTTACGCCGATGTCCGAGACCATGAGCCCGGACGACATCGCGCGGCTGCTCACTGAGTACTTCACGGAAATGGTGGACAAGGTCTTCGAGTACGGCGGGACGCTCGACAAGTTCATGGGGGACGCGATCATGGCGCTGTGGGGCGCGCCCATCGTCCATGAAGATGACGCCGACCGCGCCGTGCAGTGTGCCATCGCGCAGCTGAAGGAGTTGGAGAAGCTCAACAGCAAATGGAAACAGGAAGGCCGCACCGAAGTGCAGATCGGCATCGCCATCAACTTCGGGGAGGTGTTCGCCGGCAACATCGGATCCGATCGGCGCCTCGAATACACGGTGATCGGCGACGCCGTGAACACCGCCTACCGCCTCTGCGGCAAGGCGGGGCCAAACGAAATCCTGATTTCCGAGCCGTTCTACCAGCAGCTGAAGAAGAAGCCGGGCGTCGAGGCGCTGGAGCCGATTCAGGTCAAAGGAAAGACGAAGAAGGTGCCCGTCTATCGCGTGAAGCGGTAAGGTCTCCCGAACTTGGGCCGGAACGTCACGCGCGAGACGTCGAGCGCCTGCTCCAGCCTGCCATTCTCCGCCACGGCAACCGCGGTGAGCACCTCGTGGGTCTTGCCCTGGAGCTGCTCCAGCATCTCCAGGGCATGTGCCGGGGACGTCGGCTTCTCGAAAATCCTGCCGGCCAACACGACGGTCGTGTCGGCCGCAAGGACGACGTCACCAGGCGCGAGCGGCAGCACCGCCTGCGCTTTGGCCCGCGACAATCTGGTAACGTACGCGTCCGGCCTTTCGCCGGGCAGGACATGCTCGTCCACGTCGGGAGCGATGACGCGGAACGGGATGCGGAGCATCTCGAGGAGCTGCCGGCGGCGGGGAGAGCCCGAGGCGAGGACGATGGGACGGTCGTTCACGATCCCCACCGTCCCCCGCTCCCGAGACCTCGGTCAGGTGCCGTTGGGCTCACCCGTGGTGCTGCCAGCGGCCTGTACGCGATCGATGTGCCACACGCCCAGCTCGTCCACGAGGACGGACAGCTCGACCACGGTCGAGCCCGGCGTCAGCAGCGTGCAGGGGTCGGACGGGAACGTGTAGCAGAAGTCCGGAGCCACCGCACTCATCGACATGCTCGTCCAACCCGTCGCAGGCATCCCGCTCACGTTCGCCGCGCAGCCGTAGAAAGCGACCCCGTCGGCCTGGCCGTCGCCGTCGGTGTCGTAGTACAGGTTGAACCGCGGCGAGCCGGCGCCGCAGCTCCCGCTCACCGAGAAGCCGATGTCGCCGAGATCTTTGATCATCATCCCTTCGACCCCGGTCACGATCACCGCCGCGAACGCCATGCACCCGTTCTGCGGGGTTTCCGTGTAACAGGACGCAAAGTCGACCGTCTTCGCGAGCAGCACCGAGAACTTGCCTTCCAGCGCCACCTTGTTCGTCCACTGCGCCTGCGAGTACGGCCCGTTGCCCCTCTGCCTGAGGAAGTCGGGCGGTGGAAAGTTCCCGGCGGTCGGGTCCAGCTTCAGCGACACGGGATCCACTGCGAGGAGCCTCGCCGCGGAAAGGCGAGATCCCGTCCCGGCGGCGGTCGGTTCATTGACGCAGGCACTGACCAGGAACGGCAGTGCGACCATTGCGGGAGGGAGTAGGGTCAATCGGATTGCCATAACATCCTCCTCTGCTAGCTGACGCCCTTGAAGTACCGCGGAGGCTGCCGTTCGGCAAGAGCGCCCCCCCCGGCTATCGCTCCAGCAGCAACGTCACCGGCCCGTCGTTGACCAGTTCGACGTCCATCATCGCGCCGAATTCCCCCGTCTCGACCGGGATTAGAGCGTGAACTGCGAGACCACCAGGACGCCGCCACCCACCTCAGCGAGGTCACGATTCATCTTCCCTGCGTCATCTCCGAACACCCGCAGGCCGAGGATCTTGTCGGCCATCCACGCGAGCGACGCGTCGCTGTCCGACGGTGCGAAACCGGCAAGAACGAGAAAGCCGGGCCCGATCTTTCCGGTAACCCGGCCTTCCACCCGAACCTCCGCGCGCCTGACCCGCTGAAGTACTACGCGCAACGGCTACTCGACCGTAACACTCTTCGCCAAGTTGCGCGGCTGATCCACGTTGCACCCTCTGCGAACCGCGATGTAGTACGCGAGCAACTGCAGCGGCACCACGCTCAGCACGGGCGTGAGCAGATCCAGCGTCTCGGGAATCTCGATGCGGTAATCGGCCAGCTGGTCGAGCGCCGTGTCGCCCTCGGTCACGATGGCAATCACGCGACCGCCGCGGGCTTTCACTTCCTCGATGTTGCTCACGACCTTCTGGTGGACGCCGTCCTTGGGCGCGATGAACACGACGGGCATCAGGTCGTCGATCAGGGCGATCGGGCCGTGCTTCATCTCCGCCGCCGGATATCCTTCGGCGTGAATGTAGGAGATTTCCTTGAGCTTGAGGGCCCCTTCGAGCGCCACCGGAAAATTGTAACCGCGGCCCAGGTACAGCACGTTCTGCGCGCGCACCAGCCGGTCCGCCAGCGCCTCGATCTGGGGCGCTTTCGTGAGCACCCGGCTCACCAGCTCCGGCAGCTTCGCGAGCGCGCGCACCACCTCCCGCCCCTGCAGGATCGAGAGGGCGCGCAACCGGCCCATCTTCAGCGTCAGCAGCGCGAGCGCGGCGATCTGGCTCGAGAACGCCTTGGTGCTCGCCACGCCGATCTCCGGCCCGGCGTGCAGATAGATGCCGCCGTCCACCTCGCGGGCGATCGTGCTGCCCACGACGTTGATCAGGCCGAGGGTGCGCGCGCCCCGCCGCTTCGCTTCCCGCAGCGCGGCCAGCGTATCCGCCGTCTCGCCCGACTGCGAAATGCCGATGACCAGCGTGCGTTCGTCCACGATGGGGTTACGGTAGCGGAACTCCGACGCGTACTCGACTTCGGTCGGAATCCGCGCCAGCTCCTCCATCATGTATTCGCCGATCAGGCCCGCATGCCACGAGGTTCCGCATGCGGTGATCACGATGCGCTGCACTTTGAGCAGCTCTTCGTCGCTGATGTTCAGGCCGCCGAAGCGCACCGTGCCCTCTTCCTCGAGCAGCCGGCCGCGCAGCGTGTTCCGCACGCTCTCCGGCTGCTCCATGATCTCCTTGAGCATGAAGTGCGCGTAGCCGCCGCGCTCGATCGTGGCGAGGTCCCACTCGACCTGGATGATCTCCTTCTCCTTCTCCGCGGCCGCGAGATCCATGATGCGATAATCGGTGGGTTTCACTTCGGCGATCTCGCCGTCGTCGAGGTACACGACCGAACGGGTATGCGCCAGCACCGCCGATGCATCCGATGCGACGAAGTTCTCGCTGTTGCCGATGGCGAGCAGCAGTGGCGATCCGCGGCGCGCGGCGACGATCGTGTCGGGCTCGCGGCGCGAGATCACCGCGATGCCGTACGCGCCTTCGACCTGGCGTAGCGCTTCGGCGGTCGCGTCCACGAGGGACGCGCCTTTGGTGTGTGACTCTTCGATGAGATGGGAGAGCACTTCGGTATCGGTCTGCGAGCGAAACATGTGGCCGCGCTTGGTCAGCGCCTGGCGCAGGGCTCCGGCGTTTTCGATGATGCCGTTGTGCA
>QHUQ01000040.1 GCA_003221985.1 Gemmatimonadota bacterium | reverse complement strand
GGTTCTGCCCGAAGTACTGCGCAGCCAGCGGCCGCGCGCTGAGCAGCAGCACCGCAAACACCGCCAGACGAGTGATGGTCCGTCGCATTGCCACCTTATCCTTTCGCGCCTGAACCGCCTGCGTCGCCCGCGGCAACCACCGGAGCGTCGCCCCACAGGCGCTCGAGCTGGTAGAACTCCCGCAGCTCGGGATGAAACACGTGCACCACGAAATCCACATAGTCGAGCAGGACCCAGCGTCCCTGCGCCAGCCCTTCCACATGATGCGGCTTGAGCCCGGCCGGCGCGAGTGCCGTCATGAGATGGTCCGCCATACCGCGCACATGCGCGGCCGACGTCCCGGATACGATGACGAAGTAATCGGTGGCCGCGCACAAGCCCCGTAGATCCAATATCACCGGATCGACCGCCTTGCGATCCAGTAGCGCGTCAACAACCTGTGAGAGTACCGCGGTCCCCTCAGGGGTGGTCATAGCCGGTGCTCGTCGCGTTTGTTCCGTCCTCGTTCTGATAGAAAACGCCCCAGGCGCCGATCCCGGCGTGCGCCGCGATCACCGGCGTGACGGGGCTCACCAGACACTGCATCGGCCGGTAGCGCGCGACCAGCTCCGCCCGCAGCGCCTCGGCGAACTCCGGGATGTCGCCATGCGCAATGCCGAGTCGCAGCGCGCGGGGGCGCGGGGTGAGCGCGCGGTCCAGCAGCTCGAGAATGCGCTGCCGCGCCGCGTTCCGGCCGCGCACCCGGCCGATCGGCTCGATTTTCCCTTCCATAGTAAGCGCCATCACCGGCTTCAGGTTGAGCTTTGTGCCTAGCCAGGCCCTGCCGCGCCCGACGCGGCCCGAGCGCACCAGCCGCTCGAAGTTGTCCACGGTGAAGAACCCGCCTGATTGCGCCCGGACGCGCTGCAGCTCGCGGACGATCGCGTCAGGCTGCCATCCGGCCGCGGCAAGCTCGACGCCGCGCACCACCAGCAGGCCCTCGCCCAGCGTGGCGCTGCGGCTGTCCACCACCGTCACGCGCGCCGGATCGAAGCGGCGGGCGGCGGCCTCGGCGTTCGCGAACGTCCCCGACAGCGCGCTCGACAGGATGATCGCGATGACGTGGTCCGCCGCCCGGGCGGCATCCTGGTAGGCGTCCGTGAACGCTTGAGGGGCCGGCTGCGACGTGCTGGCGTCGAGTCCCGCCCGAAGCCGCCGGAAGAACTCACCCGACGTGAGCTCCAAGCGGTCGCGGTAGGAGCGCTCCTCCACGATCAGCTGGGTGGGCACGAGGCCGATGTCGTACTGCAGCGCCAGCTCGTCAGGGAGGTCAGAGGCGGTGTCGGTGACGAAGGCGATCGGCCGGCGGGTCTGCAGCGCCTGATGCTGGGCGCGCATGTCGTCCGCCTTGGTCGACTCGAGCGTTCCCCAGGTGCTCGCGAGCTGGAAGACGGGATCCGGCGCGTCCGTATGCAGGTGCGCTTTCAGCAAGTCGCCCGTGGCCAGGACCACGATCGAGCCGCCATGCGGGCGCAGGGCCGTGCGCACCGCCGCTGGATCGGGCAGAGACGGGGAGCGCACCATCAGCTCGGTGCAGTAGCGATAGTCGCGATTCGCGTCGACCTCTGTTTGCGCCGCGGCGCTGGTCGACGCGCTCACCCGGTCGACCGCGCCCTGGGCGACGTGGCCTTCCTCTATGAGGCGCTTCACCCCTTCCAGCAGCCGCACGAACCCTTTGGCGCCCGCGTCCACGACCCCGGCGGTCTTGAGCGCGGCCAGCAGCTCGGGCGTGCGCTGGAGCGCGGCATCCGCCCGGCTCACGATCCGGCTCATGAAGACGCGCAGGTCCGATTCGCCACGCGCGCGCCCGGCCTCATCGGCCGCTTCGCGCGCCACGGTGAGAATCGTGCCCTCCAGCGGCTCGTCGAGTGAGGCGCGGAGCCGCTCGAAGCCGAGCGCGATGGCCGCCGCGAGATCGCTCGCGCTGGCGCGCAGCCGCTGGCCGATTCCTTCGCGGAACCCGATGAGGAACTGTGAGAGCATCATGCCGGAGTTGCCGCGGGCCCCGCGCACGCTGGCCTGCGCCATCGTCTCGGCGACGTAGGGGAGGGGCAGCGGCGTGCCACCATCGCCGAGATCGCGCAGCGCGCCCGCGACGGCGCGGAGGGTGAGGCACATGTTCGTCCCTGTGTCGCCGTCGGGGACGGGAAAGACATTGATGCGGTTCAACTCGTCGCGTCCTGCCGCCACCCAGTCCGCCGCGGCGAGCAGCGAGCGGCGGAAGCGCGGGCCGTCGACGTATGCGATCGCGACGATCGTTACTCCTTCACCACCGTGATCCGGACTTCGGGCCGCACTTCGGGATGGATCTTGATCCCGACGTTGAACTCGCCGAGCTCGCGGATCGGCTCGGCCAGATCGATCTTGCGCTTGTCGACGTGGATGCCCATCTCCTCGAGCTTGCGCTGGATGTCGCTCGCGGTGACCGAGCCGTACAGCTTCTCCTCTTCGCCGACCTTGACCTCGAAGGTGAGATGCACATCCGCCAGCCGCGTCGCTTCGGTCTGGGCGGCCGTTTTCTCGGCGGCGCGCTGCTTCGCCACGCGCTCGCCTTCGTAGGCGATCTTCTTCTTGTTTGCGTCGGTCGCCGGGTAGGCGAGCCCTTTGGGCAGGAGATAGTTACGGGCGTAGCCGTCCTTCACCTTCACCACCTCGCCGACTTTGCCCAGATGCTGCACGTCTTCCCGCAGAATGATTTCCATCGTCAGTCCTTAGGTTGTATTGGACCCGCGCCGCGCGCGGCGGCCAGGCGGCGCCGGTATTGGTACCACGTATCGGTAATGCCGAGGGTGCACAGCCCGGGCAGCACGAACACCAGCGGCACGGCGAGCGCCGCGGCGGCGGCTGCGGCGATCACCAGCGCGACCGCCGACACGCCGAACGCTTCGGCGAAGGTCGCGACGATCGCGGCGCCCCGCAGCGCGTACAACGTGCCCGCGACGAGCCCGACGTTGGTGCCGGCGACGTGCAGCGCGCCGGAGACCGGGAGAATCAGCACGCCCAGCCAGGCGACGATGCCCCATACCCACGCGTCGCCCATGTAGAAATCCTTGAACCGCGCGAGCGCGGGCCGCGCTTCCGCCCCGGCATGCGCCGCGGGTGGTGCGAGGCGCAGATACAGCTGCCACGCGAGCGCCAGGCCGGCGAGGGTTTGCAGCGCGAGCATGCCCGGCCAGGTGACGCTGACAAACCGTACCACCGGCTCGTAGACCGGGAACGCTTCGGGCGCGACTTCCACGATCATGCGCATCGTGGTGCTCGCCAGCCGCGTCGCTTCCCAGGCGAGCGAGCCCCACGCGTCGAATCGGAGGAGCTCCGGAGCCCACAGCACCTGGATGAGCACCGCCGTCGCGATCCCGGCGGCGACAATCGAGCGCAGCGCCTGCTGCAGAATCGGCCGTGGCGCGAGCAGCATGAACGAGACGAACGCCGCCGTGGCGAGCACGATATAGGCGCTCGTGACCGCGGCGAGCCGGCTGCCGCTGGTGCCGCTCACCACCAGCAACGCGAGACTGACGGCGCCGATCATTCCCGCGATCGGCTGCGACCAGCCCCGGCCCCCCCCCGGTCGGTCCTGCGAACCCGGCGCGACGAACAGGAGCGCCGCGCAGGGCAGGCCGACCAGGCTCGGGTGCGCCCACAGCACGAACGCGACCAGGGCCAGGAGCGGGCGCCACCACGACTGGCGAGTGTCTATGCCGTGTGACCCTTGATGTACGGAATCAACGCCAGCTGGCGGGCGCGCTTGATCGCCGTCGCCAGCTGCCGCTGGTGACGCGCGCACATGCCCGACAACCGGCTCGGCAAGATCTTGCCGCGCTCCGTGAGAAAGCGGCCCAGCGTCCGGTCATCCTTGTAGTCGAGCACGCGCGCGCCGGATTCGCACACGGGACAGGTCTTGGCGGGACGTCTCACGCTTCCTCCTCCTCCAGCTCTTCTTCCTCGGGGGCGACGGCGGCGGCGACCACCGGCTTCGGCTGCTCCTTCGCGGCCTCGACCACGAGAAAGCGCAACACGCCCTCGTCGAGCTTCACCGCGCGCTCGTACTCCGGCAACAGATCCCCCGTCGCCGCAAACTCCGCGACGACGTAGTAGCCGGTCTCTTTCTTCTTGATTTTGTACGCCATCGTCCGCTTGCCCCAATGCGACACGTTCGTAAGCGTGCCTTTCCCTTCCTTGGTCAGAAGGGCGTGAAAGCGATTGAGTTTTTCGTTGATTGCCGGCTCGTCCAGCGCGCTATCAAAGATGTACACCGTCTCATACCGACGACTCATGCCACCTCCCTTTGGTCATGGGTGACCCGGCGCGGTGGAAGGCGCCGAGTAGGGAAAATTTGTGAGGCGGAAAGCTAAACGCTATTGTAGTGGATGCCTAGGCCTCGCCCCTGCGGCCTGCTGGCCGTTTTGGCGCTTTGGACCGTCCCGGCAGCCGCGCAAACACCCAGCGTCGCCACATTGCGCGGCACGGCGAGCTCGTCGTTCAACGGGCACCCGCTGGCCGGCGTGATGATTTCCGTTCCCGCGGCACGGAAGTTCGTCGTCACCGACTCGTCCGGCAGCTTTTGGCTGGGTGGGTTGCCCACCGGCGTGCAGCTGATCCGGGTCTCCTTCGACGGGCGGGAGACGGACTACTTTCAGTTCGAGCTACGCGGCCAGCACGTCAAGCAGATCGCCGTCCTGCTCGACGTCGAAGCGATCGATCTCGATCCCGTCGTCGTCGAGGTGCGGCAGGTGAACGGCCAGCGGGATCTCGCCGGTTTCTACGAGCGGCGCGACTGGTACCGCGGGTTCGCCCGCTTCTTCACCCGCGAGGAGATCGACCAGGTCCGGCCGACCAGAATCAGCTCGTTGCTGACGCTCGAAGGCATCGCCACGCGCTGCTTCGAGCTGTGCATGCCGACGCGCTTCAGCCGCGGCGCGCTGTGCGCCGTGCCGATCAACGTGAACGGCATGCCCTGGGGGGAGGACAACTACGATCGGATCGACGTCTCCCGGGTCGCGGCGGTGGAGGTGTATCGCGGCGAGCCGCCGTATGGGTTGAGTCCCGCGCTCGCCGTGTCGGCAGGCTCTTCGATTTGGATGGGCGGAGGATTCCCCACCCATGGGGCGTGCGGCCTGGTGATGATCTGGACGCGCTAGACGTTGAATCGAAACAGCAGAATGTCGCCGTCTTTCACCACGTAATCGCGTCCTTCACTCCGCACGAGTCCCTGCTCGCGGGCCGCCTTGTAGCTACCCGCTTTCACAAACTCCGCAAAGCCGACGGTTTCCGCGCGGATGAATCCGCGCTGAAAGTCCGAGTGGATCTCGCCCGCCGCATCGAACGCGGTGTCGCCGCGATGCATCGTCCACGCCCGCACTTCGTTCTCGCCGACGGTAAAGAACGTCTGCAAGCCGAGCAGGCGGTAGCCGGCGTGAATCAAGCGGTCGAGCCCCGGCTCGGCGACACCGGCGCTCGCGAGATACTCCCGCCGCTCCTCGCCTGACAGCTCGGCGAGCTCGGCCTCGAGCCTGGCGGAGAAGGCAACGATCTCCGCGTCTTCGTGATGGGTCTGCACAGCTGACTTCAGTTGCGCGATCCATTTGCCACCGCCGGCCGCGAGATCGTCCTCGTTGACATTGGCGGCGTAGAGAATCGGCTTGGCGGTGAGCAGCCCGAGGCGGCGCAGGAACGTCACCGCGTCCGCGCCTTCGCCCGCTTCGCGCGCGCCCCGGCCGGCGTTGAGCTCCGCCACCACGCGCTCCAACAGGACCAGCTCGAGCTGCGCGTCCTTGTCGCCGGCGCGCGCCGTTTTGCGCGCCTTGTCGAGCCGGCGCTCGACCACCGCGAGATCGGCGAGCGCCAGCTCGCTGGTGATGACGTCGTGATCCCGCACCGGATCGACCGGCCCCATGACGTGCACGACGTCGGGATCCTCGAAGCAGCGGATCACGTGGACGACCGCGTCGACTTCTCGAATGTGGGAGAGGAACTGGTTGCCGAGGCCCTCGCCCTGCGAGGCGCCTTTCACGAGCCCAGCGATGTCGACG
>QHUQ01000039.1 GCA_003221985.1 Gemmatimonadota bacterium | reverse complement strand
TGGGCATCGGACCACGTGCCCGCCATTCTCGAGACCTGGTTCCTCGGCGTCGAAGCGGGGAATGCGATCGCCGACGTGCTGTTCGGGGACGTCAACCCGAGCGGCCGGCTGCCCGTCACATTCCCGCGCGTGCTCGGCCAGGTGCCGATCTACTACAATCATCGGAACACCGGTCGCCCGTACGAGGCGAACAACAAGTTCACGTCGAAGTACATCGACGTGCCCAATACGCCACGCTACCCGTTCGGCTTCGGTCTCTCATACACGACGTTCGCGTACAGCGATCTCAAGCTCAGCGTGCCGCGCGCCCGCGTGACCGACACGGTCACCGCGACCGTGACGGTGGCCAACACTGGAAAACGCGAAGGCACCGAGGTCGTGCAACTCTACGTGCGGGACGAAGTCGCCAGTGTGAGCCCGCGCGTCCGCGAGCTGAAGGCGTTTCAGCGCGTGACCCTGAAGCCCGGCGAATCGCGCGCCGTGAGCCTGCGCGTGGCCGTGCGCGATCTCTGGTTCATCGGGTTGGACATGAAGCCGGTCGTCGAGCCCGGCACGTTCCGCGTCTACGTCGGGCCGAATTCGGCCGAGGGGCTCGAGGCCAGCTTCGAGTGCATTCCCTGATTCTGGCCGGGTTGGTACAGGTGGCGGGGATAGTAGGGGCGCAGCATGCTGCGCCCCTACCACCACGCCCCACCACCTGTTACGAGATATTTGTGCGGTCGTTCTACGACAGCAACGGTGACGGCATCGGCGATCTGCGCGGCCTGACGCAGAAGCTCGACTACATCGCGGGGCTCGGTGCCGACTGCGTGTGGCTGATGCCCGTGGCAGAGTCGCCGAGTTATCACGGCTACGACGTCACGAACTACTACAAGATCGAGCCCGATTACGGGACGAACGACGATTTCAGGGCGTTCGTGACGGCGGCGCACCAGCGCCACGTGCGTGTGCTGGTCGATCTCGTGCTGAACCACGTGTCGAGCGAGCATCCGTTTTTTCAGGAGGCGCTGCGCGACTCGACCGCGCCGCATCGCAAGTGGTTTCGCTGGTCCAAGACCGGTGGGAACAACTGGCACCACTCGCCCGTGCGCGACGAGTACTACTACGGCCTGTTCTGGAGCGGGATGCCGGACCTCAATTACGAGAACCCGGCGGTGCTCGAAGAGATGAAGCATGTGGCCCGCTTTTGGCTGGATTCGATGCACGTGGACGGTTTTCGGCTGGACGCGGTGCGCCACCTGATCGAGGTCGGGGAACAGAACTCCAACACGTCCGGCACGCACGCGGTGCTGCGCGAGTTCGGGCAGTACGTGCGTCAGATCGCGCCCGAGTCGTACACGATCGGCGAGGTCTGGGATAACACGGACGTGATCCTCACCTATTATCCCGATCAGCTCGATGCCTACTTCGCGTTCCCAATTTCAGAAGCGCTGATGGACGCCGTGCGCACCGGGAAGTCAGGCAGTCTGCTCCCCTCCGTGCTGCAGTTTCAGCGGAGCCAACCCGCATGGCGGTGGGCGCCGTTTCAGCGCAATCACGATCAAACGCGCACGATGACGGCGTTGGCTCACGACACCATGGGTGCGCGGCTGGCAATCACGATTCTGCTCACGCTTCCGGGTGTGCCGTTCATCTATTATGGCGAAGAGATCGGTATGACCGGGGACAAGCCCGATGAACGGCTGCGTACTCCGATGCAATGGACCAGCACTTCGGCGGGCTTCACGAGCGGCACACCGTGGCAGGCGCCGCAAGCAGATTCGCTCACGGTTAATGTGGCCAGGGAGAATCGCGCGTCGGCCTCACTGCTCAATTTTTATCGGCGGCTGCTGCGTGAGCGCGCCAAAAGCGCTGCGCTCCGTACCGGCGAGCTGGTGCCGGTAAATACGGGCAACGACGCGATTCTCGCGTACCTCCGGCGTGACAGCTCGGACGCGGTCCTCATTGCCGCTAATCTGGGCACGACTCCGTTCGTGCTCCGCACGCCACTGGTCCGTCGCCTCGCGCCCCGCACGGCGTACCTCTTCAATCTTCCCCAACGGCCGTAGGGAAGATGCCGCACATCCAGCTTGGCACGGTCGATTACGCCATCCTGATCACCTATTTCGCCTTCGTACTCGGCATCGGCTGGGTGCTGCGGCGCCTGGTGCGCAACAGCGAAGACTTTTTCATCGCCGGGCGGTCGATGCCCGCGTGGATCGCGGGGCTGGCCTTCATCTCGGCAAATCTCGGCGCGCAGGAAGTGATCGGGATGGCCGCCTCAGGCGCCAAGTACGGCATCATGACGAGCCACTTCTACTGGGTCGGCGCGATGCCGGCGATGGTGTTCGTCGGGCTCTTCATGATGCCGTTCTACTACGGCTCGCGGGCGCGCTCCGTGCCGGAGTACCTGAAGCTCCGCTTCGACGAGAAGACCCGCGGCTTGAACGCCATCACGTTCGCGTGGATGACGATCTTCTCCTCGGGGATTTCGATGTACGCGCTGGCGAAGCTGCTCGAGCTGGTGCTCGGGTGGAGCTTTCACGCCAGCATCATCCTCACGGGCATCATCGTGCTGGCCTACATCTTCCTGGGCGGGCTCCGCTCCGCGATTTACAACGAGGTGCTGCAGTTCTTCCTCATCGTGCTCGGTTTCCTGCCGCTGGTGCTGCTGGGACTCAAGGACGTAGGTGGGTGGAACGGTTTGACCACCAAGCTCGCGACTGTGGCGACCAACGCCGGATTCGAGCCGGGCGCCTGGACGCATTCGTGGAAGTACATGGACGCGCCGAGTCACAATCCGATGGGGATGGAGTGGTTTGGGCTGGTGATGGGGTTGGGATTCGCGTTGTCGTTCGGGTATTGGTGCACGGACTTTCTGGTCGTGCAGCGGGCGATGGCGGCCGGCTCGATGACCGCGGCGCGCCGCACGCCGCTGATCGCGGCGGTCCCCAAGATGCTGATGCCCGCGCTGGTGATCCTGCCCGGAATGTTGGCGATCGGCCTGCACGCGACGCGGGGCGGGTTTCTGCCGATCGGCAGCGACGGCCAGCCGAACTACAACCTCGCCATCCCGATGATGCTCGCGCATTACCTGCCGTCAGGGCTGCTCGGCCTCGGTCTCACCGCGCTGATGGCGTCGTTCATGTCCGGGATGGCGGGCAACGTCACCGCCTTCAACAGCGTCTGGACCTACGACATCTACCAATCGTACATCCGGCCGGGGCAGCCCGACGCGCACTATCTCCGCGTCGGGCACGCGGCGACGGTATTCGGCATCTTCGCCAGCGTGCTGGCCGCCTATTCGGCGACGCGGTTCAACAACATCCTCGACATGCTCCAGCTCGTCTTCTCGTTCGTGAACGGCCCGCTGTTCGCGACGTTCCTGCTGGGGATGTTCTGGAAGCGCACGACGGGCCACGGGGCGTTCTACGGCCTGCTGACGGGGACGATTACCGCGGCGCTGCACTACGGGTTGACGCTGCCGCGCGGCGCCGTGCCCGGCATCAAGGGCGGATTCCTCGGCGCTGTACTGCATACATATCCGAGCGAGATGGCGCTGAACTTCTGGACCGCGCTGTTCGCATGGACCGGCTGTTTCGTCGCGACGTTCCTGATCTCACTATTCACCATGCGCACCAAGTCTGACGAGGAGCTGCGCGGCCTGGTGCATTCGTTAACGCCACGAGTGGAGGAGGGCTACCTGCCGTGGTACAAACGCCCCGTCGCGCTCGCCGTCGCCGTGCTCGTGGTGTCGACGATTCTCAACGTGATCTTCTGGTGATTCCGCGATGAACATCGACCTGCGCCTGCCGATCGGCGGAATGTTCTCGATCTTCGGGGTAATCCTGACGGCCTATGGGATGCTGTCGGACTCCGCGATCTACGAACGCTCGCTCGGCATCAACGTGAATCTGTGGTGGGGCATTGTGTTGTTCGTGTTCGGGATTGTCATGTTCGGCTTCGGTTACCGCGCTTATCGGAGACCGGGGTGATACTCTCGGTCGGTATGCCCCACGAGCTGTGAACGATAGAAGTAGACATCTCGCAAGTTGCCCGCGGCGTAACGCTCCGCCTCATCGTTGAAGTGCGGTGAGCGCGGGTCGCCGCTCTCGCCCCCCGCCGTAATCGCCCGCGCTTTCACGCTGTCCCCGAATTCGACCACGGCCACGAAGCTGTTGCCGCTCGTGCCGTACCACTGCTTCGTGTTGGGGTAGGGGCGGGCGCCGAAGGCGGCGAGCGAACCCCAGATGCTCGCGGTGAACGGCACGGGGATGCTGGGCTGGGCGTCGTCGAAATGCGGCGCGATGTCGTCGTTGATGCGCTGGAAGCGATTGATCTGCCCCCACGGCGTGCGCCACGTTCCGAAATCGGCGGTGAGCGCATCGACGGCGGCCGAGAGTGCCGCGAGCAGGTCGGCCGGCGCGGCGCGCGACGACGCGATGTACTGCATCACAGAGATCCCGGACGCGCGGGCATCCGTGGCCACGCGCCGGCCGGCGCGCTCGCCCCAGAAGACGGCGAGCGACGTCGGCACCGACTCGGCGCCCCAGCGATAGTCCCACGCCCGCAAGGCCGCTACCGGCTCGGCGAGCTTTGTCGTGAGCGTATCGGCCGCGGGGAGCTGATTGTACGCCGCGAGCAGCGGGGGAATCATGCGCTCGAAGGCCGGGAGGTAGCTGTCGAATGCCGCGGCCGTGAGCGAATTCATCGTCCAATCGGTCTTGCCCTCGAGCACGCGCAGCGCGTGATAGCCGCGCGCGGTCTCCTCGGTGCCTGTCTCGACGTAGCGGGGAAAGCGCTCGCGCTGCGGGCTCGATCCCGCGCCAGCGGCCGACCAGGGCCAGTTGTTCGAGTTGTAGACCCAGCCGCTCCGCGGATTCACGACGTTGGGCGTCTCCTCGAACGACAGCACGCCGTGATAGAGCGTCGCCGGGTTGCCGCCGTCGACGGGACGCGTCCAATCAAACGACGTGTCGCGGCGCGGAATGTAGTTCGAGTGCAGATACGCGATGTTGCCCGCGGCGTCGGCGAACACGGTGTTGTTGGACGAGTTGGTGTGCAGGTCCATGATCTTGCGGAACGCCGCGAAGTCGCGGGCCTTAGTGCGTGAGTACGACTGGATCAACGCGTTCACGTGACTGCTCATCAAGCTGATGCTGACCAGGCGGTCGCCCGCTTTGCGCACGACGGGGCCGTGCTGTGAGTAGTAGATCGGAAAGGTCTTGCGTGCCATACCAGTGTCGGTCTTGAACGGCACGGTGATACGACGTGAGGGGAGCGGCGCTGTCTCCAGAAACTCGTCGATATTGTCCACGCCGCTCGAGGTGTGCATCCATCCGGCGGTCGCGTTAAAGCCTTGATAGATGAAGAATTGGCCCCACGTCACGGCACCATACGCGTTCAACCCCTCGTCGCTCACCATTTGCAGCTCGGAGCGGAAGTAGAACGACGTGTGCGGATTGATCCAGAGCAACGCGTGATGGCTGGCGGTGAGCGGCGGCGCGATGGCGATGCCGTTGGACCCGGACGGATCCGCCTCCCATTCATCGTCGTCCCCGCTGCGCGGTGCGGCGGCACCTGAATCGCCGTACAACGCCGCGAGGTCGCGCACGCTGATGCGCTCGATGTCGCCGCCGATGCTCCCCTCGGTGAACGACAACGCCATCCACGGCTCGAAATGCGTGATCACCCGCGGCTTCACTGCCGGATGCTTATAGAGGAAGAAGTTGAGACCGTCGGCGAACGCGTCCATGAGGCGCCGCAGCCACACAGGGCTCGCGGCGTACTGTGCGCGCAGCGAGTCGGGGTCGATGAACAGCTTGTCGTCCTCTGCCTGTGCGTACTCCATTCCGAACACGGCGTCGGCGTCGGTCTTGCCGTACACGTGCGCGATGCCCCAGTCGTCGCGGATGATCGTGACGCTCTGCGCCTGACGCTCCCAGCGGGCGATATCGCGCGGGGACGGGGGGGGGGCCTGCAGAATCGCGAGGAGACAGAGGACGGTGTGCATGGCAGAATTTTACACAAGATGAGAGCTTTAGGCGCATGAGTCGGACCAGTCGTTACGACGCGTTCGTGCAACGCCTCACGCAAGGCGTACTCGACACCCCCGGAGAGTCGGCGTCCGCGCTGCGGCGCGCCGTCCTTGAACGCGGCAAGCGTCTAGGTTCCGCAGCGGGCGACCTACCTCCGGCGCTCGCGTCCTACCTCGACAAAGTCGCCCGCCATGCGTACAGGGTCACCGACGCGGAAGTCGAATCGCTGCAGGCGAGCCATTCCGATGACACGCTGTTCGAGCTGACCGTCGCGGCCACGGTAGGCGCGGCGCTGCACCGGCTGGAGCGCGGCATGGCGGCGCTGCGCGGCGAGGAACCGGACTGATGCGCCTCGGTCGCGTGGAGCACGGTCACCGGCTTGGCGCAAAGCTGAAGCTGATACTCATCCGGTTGCTGGGCCGGCGCCGAGTGCCCGACGTCGTGAAGACGATCCTGTACCGGCCGGAGCTGTGGGGCCGCCCGATGTGCGCGTGGACGCAGGCGGTGATGCGCGGGCCCTCGGAGTGGAGCGTGGGCGAGCGCGAGCTGTTCGCCGCGTTCACCTCGCGCCTCAACCAATGCGTCTTCTGAACGGGGGCTCACGGCGCGGTCGCGTCGCTGGCGCTCGAGGATGACAAGCTGGTCGCAGCGGTGCTGCACGATTGGCGCACGGCTCCGGTGAATGCGAAACTGCGCGCCGCACTGCAGTTCCTGGAAAAGCTCACGCTTCGTCCTGACGACGTCCGTCCGGCCGATGTCGCGCCGCTGCGCGCCGCAGGCGTGAGTGATGAAGGCATCGAGGACGCGATCCATGCCTCTGTCCTGTTCAACATTTACGATCGCCTGGCGGATTCGCTGGGCTGGCACCTGCCGGACGGCGACGGCTACGCGGCCTCGGGCCGCAACCTAATGAAGCGCGGCTACCTGATTTAGCACACGCGGGAGGATGACTTGTAACCGATCATCATTTCTCGCCACTAGAATGAGTCGCTCTCCGTTCGCCCGCTTGAGACGCGCCATGCGCCGCACCTGCCCGTCGATCTCGAGCCCGCTCCGCTCCATGTCCACGGCACTGAAGCCACCGTGGCCGTCGCCATGGAGTAGTAGCCCGTAACTCGCGTCGTAGCGTCCCTGCACCGGGGTCACGCCGTAGAAGTTGCCCGCCACGATGAGATCGGTCTGTCCATCGCCGTCGAAATCGTCCGCCAGCGACGCGTACACCGGCGCGAACTGCGCTTCGACCGGCAGCGGCCGCAGATCGAACGAGCCGCCGCGGTTGAGTGCGACGGCGTTGGCGAACTGATCCGCCTCGAGCACGCGCGCCTTGCGCAGCTCCGAATCGCCGAAGATGTCCTCGACTCGACTTGCTCCAAACGCGGCGTACGAGGGGTAGCGGCTGCGCAACTGCGGCAGTAATCGCACCAGCTCGTCGCGTCCGGCCAGGGGATAGCTGACGCCGTGTTTGTAAAAGGTGAGGATCTGCTCGGTCGTGCCATTCTGGAAGAAGTCCTTGACGTACAGCCGGGCAGGCTCGGCCTGCGATGCGCGGATGTAGGAGTTGAGGCCGAGGTTGCCCAGCACGAGGTCGGGACGTCCGTCGCCGTTGAGATCGGCGGCGCGGACCGTGTTCCACCAGCCGTTACTGCCGCTGAGCCCCGCTTCCCTGGTCCGATCGACGAAGCGGCCATTCTCCTGATGGAAGACGTGTACCGGCATCCACTCGGCCACGACGATCAGATCCAGCTGCCCGTCGCCATCGTAATCGACCCACGTTGCCGACGTGACCATGCCTGCCTGCGCCAGCTGCGGCGCGATCTGTGCCGTAACGTCGCGGAAATGGCCCGTGCCGTCGTTCTCGAGGAGAAAACTCTGGGGCGCGGCGCCGTACTGGCGCGATACGACGCGGCTGCCCACGAAGAGATCGACATGCCCATCGCCGTTGAAGTCGCCGGGCGCGACGCACGAGCCGTTGTGGAAGAACTCCGGCAGCGGATGCTCGGCGCGCGCCAGGTGTCCGTGGCCGTCATTCAGATAGAGCCGATCCCGCAGCGGCTCGGCGTTGTCCCAAAACTCGTTGCCGCCGCTTACGACGTAGAGGTCGAGCGCACCGTCGCCGTTGGCATCGAAGAAGGCCGCATCCACGTCTTCGTACATGACTTCCTTAGGCAGTTCGACATACCCAAAAGTCCCATCGCGCCGTTGTACGAAGAGCCTGCCGGGCTGAGCCTTGGCGCCGCCCACAAAGAAGTCATCGAGGCCGTCGCCGTTCACGTCGCCGACCGCGAGCGGCGGTCCCTCGGTCGACAGCAGGTGCGGCATCAGCGGCTCGCGATCATAATCGAAAAACGGATTCTCGTTGTGCTTGTAGTCGAGCGCGATGCGGCTTGTAATATCGGAGAAGAGCGGTTGGGCGGTTCGGCGGTTGGGCGGTTGGGCGTGTGCGTCGGTCTGCGACAACGTGATGGTCCGATCCGCCGGAACGTTCGTGCGCAGCTGATAGCTCCGGTCGGGCCAGACGACCGTAAGCGTATCGATGCCCGTCGCAGCGCCGAGGCCGAAATGCAGGACCGGATCCACGGATGACTCGAATCCCCGCGTGGGCATCGCCTCGAGCAGTTGCCTGCGGCTGTGCGCAATGATGACCACCTTCGTGCCGATACCGCCGGTGTTGGCACCGCCGCCGCGCAATACGACGCGTAAGTAATGCCCACCCGTGCCGCGATTCCGATAGATCGAAGCGGGCGCGTTGACGTTGTTCACCACGAGATCGAGCGCGCCGTCATTGTCGAGGTCGACGTAGGCCGCGCCGTTGGAGAAGCCGGGCTGCGCCAGGCCCCATTCCTCGGCGCGGTCGGTGAACGTCAGGTCGCCGTTATTGTGGAACGCATACTTGGAGAGCGGGACCTGCGGCATCTTCTCCATCGCCGCCCGGTCCGAAGCCCGCCGAGCTTCATTGGCGATGTAGTTGATGTAATCCAGATCGTTGGGCCGGCGGTAGATGCCGTTCGTGATGAACAGATCCTTGAAGCCGTCGTTGTCGAGATCGGCAAACAGTGGCGACCAGCTCCAGTCGGTCGCGGACACACCGGCGAGGTAGCCGATTTCGCTGAATTTCCCACGGCCGCGGTTCAGCTGCAGCGTGTTGCGGGCGTACTGCGCGTGATAGCCGGCCTTGGTCTTCAGATTGAAAACAACATAGCTCTCGGCGTTCGCCGACGTCTTCAGGATCGCTTCGCGATCGGGCAGCATGTCGAGCACGGCGAGGTCGGGCCGTCCGTCGTTGTTGAAGTCGGCCGCGTCGACGCCCATGGAAAAGCGGCTGGTGTGGCCGGTGGCCCGCTCGATCGACTCGCTGAAGGTGCCGTTGCAGTTGTTCACGTACAAGAAGTCATTTTCCGGGAAATCGTTGGCGACGTAAATGTCGGGACAGCCGTCGAGGTTGAAATCGCTCGCCACGACGCCCAGGCCGAACCCTTCGACGCCGCCGTAGATCCCTGCCGCCGCGCTGACGTCCACGAAATGATTGCCGTCGTTGCGATACAGTCGATCGCCGGCCTTGTCGCTGCGCACCAGGCGGCTGGTACTCGGCGCGATCGCGCGCTCGGTGTGCGTGGAGTGGTTCAGCATGTACATGTCGAGATCGCCGTCGCCGTCGTAATCGAAGAACAGCGCCTGCGTACCGTAGCCGATATGGTCGAGGCCGTACTCCCGCGTGCGGTCGGTGAACGTCCCGTCGCCATTGTTGATGTACAGGACGTTGCGGCCGTGCATCGTGAGGTAGTCGACGCCGCTGACGTAGATGTCGAGCCGGCCGTCGCCGTTCACGTCGGCCATGGTGACGCCGGTCTTCCAGCCGATGGAATCGGCGACGCCGGCGGTGGCGGTGATGTCCGCGAAATGGAAGTTGCCGAGGTTCTTATAGAGGCGATTCGGGCCGAGGTTGGCCGTGAAGTAGAGGTCGGGCAGGCCGTCGCCGTCGATGTCGCCGGCCGCGACGCCGCCGCCGTTGTAGTAGTACAGGTAGTTCATGATGTTGAAGCTCGAGTCTTCCGGCAGGCGGTTGACGAACGCCACGCCGGTGGACTCGGGCGCCAGCGCGGCGAAGAGCGTTGGGTGCGCCGGCGCGGCCGGAGCGCCGCTGCACGCGGTGAGGGCGAGCAAGAACGAGATCGTGCCGAGGAATTTCACATTCAACTACCGACCTCGCTTGCTCGGAACCGGCCGAAGCCTGATCGCCTGTCCCCCACCCGGCGCCAGGGCCAGGCGCAGATGCGATGCACGCGTGACGGTGCGGTGGGAAATCGTCACGGGCAGCGGATTGGTGAGCCAGTCGGCGCCGGGGCCGTCGGCGTAGATGTCGGCGATGTAGCTCTTGCCAGGATCGAGGAACGTGAGCGGCACGTCGAAGCTGCGCGCCTGCTCGTCGGTAATTGCGCCCAGGAACCACTGCGGGCCGTTGCGTTGCCGCCGCGCCACGATGACGTAATCCCCGATCTTCCCGTCGATGACGCGCGTCGTGTCCCAGTCCACCGCGACATCCTTGATGAACTGAAACGCCGGCTGATGCTCGTAGTTCTCGGGCAGATCGGCAGCCATCTGCAGCGGCGAGTAGATCACCACGTAGAGCGCGAGCTGCTTCGCGAGCGTGGTGCGGACGCGCGCGTCTTCGTTCGTGCGCGCCGGCCCCGTCTTGGTCCGGAGGATATCGAAAATCCCGGGGGTGAAGTCCATCGGCCCGTCGAGCAGCCGCGTGAAGAACAGGATCGTCTCGTGCTCGGGAGGGTTGCCGCCCTCGCCGCCCCACGCGTTGTATTCCTGCCCCCGCGCGCCCTCCCGGCTCATCATGTTGGGATAGGTGCGGCGCTCGCCCGTGTCGTGAATCGGCTCGTGGACGTCGAGCATGATGTGGTACTGCGCCGCCTTCTCGATCACGTGGCGGTAGTGCTGTACCATGCGCTGGCTCCAGTGCGAATGCCCGCCCGTGATCGTGTCGGTCACGTATCCCGACTTGATGGCGTCGAGGCCCAGCGACTGGTAGAGCGCGAAGGCGCTGTCCATCTGCCGCTCATAATTCTCGATTCCGCCGGACGTCTCGTTGTGCACGATCAGCTTCACGCCCTTGGAGTGTGCGTAGCGGGCGAGCTCGACGAGGTCGTAGTCGGGATAGGGCCGGGTGAAGGAGAACGCGTTGCGGTTCTGGATCCAGTCGCCGTCCCACCCCACGTTCCACCCCTCGACGAGCACGCCGCCGAGGCCGTTCGCCGCCGCGAAGTCGATGTACTGCTTGGTATTCGCCGTTGTGGCGCCGTGCTTGGGTCCCGAGCTCCACGTCATCGTACCGATGTGCATGCCCCACCAGATGCCGACGTATTTCATCGGCTTGATCCAGTTCGTGCTGTCCAGCACACTCGGCTCGTTCAGGTTCAGGCCGAGGCGCGTAGTCCACGAGATTCGCTTCGTGGATGACCACAAACGTCTTGCCGTTTCTGAATTCCATCGTGAGCGGCGTCTGCACGCTGTCGAGCGTGCTCACGGGGCCCGACGACCACAGCTGCTCGGAGCGGTCGAGCCGCGGCCGATTGGAGGCGATCCACCACGCCCGCGCGTTGTCCGCCATCGCGAACTCGGTCAGCTCGTCGGTGATCTCGAAGTCGCCCAGGCCCGCTTGCGCCGGGAACTCGTAGCGGAAGGCGACGCCGTCGTTGAAGGCGCGGAAGGCCACGGTGAATTTCCGGTCCGGCGTCCCCGTCTCGGTGACCGATACCTTCAGCTCGTTGTGATGGTCGCGGATGCGCGACACCTCACCCCACGGCTGCGTCCACGTTTCGTCGAACGTGCTGCGGCTCGAGTCCACGATGCGGAGCCCATCGCGCAGGGGCGGGGCGCCGCGAAACTCGAATCCCAGCATTGACGGTGTGAGCAACGGGCGCGCGTCACGCTGCACCAGGTAGTACAGCTTGCCTTCATGGGTATCGACCATCACGACGTTGCGCCCGTCGGGAGAGGCCACCCGCAATTGCGCGCCGGCGACCTGGGGCGGCAGCAGCAAAACGAGCGCAACGAGAAGCCGAATCTTCATGGTTACTCCGCAGTGATGATGGCTGTATATTGCGATTTGAAACCACACTTCCCGGGGAGGCCAGTATGCGGTTGGCCGCCTACGTCGGTCTGCTAGCGCTGGCCGCGTGCTCGCATCAGAATCGCGCCGATCGGCCGCGTCCTGTCAATAACACCATCATCACCGCCGAAGACATCGACCGCTCACCGGGATTGTCGCTCGAACAATTGCTCATCACCCGCATCCCCGGTCTCACGTTGACACATGCCCCCGACGGCCACACGGTGATTCACATTCGCGGCACCACGACCGTCCTGGGCGATCAGGAGCCGCTGTTCGTCCTCAACGGCATCCCCCTCGACAATCCGATCACCGGCGCGCTCACCGCCCTCAGCCCGCGCGACATCGAGTACATCCAGGTGCTGCGCGACGCCACGAGCACCGCGGCGTACGGCAGCCGTGGCGCCAACGGCGTCATCGTCATCAAAACGAAGCAGTCGTAGCGACCGCGTTTCTCGTCTGGATCCGCTGGACCACGAGCTCCCCGACGTGCCGGCCCTGGACTTGCCCCTGCTCGATCGCGTGGCGGTAGTGGATCCCACCGTATAGCCGGCTGATCGCCGCTTCCGCGGCCGCCTGCTTGAACGAGGTGAAGGTGCGTGCCGGCAGGCCGTAGGCCTTCTCCACATCGTCCGTAAACCCAAGGTTGTCGCCGAACTCGTCGGTCAACACGATCGACGCGGCCGTCGAGATGCCGCTGTGGCCGCTCGTGTACTCGGGGAAGGGCGGAGTCTGGAGCAGCGGCTCCCACCGCTCGTCGATGTAGGCGTTGATGACCGTCTCGGGGCGAATCACGTTGCTGCGGTACTTCTCGTCCCACACCGCGATGAACCCTTCGTTCAGCGCGATGGCGGTGCGCGCGTAGGCCTCCGCCGAGCGCATGAAGTCGGCGTGCGCCTGGCGCGCGGCGATCGCGACGATCCCCATCCAGTGGCCGCCCGGCGTGATCTTCTTGGTCGCGAACATCGTGTGGCCCTGCACGTGCATGACGTAGGGGTTGCAGTCCCAGAAGGCGGCGATCGCCCGCTGCTCGTCGCTCAGGGTCCTGCCGACGTCGTACACTTCGCGCGCTTCCTTGTAGAACTGGCTGCCGGGCTTCATGTCGAAGCGATAGGTGGCCTGAGGGCGAAACTGCGCGGCGGAGTCCAGCACGAAGGGGCGAATCTTGTTCCAGTACGGCTCGACGGCGTCCATGTACGCGGGCGGCGTCGGACGCCAACGGCCGGCTTCCGAGGTGACGGTGAACTTCGGGTAGCCGCGCGTCTGTAGATAGTTGTCCTTGGCGGCCCACGCGAGGATGCGCTGCGCGACGGTGTCGCCGTACGCCATCGAGCGCTCGAACACCGCGCCTGACATTCGGCTGCGCAGCGGCGCTTCGAGCCGTACCCTCGCGCTGTCCAGCCGATCGTGCGAGAACGTCAATGCGCGACCCACGATAAGAAACGCGTGCGTGGCCGCCAGCGGATAGTTGTAATCGACGCCGGGTGTCGGCTCAGGAAGGGACGTGAGGCCGCGCACCTGCCCCGCGAGCGTGCGTTGGCCGGGATGGGCCGGGCGCACCGCCTCATACGCCGCGATACTCGCATAGGCGTAGGCTCGGCTCGCCTGCGGCGGGCTGAGAATGTCGTACACGATCACGTCGGTCAGCTGCTGGACGGCGGCGTGCAGCAGCTCCGGATCGCCGCCTGCCTGGTAGGCTGCCGGTGGACCGTTGGCGCAGGCGCTCAGCAAAGCCATCAGGACGATTGATTGTCGCATATCCATCATCTCCTGGCCGCAATCACCTGTCGTTGAGACGTGGCGCGGAAGAAGAGCGGCCGGTCGTTATTGCGCGCAACGATGTAGAGATCGCCGGCGCGGGTTCTGAGCTTCTGGATGTCGCGTACCTGCCCGGGGACGAAGAATCCGCTCTCCGCCGTCCTGACGGGCGTAAAGTGTCCCGCGCCATCGCCGCGCAGGAACAGGCCGTAACTGGCGCTCATCCTGGCGAGGTCGGGCTTCACACCGTCGAAGTTTCCGGCGAGCAGCAGATCCAGCTTGCCATCCTGATCGAAATCGTCGGCGAGGATGCCGTAGACCGGCGCGATCTGCGCCGCGAGCGGCAGCGGCGCGAGCGTGAACGAGCCATCGCCGTTATTGCGCGCCAACGAGGTCGCAAACGTCTCGGTCTTCTTGAAGATGGCGTCCTTGAGCTGCGATCCGAAGATATCCTGCGGCGTCCGGCCCGCGTAATTGGAATACTTGAGGAAGCGGCTTTTGAGGTAGGGCAGGGCCTTGATGAGATCATCGCGCAGTACCAGCGGCAGGCTTTCGCCGCCCGAGTAACAGGAGATGATCGGCTCGGTGACGCCGTTGTTGTCGAAGTCCTTCACGTACATCGTCGCAGGCTCGGCTGCAGTGGCGCGCAGCCGGGTGTTGAGGCCGAGGTTGCCGATCACGAAGTCGGGGAGCCCGTCGCCTGTGAAGTCGGCGGCGATGATCCGGTTCCACCACCCGGCGCTGTGCTCCAGGCCCGGCGTGTTCATGCGCTCGAGCTTCGTGCCCGTATTGTGGAAAATGGTGATCGGCATCCACTCGCCGACGACGACCAGATCCTGGCGGCCGTCGCGGTCCACGTCGATCCACAAAGCGTCGGTGACCATGCCGATGTGCGCCAGCTCGGGGGCGACCTCTGCCGTCACATCGGTGAAATGTCCGTGGCCGTCGTTGCGCAGCAACGTGCTCTGCGGGTCGGTGCCGTAGCTGCCGGGCACCACTCGACCACCCACAAAGATCCATTCCTTGGACACGGCGACACGGGAGCCGCTGACCCACGCCGGCGGCAGCGCCCCAGCTGTCTTGTGAAAGACACCGTGACCGTCGCCCTGATACAGCCGGTCTTCGAGCGCCGGCGCGGCGCCCATGTACAGCGCGCTCGCCTGATCCTTCGCGCCGCCGATGAAGAAGTCGTCCAGCCCGTCGCCGTTCACGTCGCCGACGGTCACGAACGGCCCTTCCGTAGACACCATCTTGGGGATCAGCCGCTCGCGGTCGAAGTCGACGAAGGTGTTTTCCTGGTGCACGAAATCGAGGCCGACCTGCGAGCTCACGTCGCTGAACACAGGCGGTTGGGCGGTTGGGCGGTTGGGTGCTCGAGCGTTCGCGTCCACCTGGCGAATCGTGAGCCGCTGATTCGTGGCAACGGGAGAGACGAAGCTCGACCTTCCATCGGGCCAGTCGACGATCACCGACTCGAGGGTATCGACCCGCCCGACGCCGAACGTGAGGGTGTAGTCCACGCTGGACTGGAATCCACGCGTCGGCTCGAGCTCCTGCGTGAAGAGCTTGCCGTCGCCCATCAGGGTGACCTTCGCCCCGATGGCCAGGCTGTTGTTTCCCTTCCCTTCGAGCCGCACCTGTAGGAAGTGGTTATCGGGAAGCAGTGTACGCGCGTTGTTCTTGTATACAAATGCTTCATCGTTGACGTTGTTCACGACCAGGTCGAGGGCGCCGTCGCCGTCCAGGTCGCCGTAGGCGGCGCCGTTGGAGAAGTTCGGCTCATCGAGACCCCACGGCGCGCTCACCTTGGTGAACGTCAGGTCGCCGTTGTTGTGGAACGCGTAGTCGGACAGCTTCGTCTGCGTCATCGCGTTGATGAGCTTCAGGTAGTCGACGTGGAAGCCCGCCTGCGCTTCCCGCATCGTCTCGTCGTTGGCGAGAAACGCGACATAATCCTGTGACGTCACGTCGCGTGCCAGGCCGTTGGTGACGAAGATGTCCTTGTTGCCGTCGAGGTCGAGATCGGCGATCAAGGCGCTCCAGCTCCAGTCGGTGCGCGCCACGCCGGCGAGCTGGCCGATGTCGCTGAACGTACCGTTACCGTTGTTCAGCTGCAGCATGTTGCGCATGAACTGGTAGTGATAGCCCTGATGCACCTTCGCCTGATACACGTCCCACCCTTCGAACGACGACGTCGTCTTGAGGCGGCGGTCGTCTTCGGGGAGCATGTCGGTCGTGTAGATGTCGGGCCAGCCGTCGTTGTTGCGATTCACGTCGCCCACGGCGATCCCCAGCCCAAAGCCGGCCTCCGGGCCGTAGATCCCGGCGTGCTCGCTCACGTTGACGAAATGCCCGCCATCGTTGCGATACAATTCGTGGCCGCCGAGCGGGTCGCGGATGTTGCGGACGTTGCGGGCGCCGAAGCTGGTCACGGGGCGCGGTGAATTGCGGATCAGGAAGAGATCGAGATCGCCGTCGTGGTCGTAGTCGAGGAACGCCGCCTGGGTCGAGTAGCCGGTATCGGCGACGCCGTAGGCTTTGGCCTCGTCGGTGAATGTCGGAATGCCGGATGCGTTCAGGCCGTGGTTGATGAACAGGGCGTTGGCGCGATCGGCACCGGTCCCGTGGCCGGCGTGGCAAACGTAGATGTCGAGCCGTCCGTCGCCATTGACGTCGGCCAGCGTGACACCGGTCGTCCAGGGCCGCTTTGCACCGAGCCCGGCTTCGTCGGTGATATCTCGGAAACGAAACTTGCCTTCGTTGAGGTAAAGCTTCGGCCCGCCCTCGTTGGACGTGAGGACGATCTCTGGCAACCCATCGCCGGTGAGGTCGCCGATCGCCACGCCGCCGCCGTTATAGAAATTGCGGTAGGTGAAGACGTTGAAGTCGCGCGTCTCGGTCAGCTGATTGCGGAATGTGACGCCGGTCTCGGCGGAGGGCAGGCGCGTGAAGAGCGTGGGGCCCGACGGGCGCGGCGGAGCGCCGCCCGCGCCGGAACACGCGGCGAGGAGTGTCGCGGCGGCTACGAGACAGTGTAGGGGCGCAGCATGCTGCGCCCCTACATGGATCCTACGCAAAAATCCCCAGCGCAATCGTCAGCTCGTTCTACGTTACGGGCACTGCGTGCCGCCGTACCCCGGATTCTGGCAGAGCAGCGGGTTGACATCGATCTCCGACTGCGGGATCGGCAGCAGAATACGGAAGTCCTCGGTCGCGGCGTTGTGGCCGTTGATCGTGGCTTCCGTCCACGTCGTGTACTTGCCGTGCCGGATGAGGTCCGTGCGCCGCTTGCCCTCACCCGTCATTTCGAACAGGCGCTCCTGCAGAATCGCGGCACGGTCGAGCGTGGCGCGCGGGTTGGCCGGGGTGAACACCCTGGCACGCAGCGTGTTGACGAGCCCCAACGCCGTCGCGTTTGGCGACGACTGCTCGTTCAACGCCTCGGCCTTGATCAGATAGATCTCGCCGAGCCGGAAGAAGACGTAGTCGTTGGCGTTGTTCTCGGCCACGTGCGCGGGATCGATCGAATACTTCATGATCCGCGCGCCCTCGTTCTCGTGGGCGAGGGTGGCGTCCCCGATCGTATCCGTGAAGACCAGCGGGCTGCCGCCGCGATCGTTGACGGGCACGGTGTCGCCGACGGCGAGCCGCTCGAGCTGATACTGCTGGCCCACCAGGAAGATCTGACGGCGTTGATCGGCGGCATCGAACGCCCGGTAGGCCTCGGCGACCGCCGAGAAGCCATTCCAGGGGGACGGCGTAAACTGGTTGTAATGCAGCGCGCGCATCGGGAAGTTCAGCCCCAGCCCGCTCTGGTTCAGATTCCGCGCGACGAAGATGTTCTCGAGCGAGTTTCTGTTGTCCGCCGTGAAGTTGGACCGCCAGTTCGCGGCCAGCGAATACACGCCGGAGTTGAGGATGCTGTCGCAATAGGCGATCGCCGCGGCGCAGGCATCGCTCGCCCCCGGGGCGGCGACGATCACGCCCGAGCACGAGTTGTAGGCCGTCGCGCTGACACCGGTGTTCTTGGCGTAGACGCCGGCGTTGAGGTAGATGCTGGCGAGGATCGCATCGGCGACCCCGCGGCGGATCCGACCCCACTCGTTGGCTGGCCGGTTGAGCGGCAGATCGGCGCGGACCGCGAGGAGCTCGGATTCGATGAATCGGAACAGCGAATCGCGCGTGACCCGCGGCCGCTCGACGATTGCCGCGTCGGTCGCCAACGGCACGCCACCAAAGTCGTCCAGCAACAGGTAATAGAAGAACGCGCGCAGCGTGCGGAGCTCGGCCTCGATCGCCGCCTGATTGGTAATCGTGACCGTCTTGAGGCGGTCGAGCAGGACGTTCGCGCGCGCAACGCCGGTAAAGCTGTCGCGGTAGATCCGCTCGATGTCGTCGAGTCCCGCCGGGCTGCCCGCCTGCCACGTCTGGCGGTGCAGCTCCAGCCAGCGGCCGTTGTCCTTCCAGTCCTGGCCGCGAGTCGGCACGATCATTTCGTCGGTGCTGAGTTCGCTCATGTTGTAGTGCACGCCTGCACAGGCAGCGCCAGCGCCACCACTACCGCCGAAAACCACGTGAAGCGTAGCGAGTTTTTCACAGGTTCTCTCCTCTTAGAACGCGACCCGCACACCGGCGGTCACGGTACGGGGACGCGGATACGACAGATAGTCGATGTTACGCGAGACGAATCCGGCGCTGGCATAGACTTCAGGATCGAGGCCGGAGTACCCGGTCAGCAGCAGCAGATTATCGCCCGAGAGGTACAGCCGGGCGGTCCGCGCGGTGCCGAGACCCTTCGGAATGTTGAATGTGAAACCGACCGTGAGGTTCTGGAGCCGTAGGAACGATCCATCCTCGATCCACCGCGAGGAAAACGTCGCCGGCTCGTTGATGCCGATTGGATCATTCACAGCGTCCCGCAGGAAGTTCTTCTGCTGCTTGGCATTGCCCTTCGTCGAATAGACGAGCGCGGTGTTGTTGAAGACGTCCTGCCCAAACACACCGCGCACCAGCAGGCTCACGTCGAACCGGCCTTTCGTGAGCTCGCTGTGGAATCCCAGCGTCATGCTGGGGTTGGGATTCCCGATGACCGTGCGATCGGCGATGCTGACATTCGTCGTCACCCCGCCCACACAACCCGTGCCGGAAGAGCAGCGGAACAACTGCGTCCCGGCCGAATCGACGCCCAGATACGTCGGACCGTAGAACGCGCCGAGGGGGTAGCCGGCAGCGAGCCGCTCCGCATTCTGGCCGGACTGTCCCTGGCCGCTCACCGTGCCAAAATCAATCGCGCCGCCGCCGATGTTCTCGGCTGTGCTGCGCTCGAACGACATGTTGATCCCCGCGCGCCACGTCATGCTCGCGCGCGAAATCGCCAGCGCGTCGAGCGTCAGCTCGACGCCGCGGTTCTTGACCGAGCCAATGTTCTCGAGCCGGTCGTTGACTGGGCTGGGCTGGATCACCTTGTGCCTGAGCAGCAGGTCATTGGTGTTCTTGATGTAGTACTCGACCGAGCCGGAGAGGCGGTTCTGCATCAGCGCGTAGTCGGCGCCGATGTCGACCTGCGACGTCCGCTCAAACGTCAGCTCCGCGTTTTGAACGTTGTTGGGGGTGAACGCCGTGACGGGCGTCGAGCCGAAGACGTACTTCTCCGTTCCGAACGTCAGCAGTGACGAGTACGCCGGGGCGCCCGGATTGCCGACCACGCCGTACCCCACGCGAATCCGGAGGTCGGAGAATGGACTGTTCGCCATGAAGTTTTCCTGGCTCAAGTGCCAGGAGCCGGAGATGCCCGGGAACCAACTCCATTGATGCCCGGCGGCGAAGGCAGAGCGGCCGTCGTAGCGCACGACGCCGGTGAGGTAGTACTTCTCCTTATAGCCGTAGTTGGCGCGGCTCAGGAACGAAATCCAGCGATCGCTGCCGCCGCCGGAAACCGGAGGCACCTGCACCGTCCCCGAGCCCATGTTGTTGAAGCTCAGCAAATCGGTGATGAAATCGTGGGCTTCGGCAATAACGGAGTCTCGGTCGAGCTGGGTCCATTCGTACGCGCCGACGATGTCGAAGCTATGCACCCCACCAAAGTCGTGGCGGTAGGTCAGCTGCGCCTGCAGGGTCCGCGATTGATTGGTATAGCTACCCTGGCGGGCGAGCCCACCAAATTGCGCTCCCACCGGACTTAAGCGCGGCAGATAGATCTGCCGCAGGCCGTTGGAGCGATCGACGCCCACGTTGATGCGCGCCGTCAGCGCGGAGGTGAGATCGAAATCGGCGCTCACGTTGCCGAGCGTGCGGTTCGTGGTGCCGAAGTCGGCGAGCTGCTTTTCGAGCGCCACCGGATTGCGTACCGACTGCGAGCCCGCCCCGATCTCGTAGTAGTGCGTGCCGGTCGCATCGGTGAAGGTAACGGGACGCGTCGGATTGAAGGTCGCGACGTTCTCGAATACCCCGCCTTCAAATCCGCCCGTGTTCTCGAACGCGATGTAATCGTCGTTGGTCTGTGAGGCCGTCACGTTCAGGCCAAGGCGGAGCCGGCTGTTGAAGGCCTGGTGGGTGGCGCTGAGCCGGCCCTGGTAGCGCTTGAAGCCGCTCGACAGCGCGACACCCTGCTGATTCATGTAGTTCAACGACGCCATGTAGCGCGTCACGTCGCTGCCGCCGGCGAAGCGCAGGTTCTGATTCTGGGTCACGCCAGTCCGCGTCGAGGCCTTGGCCCAGTCGGTGTTCGCGGTACCGAGTGCGGCGATGTAGCTCGAGTCGAGCCCCTGCGACGGATCCGTGTTGTGTATTGCGACCTGTTGTTGAACGAACGCGCGGTACTCGTCCCCCGTAAGCACGTCGAGCCGCCGGTATGGCGTCGCGGCTGCGGCGTAGGCGTCATACTCGATCGACGAGCTGCCGACCGTGCCCTTCTTCGTTTCGATCAGGATGACGCCGTTCGCGCCACGGCTGCCGTAAATCGCCGTGGAGGATGCGTCTTTGAGGATGGTGATCGAGGCGATGTCGGCGGGGTTGAGCAGGTTGAGTGGGCTGCGCGGTAGCGAGGGTGAGCCACCGACGCCGTACCCTTCGCCCTGCGTGGCGTCATTCGACACCGGGATGCCGTCGATCACGTACAGCGGTTCGTTGCTCGCGCTATTCGTAATCGAGGTCGAGCCGCGAATCCGAACCTGCGCTCCCGCGCCCGGCTCGCCGTTGTTCTGAATGATGTTCACGCCGGCCACGCGGCCCGAAATCATCTGATTCGCATTGCTGATGACGCCCTCAGTCACCGTGACGGAGACCTGCTGCGGCCCGAAGCCGATGCGCGTCGCGCGCAGCGTGACCGTGCCCGACGGGAGGTCGGCCAACGAGTAGCTCCCGTCCGGTGCCGTCTGTGTCTCACGTTGTGTGCCTTGGATTCGGATGATGACGCCTGCGAGGGCCTGCTTGGTTACGCTGTCGACGACCTGTCCTCGGACGGTGCCGGTGCCTTGCGCAGCGAGGGGGACGGCCGTGACGGACAGGAACGCGAGGATGGGAACTAGGTGTCGAACGAGACGCATCGATGTTACCTCCGCGGGCGGGGTCGCCTGACCGACGGACTGACGGTTGATGCTTCCGAAATGCCGCCGGGTTTAGCCCTTGTCAAGGGTGGCCCCCGGGCGGAGTATCTAGGCCCATGCTTCTGGCGATGCTGCTCGCGATTCAAACTGCATCCCCGCGGGAAGCCCCTCCCGTGCTTGAATTCCCCACCCGCGGCCTCGATGACGCCGCAGCGTACGAAGGCTACACGGCGCGTGTGTACCGCGACTCGCGCGGCAACTCCGTCGAGATCTATCACGACGCGAAGACTGGCCGGGTAGTGCATCTGTGGGCCGACGCGCTGAATGAGAGCATCGGCTTTACCACAACTGGGGCGGTCGCATTTGATGCAGGGCCGGCGCAGGTGTGGAGTAGCGGCGGTCGGCGCAGCTTGCGCTACTGGCTGACGATGCGGGCTGGGCGGTCCATTCAGATCGGCCAGCTCCTGCTCGGCTCGATGCGCGTCGAGCGCGACTTTGGGTATGCCGGTCGAGTCCGCGATGCGATCGACGCAGCGACGTTCGTGGTGCCCGAGATGGCGCAGCTCGCCGCGCGCCTGGGCCCACCGTACCCCGAACGTCTCACGCCGAGTGTGCGACTGAGCAGTGATCCGCGAGGCTGGACGCTGCGGGCGTCGCAGCCCAGTCTCGATGGGAAGCACCACCTCGCGCTGACGCTGCGCGGCGACGGGCGCACCACCCGCGCCAAGCTCGCCAACGGTGTCCTGACGATCCGGCCCCTCGGGACGACCGCGGTGACGTTCAGCGCGGAGATCGCGACCGATGGCCCGGCGCTGAATCCCCTGACCCGCACGCAAATCTTCAATACCCAATTCCGCCGTTTCGCCGATTCCGCCAAATCACAGCGCCTGGAGCGCGAGATCCGCGGCTTCGAGCTGCTCAGCTCCAAACAAAAGCTAATGGCCGGCCTGCCGACCTACGCGACCTACTTTGGCCGCGACATGCTGATGACGGCGCTGCTCATGGAGCCCGTCTGGTCCGACACCATGGCGGAGTTCGTGATGGGCGCGGCGCTCGCCAAGCTCGCGCCCGATGGCGAAGTGAGTCATGAAGAAGCGCTGGGCGGTCAGGCGATTCGTGAGAATGCCGCCGAATTTCTGCGCACGGGCGACACGACGCTGCTCCACAATCTTGCGGCGACGCGCGAGAACTATTGGATGGTGGACGACGATTTCCAGCTGCCCGTCGTCGCCGGTCGCTATTTCGCCAACGCTCGAGTCTCCAACACACGCAAACAGGCGTTCGTGCGACGGTGGGGCACCGCGCTGCGCAAGAATCTGGCGTACGTGGCGGCGCAGGCCGCGCCGTACGCGCGCGATCCAGTCGCGAGGAATCTCGTCAGTTTCAAGCGCGATGCGGATGGCTGGTGCCATCCCGGGAGCTGGCGCGATAGCCGAGTCGGCTATGCGGGCGGCTGCTTCGCGTTCGACGTCAACGTGGTGTGGGCACCTGCCGCACTCCGAGCTATCGGCTCGATCGATAGCGCCCTGCGCGCGCTGAAAGAACCGGGCATCGACGGCGCGGAGCAGATAGCGGTTGCGGCCAACGTTTGGCGTGAAACGGCGCGGCACTTCGAAGTCGTGCTGTCGCCGGACGAGGCCGCCGCGCGGCTCGGCGTGAGAGTGGCGGCGCTGCCTGAGGCAGAGCGCGAAAGGTGGGCAGCTGTTCTAGCCCGCAGCGGCAACGCACTGGCAGACACACTCCGCTTTCTCGCGGTTTCGCTCGACAGCGCGGGACTCCCCATTCCGGTCATGACCACTGATCCCGCCATGTGGCTGCTGCTCGAAGACCTCGGCGCGGAACGTGAGCGCGAGCTGTTGCGACCGTTCCTGTTGCCCTATCCGGTTGGTCTGTTCATCGATGGGCTGGGGCCGGTGACCGCGAACGATGCGTATGCGCCGCCGGACGTGTGGCAGATGTTCGAGCGCGACCTGTATCACTCACCCAAAGTCGTGTGGGGCCGCGATGTGAACATTCTGCTCGCGGCGCTCGCGCGGCGGCATCGCCCGGGCGCGATCGATTCGGTGCGGAGCGCAGTCGCCGCCTCCGGGTTGCAGTACGCCGAGTTGTGGAGTTACAAGATCGACGCAGGAGCCCCCCCCCGCCCCATGCGCTACGGCTCGAGCTCAGACGTGCAGCTGTGGACGCTCACGGATCTCGCGGTTCAATATCTCCTCAACTCTCCAAGGCCGGGGCCGACCCAATGAGCAACCTCCACGCGTTCGACGTGATGTTCATCGCGGTCTACTTCATCATTCTGTTCGGTATCGCGTGGTGGGCCGCGCTACGAGAGAAGAACGTGAGCTCCGACTACTTCCTGGCGAGCCGGGACGTCGCGTGGTTCGCCGTCGGCGCCAGCCTGTTCGCCTCCAACATCGGCAGCGAGCACCTGGTCGGGTTGGCGGGCACCGGTGCGGGGAGCGGGCTCGCGGTCGGCCACTTCGAATGGCTCGCCTGTCTCATTCTGATGCTGCTCGGCTGGCTCTTCGTTCCGTATTACCTGAAGAGCGGCGTCTACACGATGCCGGAGTTTCTGGAGAAGCGGTACAACTCGGCAGCGCGGACGTATTTCACCTGGGTGTCGGTCATCGGCTACGTCCTGACGAAGATCAGCGTGACGCTGTATGCGGGCGGCGTCGTGATTCGCGCGGTCACGGGGTGGAATTTCTACACCGCCGCCATCGTCCTCATCGTCGTCACCGGGCTGTATACCATCTTCGGCGGGCTGCGCGCCGTGGTCTACACCGAGGTGCTGCAGGCGATCGTCCTGATCCTTGGCTCCATCACGCTCATGGCGATCGGGCTGTCACGCGTCGGCGGGTTCGCGGGGCTCGAAGCCAAGGTTCCGGCGGGATTCTTCTCGATGTGGAAGCCCTCGAGTCACCCCGACTTTCCCTGGACGGGAATCGTCTTCGGCGCGCCGATCCTCGGCATATGGTACTGGTGTACCGACCAGCACATCGTGCAGCGCGTGCTGGCCGCGAAGAAGATCAAAGAGGCGCGCACCGGAACGATCTTCGCCGGATATCTGAAGATTCTTCCCGTCTTCATTTTCGTGCTGCCCGGCATCG
>QHUQ01000146.1 GCA_003221985.1 Gemmatimonadota bacterium | reverse complement strand
CTCTTGTTGGCGTTGTATCTCGTAAATGGCCGAAGGTATTTAGTTGTTCAGCGCCCCCTGTAGAATCCAGTTGCGGATGGTGTTGATGGTCGCATTGGGCAGACATGTCCCGCCGCAGCCGAGCGGCATGCGCCCGCCCGAACCGCCCACCGATGTTTGCGTCCCCTGAATCTTGTGCACCAGATAGGAGGAATCGGGCAGGAATGGCCGGACGCGTTTTAACGCCGGGACTTCGCCGGCCGCCACGTTGACGATCAATCCGTAGGAGACACCCGAGGCAAGACTCATCCCTTCCGGCGCACCAGCTCCCGAGTGGCAGCCGATGCAGTTCCCGGTGAAAACCGATTGCACGCTCGCCGCGAAGCTGACCCCGGTCGGGGCTACCGCCACAATCCGCTCACCGAACAGCGTACCGATGGTCGCGCGCACCGTCTCGGAGCCGGTGGTGGCATTCGTCGTCACGGTCACCGTCTCCGACGTGCTCGCCGACAGGCTTGCGTGCGCGCCGGGCAAGATGGACCACGCAACATCGCTGCGAGTGCGCGGATCGACGTGGTTCGTCGAGTCGCGCACCACGGCGATGAAGGGCGCACTCTGGTTGATCGTCATTTGGACGTCGGGCGTCCCGAAATTGACCGGCACGAGCGATACCGACGCGGCAACCTGATCGACCGTAACCGAGTTGACGCCGACGACGCTCGTCGCCGCCGTGGCGTTGATCGTGGTGGTGCCGTTTCCCGCCGCGGTGATCGTCGTCGTTTTTGCGGTCGCCGGACTGAACGTCACGACATTGGGCGTGAGGGCGCTCCAGTTGCACGGATGGTTCGGGATCGTATCGCTCGCGGAATCGCGCACGACGCAGGAGGCCTGCGTGGTGCGACCAATGGCGGTCAGAGATGGGAAGGACCCTGGATTGAGATCGGCGAACCTCGGCACCTGCCGGACAACGATGGATCGGGAGGAGTCCGTGATCCCTCCTGTGGCGGCGCGCACCTTCACCGTTATCCCCGTGGCGCTCGAGCGTTGCAGCGCGGTCGCCAGCCCGCCGGCGTCGATGCCGAGCACGGCGTTGTTCGTCGACCAGGTGATCGCTTGACCCGGGATTGCTGCACCGCCCGAATCGCGCGGCTCGGCGGCGAACGCTTGCGTATCGCCGACGAAGTTCAATGGCGCCGGGCTCGCCGGCGTCACGTTGATCGACGCCAGCACCTGCCGCACGACGAGCGGAACCTTGTCGTGGATGCCGCGGGCCACGACGTCGACGCTATCGATTCCCGTATTGCTGTTTCCCGTTACCAGGCCGGTCGAGGAGCCGATCGTGGCAATGGCGCCGGGGTTGAAGAGCGACCAGGCGAAATCCTTTGGATTGGGCACGATGGTGTTGCCCGCATCGCGCACGATGAGGCCGAGCTGCAGCGAGCCGTTGAGGCGGTTGATGCGGGCGGTGTCGAGCGGTGTGGGAGTGGGGCCCGTCGTGGCGATTTGAACGGAGGTATAGATGAGATTCACGGACACATCCACCGAATCTCCAAACACTCCCGACGTTGCGACCACGCGGGTCTGCCCTTCGTCGACCGCCCTGATGAGCCTGGCCCCATTGACCCCGATGGTATTGACCGTCGCGACGGCGGTGTTGCGCGAGGCCCAGACGATCATCGAGTCATCGAGCTGATGCCCGCGTGCATCGAGCACGACAGCGGAGATCGTGTCGCTGCCGTTGATGCGGTCGAAATTGAAGGTGATCGGCGTGAGACCCAACGTCGTCGCGACCTGGTGCACGGTCGCCGTAACGGAATCGGAGACGCCGTCGCCGCTCGCCACGATGCGGGTCGAGCCGTTCTGGAGCGCGGAGATATCCGCGAGCTGCGAGTTCCCCACCCGCCCCTGCGCCGACACGATCGCCGGCGCACGGGACACCCACGCGAACGTCACGCCCGGCACCGCCGCGTTGAGCGCATCGCGAGCCTCGGCGGTCAGCGTGGCACCGTCGCCCAGCGAGGAGAATGTCTGGTTGCCCGGCGTGATCACAATTGAGCCGATCCGCGTTCGGACGGCATGTGCCGAGCTCGACACCGAGGTCGGGGTGCCGTTGAGGACGGCGAGCGCGGTGATGTTGGTGTTGCCGAGTCGCACGCCGGTGACGAGCCCCGATCCCGAGACTCGGGCGCGCGTGGTATCGGATGAAGTCCACTCGAAGGTGACGCCGCTGACTGCCAGGTTCCCACTCAGCGCGACGGCGGTCAGTTGGCGAGTGCCCGCAAGCACGACGGTCGAATCGCCGTTGATGACCACCGATGTGATGGTCGGAGGACCACCGTCGCCGCCACCACCGCCGCACCCCACCACGACGCCAGCCAACCCGCCCACCAGGATCAGACGGAAACGACGCATGACGGCTCCCAGGCGAAGGACGCTCCTAGGATGGACCGCGCCACGCTGGCTGTCTAGATGGTGGTTACCTAGCCCACTCGATAAACAGGCCGAGTCGCGGCCCTACGATCGAGACACTCTTTCCTTCGTCATGCAGCGTGCCGAATGCGAGCTGCGCCTGCACCACGCCTGCGGCGCGGTCGCTCAGCCGATATCGCAGGTCGGTTCCCGCGCGGAGCAGATAGCCGAGCAGCGCCATCCGCGCGCCATTGTCCGTCAGCTCATGACGGAACTCAAGCAGCGGCGATAGCGTCGTCTTGGGACTGAGGGGGCGATCGAGCTTGGCCCCGAGTGCGAGCACATTGCCGCGTGGCACGGGCACGGGCCCGGGCGCTGCCTGCAAGCGCCGCATGTCCCAGCCGTAGACCGAGAATTGTGATTTGCCGAGCGGCATGCTCACTGCCGCGTATCCGAGGACGCGGTTTCCGATCGTGCTTTGGCTGCCGCCGCTGATGTCGTTCGCCGCCGTGTTCGTGTAGATCAGCGCTCCCCGGAAGTACTTGCCACCGCCGAAGGGGCCCTCGAGTCCCAGTCGCGCGCGAATCTCGCCTCCCGGACTCACCTCGCTGCCCCCTTTGACTGGCACGTAGCTCGCGCCATAGCGGTAGCTCGCGCCGGTGCCGACGGCCCAGTCGCTGCCCATTTTGAATGCCGACGCGAACCCCGCGGTAATCCCGCCACCCGAGCCGAATGCGGGCGTCGTGAAACCGAGCAGATCGGTCGCGGTCGCGCCGAACAACGGGATCTTCGTGTCGGAGACTTCCGTTGCGCCCGTGGGAATCGTGCCGACGAGATTGAAGACGAGCTTGCCCGGAATCACCCCCACGGTGGCGCGAATATCGGTATCGACCAGCCCCGAATGCGTGATCGTCCCAGTGCCGGCCGCTTCGTGGACTGACGCGCTCGCGTACGCCGTGCCGACGTCGATGACGAGCCGGTTGCCGATGCGTTGCGTCACACTGATGGGAATCGTGAGCTCGCTGAGCCGCGTGAAGGCGAGCCCCGAGCCGAAGCTGTAGGACTCGAAGTACACGCCGGTGCGCGCGGTCGTGGTCGCGGCCTGCGCGGCAAGCACCCCTGGCAAGAGCGCGGCGGCCAGAGCGAGCACGCGGTGACGGGCGTGGGTCACGGTTTGTGGAAGATGACGCGGAGTATGCCGGAGGCCTGCACCACGCTCGTGATGCCCTGACTCTCCGTCGTGGCATTGCTGCCGATGAGGTTGCTGCCGTTCTGAAGGGGCTGGGTAATGATCGGCGTCAGCTCAGCGGTGGCTTGGTTCAGCGCTCCCGTCGTGGCGGGCTCGGTGGGCGTCGTCATCTCCGCGACCGCTTCGACGACCGTCACCACGTCGCCGGGCGATGCCTGCACCGCGGGCGCGGCTTCCGCCGCCTGCTGCTGCTGCTTGGCCTGTTGGAACGACGGATCGGCGCGCACCGCCGCGCTGAACGCGGTCGCGGCGGCGCGGTAGTCGCCGCGATCCAGCGCTTCGAGTCCCTGACTGTATGCCAGGAACGCCGCGAGGTTCTTCGGTCCCTGCCGCAGGATGCGCTGCCGCTCGGCTTCCGTTACCTGAATGCCCAGTTCTGTGGCGAGCCCGAAGACGAGCTGCTTCTCGAGGTCGAGCAGCTGCTTGAACGTGCCGCTGGCCTGCGCGCCCCCCCCCGGGCGCACGTTGCCGTCGCCGCGCACCACTGTCGCCGACATGCGCACCAGGCCGTTCTGTGTGATCGACGCGACGCCCTGCACCATCCGCTCCGCGCGCAGCAGGCGCCCGACGCGCGCCGCTGTTCCCGGATCCGCGCGCGCGCTCTGTCCGAGCTTCAACTCGTCGAGCAGCGCGCCGATTTGTACGCGCTCCAGCAGCCGCAGGCTACGCACCATCGCGAGATCGGACATCAACAGCTCGGCGAGTCCCCGCGACAACGGCTGAAAGCTCGAATCACCCGCGATCGTCATCGGCAGTACCGCGATCGTAGAGGGCTCGGGGGCGAGTGTCGTCAGCGTGGACTCGCGCGCCAACGCGAGCTTGGCGGTCTGCGCCGCCTGCGTGCGCAACGCGAGCTGCGCCAGCGCGCGAACGGCGGCGACGCCACGCGCCTGTGGATAGCGGGCCGCGAAGGCGGTGTAGGTGGCAAACGCGAGATCGTAGCGCCCGTCTTTCTCCTGACAGCCGCCGATGACCATCGGCCCCAATGCCTCCCCGGGGGCCAGCGTCTGGCCCGCGTTTGCGACGACCACCGCGGTATCACACCGTCCCGCCGCCATGAGCGCGGCGGCGAGACGGAAGCGGACTTGAGCGTTTGAGGGTTGCTGGGCTGCCTGGGCTTTGAGGGCGGGAATGTCAGCGCGCGTGACGGAAGCAATTCGTGGCCCGCCTGCACAGGCCATGAACAAGCCGCTCATCCCTAAGAGCAGATACCGCGGACCAGCCAGAATCTGGGACTCCACCTGGGAATAAGGGGGTGAAAAATGCCTGTACCATGGAGCCGCGCAAGAGCGGGCGTGGCGGGGACTGATTTATCGCTGTCTGACCGAAACGGCTATGACGCGCGTCACGCGGAACGACATTCGGCGCGCGGACCGTCTAATAAGGAAGGCGATGCGCAGGCGGGTCGGAGGCCACCACGCCGTGGAGGGGCAATACCGAGGGCGATGCCGCCGGCTCACTCTAGGCTTTGCAGCAGCTGACGCATCTTGCGCGCCAGGTCCTCGATCTGTTTGAGCCCGGCCAGCGACTCCTCGTCGAACTTCTCAGGCGTCAGCAGCAGGAGCTGAGTCTCGGCGAGTATCGCCGAAAGAGGATTGGACAGGTCGTGCCGCAACTTCGCCATCGCCTGCGGATCGGGCATCAGAGCAATGAGCGGTACAGGTCCCGCAGGTGATGATCCCGCAGGTCCCGCACCGATTGCCACAGATCCTGCTCCGTGCCGGCGCAGAAGATCTCCGCGCTGGAGCGCTCCATTTCCGTTCCCTCGGCGCCGAACATGATGCGCCCACGCCAGATACCGTCTTCGGTGCGGCGGAGGGAAAGGCGGATGTCTATGGGTTGTCCGTCAAAGCGGATGGGGGGCAGATCATGGACGACCGTATCGGTCGCAGCAGCTGGTGTGTATCGGGCAGGTTGTGCAGGCATGCCGATCCAGGGGCTGGTTTGAAAGAACATTATAAATGGTCAGGAGTTACGCAATAGCGTGAGCAAGGAGCAGGGAGCATGGAGCAGCCGACTGCTCCGTGCTCTCTGCTCCGTGCTCCGTTAGGATCTGAATGGTGCCGGCGCGAAGGTGAGCAGGAACAGCAGCAAACTCGCCAGCAACAGCCACAGCCTCGATCGCGGCAGCGGGCGATAGGCATTGAGCACAGGCGGATGGCGCAGCTGGCCGCGCGAGACCACGAGCACGATGAAGCCCCACAGCAGCCACCCCACCCAGAACCACCCCAGCAGCATGACCACGACCCAGAACGCGCGGGCGATCCGCTGATGCCACCGTGTAGTGGCGGCAAAGACGATGTGGCCACCATCGAGCTGCGCCATGGGCAGGAGATTGAGCATCGTCACGAACATGCCGAACCACCCGGCGAGTGCCATGGGGTGCAGCATGATCGTCGCGGTATCGCCTTGGGTAAGACGGCGGACGAGCCATGTGATCGC
>QHUQ01000145.1 GCA_003221985.1 Gemmatimonadota bacterium | reverse complement strand
CCTTCCTGGAGCGGATGAAGCGATTCGGGTTCGAGGGCAAGACGCTGCTGTACGCGCTCGACCATGACGCGGGAGGCAGCAATAAGTCCCTGCGCTTCATCGGACAAACGTGGCCCCAAGCGGAGGCGGTGCTGCGACGCGCCGATCTGCTCCTCAACTTCCACTACGCGATCGACCCTCGCCTGCTCGCGTGCGCTCGGCGCACCGCGCTGGTGGACATCGACCCGGGGCTGCTGCAGTTCTGGATGAGCACCGGCCAGCTCGACGTGCCCCCTCACGATTGCTACTTGACCACAGGTGAGACCGTGGGGACGCCGGCGGCCCGGTTCCCCGATTGTAGCCTGCCGTGGATCCATATCCGCCCGCCCGTCTGCCTCGATCAATGGCCCGTAACGCATGATCGCCAGTCCGAAGTCTTCACGACCGTTTCCAGCTGGTCCTCGGCGAGTTGGCTGAAGGTGAACCGGAACGGGGAGGCCGTCCTCGTCGACAACACGAAGCGCGTTTCGTTTCTGGAGTTCGTGGATCTGCCCCGCTACACGAAGCAACCGCTCGAGCTCGCGCTGTACCTGCTCGATCGCGATCCGGAGGGCCAGTTGCGCGTCATACAGGCCGTGAAGGATGCGGAGGACCGGGCGTGGCTCGAACGCCATGGGTGGCGCGTACGCGACTCGCGGGAGGTCACGGGCAGCCCCGAGGCCTACCGCTCCTACATCCAGCGGTCGCGTGGGGAGTTCAGTGCGGCCAAGCCGTCGTGCATGGACTTCCAGAACGCCTGGGTGAGCGACCGCACGCTGTGCTACCTGGCGAGCGGGAAGCCCGCGGTCGTGCAGCACACGGGCCCCAGCTCGTACCTGCCCGACGGCGAGGGCGTATTCCGCTTCACCTCGCTGCAAGAGGCCGCGCAGAGCCTCGAAGAGATCAACACCCGTTACGAGCATCATTGCGCTGCCGCCCGCGACATCGCCGAGACGTATTTCGACGCGCAGCGCGTCCTGGAAACCGCCCTAAACGCCGCGCTCCGCCCCTCCCTGGAGAGCGTGTCGTGAGCGTCACCGTCTGCCTCGCGCCCGCCAATACTGTGGCGTACCCCAACGGCGGTGGCCACCTGTGGGTGTATCTGCACTGGGCGCTGGCCTTGAAAGCGCTCGGCTGCCGGGTGATCTGGCTCGAGGCCCTCGACCTGGATGACCGAGACGACTCGCCGGCCGCGCGGCGCCGCCGGCGCGGTGGAAACCCCCGCGCCTGCGTCGCCACGCTCAAGGCACGCCTCGAGCCCTTCGGCCTTACGGACTCGTTGGCACTCTCCTCCATGAACGGTGGGGCCGTGCCCGCCGACGTGGCCCAAGGTTCCCTGGACCTGGACGCGGCCGCCAGTGCCGACCTCCTCCTCAATCTGTGGCACTCGCTCCCCGCCGTCGTCGTACGCCGCTTTCGACGGGCGGCGTTGATCGACACCGATCCCGGGCTCCTGCAGATCTGGATGGCGACCGGTGACGTCCGTCCTGCGCCCCACGACCGGTACTTCACGATCGGTGAAACCGTGGGTACGCCGAAGGCGACGTTCCCGGACGGCGGCGTGCGCTGGTTGTACACACCGCCGCCCGTGTATCTCCCCGAATGGCCGGCGCTGGCGGCGCACGAGGCCGCGCCGTACACCACGGTGGCCCACTGGTGGGGCGGCACATTTGAATTCAACGGCACGACATTCAGCAACGAGAAGCGCGCTTCCTTTCTCGAGTACCTCGACCTACCCACGCGCACGTCCGTACCGCTCGAGCTGGCGGTGTGTCTCGCGGAGCATTACGAGGAGTACCGGGCGCTGATGGAGCCCAAGGGCTGGAGGTTGCGAGAGGCCTGGGACGTGAGCGCGACCCCCGAGACGTACCGGGCGTACGTGCAGCGCTCGCGCGGCGAATTCAGCTGCGCCAAGCCGGCGTACGTAGCGCTCGACACCGCGTGGGTGAGCGATCGAACGCTCTGTTACCTGGCGGCCGGCCGGCCGGCCGTGGTGCAGCACACGGGCAAGAGCCGGCTGCTGCCTGACGCGGATGGCCTCTTCCGGTTCCGGAGCATGGACCAAGCGGTCGCCGCCCTCGGAGCCGTCGAAGCTGACTACGAGCGCCACTGCCGGCAGGCCCGAGCGCTGATCGAGGAGCACTTCGATGCGCGGCGCGTCGTCGCGCGGGTCCTGGAACGCGCGCTCGAGCGGCGGGCGAGGTCGGTCGCATGACCGAGGTGCTTCAAGTCCGGGGCACGATCCGGCGCCCGCTCGAGGCGCGCAGCGAGCCGGGATGGGCCGAGCTGTGCGACGCGCTGTGCGAGCTGCTGGACGGCGCCGATCCCGCGCAGCGCGTCACCGGGCTCCGCCCCCTGAAGCGGAAAGTTTATCGGCTGGAGTTCGAGCCGGGCGCCCCGTGTCGATCGCTCGTGGTCAAGCGCCTGGAGCCCGCCATCGCCCAGCGCAGCCGCCTGGTCGCGGAGCGTTGGCTGCCGGCGCTCGGACTGGACGATCGCTGTGCGCGCCTGCTCGGCGTAGCGGCCGACCGCACCGGGGACAGCGTCTGGCACATCTACGAGGACTTGGGCGACGGGACCCTCGCGGCGCGCCCGGACGCAGACCGCGTGAAGGCGACCGTGGACCTCATCGCCGATCTCCATTCATCCGCCGCCCGGCACTCCATTCTGCCCGATGTGCGTCGCTACGGCAGCGACCTCGGAATGCCGTACTTCACGTCGAACGTCCGAGACGCCATCGCGGCGCTGGAAGCGCTTCGGGACTGCGGGATCAAGACCCCGCCGGAGCACGCAGGACTCCCGGAGCGTCTGCTCGAGCGGTTGCACGCGCTTCTGGCCGACGCGCCCCGGCGTGCGCACGTTTTCGACGACGCGGCCGGCCCGGAGACATTGCTGCACGGCGACCTCTGGACGATCAACGTGTTCGTGGGGAATACCGCGAAAGGTCCCCAGGCGCGACTGGTCGACTGGGATCGCGCGGGAGTGGGCCCGTTCAGCTACGACCTGTCCACGTTCCTGTTTCGCTTCCCACCGCCTGAGCGGCCGGGCATCATCGACTTGTACCGGGCCGCCATGGCACGCGCGGGGCGGCGCATGCCGTCTCCAGCCGCCCTGCAGGTCCTGTGCGACACCGCCGAGCGCGCCCGCTACGCCAACTGCGCTCACGCTCCAATCGCCGCCGCCCGACGGGGCGCCGGCGCTCGCCGGGCGCCCGGTCGGCGCGCCGAACACCGTGACCGCCGTCCGCGTACAGCGGGCGCCGGCTCTCGACGGGCGGCTGGACGACCCCGCGTGGGCACTCGCGCCCGCGGTCACCGACCTCCGACAAACCGACCCCGCGGAAGGTGCGGCAGTCTCCGAGGCGACCGAGGTGCGCATCCTCTACGACGAAGCCGCGGTGTACATCGGCGCGCGCCTGTTCGACCGCACTCCTGCAAAGATCGTGCGGCGCCTCGCGCGGCGCGACGCGTCCAGCCACAGCGACGAATTCCGCGTGTTCCTCGACAGCTACCACGATCGCCGGACCGCGTTCGAGTTCATCGTGAACGCCGCCGGCGTGAAGCGGGACATCCTCATCGGCGCCGATGGGGCGTTCGACGACGCCTCTTGGGATCCCGTGTGGCAGGCGGCGGTGTCCATCGATTCTCTCGGGTGGTCGGCGGAGATTCGGATACCGCTGTCCCAGCTCCGCTTCGCGAAGGAGCAAGACCAGGTGTGGGGCGTGCACTTCGTGCGCTGGATCGAGCGGAAGAACGAGCAAGCCATGTTCCCGTTCATTGGCAAAAAGGAGAACGGGCTCGTCTCCCGCTTCGCCGACTTGGTCGGCATCCGCGACGTGGGCGCGCCCAAGCGGCTCGAGATCCTGCCGTACACGGTCGGCCGCGGTACGTATCGCAGGCCGGACGACCCGAGGAACCCGTTCGAGCGGCCCGCATCCTACCACCGCGGGGCCGGCGCTGACCTCAAGTACGGCGTCAGCTCGAGTCTCACACTCGACGCGACGTTGAACCCCGACTTCGGACAGGTGGAGGTGGACGAGACATTCGTGAACCTCAGCGCGTTCGAGCAGTTCCTCCCGGAGCACCGGCCCTTCTTCGTCGAAGGCACCGAGATCTTCAATTTCGGAGGCAACGGCGGCGGCATCAACAGTTTCAGCGGGAGTCCGCTGTTCTTCTATTCGCGACGCATCGGTCGCGAGCCCCAGGGGGAGCCGACGTCGTCGGGCGAGTTCGACGACATCCCGACGAGCACCACGATCCTGGGCGCCGCCAAGCTAAGCGGCCGGCCCGCGAACGGCTGGTCCTTGGGCATGGTCGACGCCGTCACCGCCCGGGAGCGAGCCACCGTGTTCGATACGACGACCCGCACGTACTTGCGGGACGAGGTCGAGCCGCCCGCGAACTACTTCGCCGGTCGGGTCCGCCGTGACGCGAGCGACGGCAATGCAAGCGTTGGCCTCCTGGCGACCGCCATGAACCGCTGGCCGAACGCGCCGGCGCTCGATATCCTCCCGCGCAGCGCCTACGCCGGCGGGCTCGATTTCTTCCGGCGCTGGGGCGAGAAGACCTACTCGGTGGCCGGCAGTATCGGCGGCTCGTACATCGAGGGCGACCCTGCCGCCATTCAGGAGGCGCAGAAATCCTCCAACCGCTACTACCGGCGGCCGGACGCCAGGAGTTTCCGATACGATCCCACGCGGACCTCCCTCGCCGGGCTGAACGCCGATCTCTACCTCAACAAGGTGTCGGGCGCGTGGCGCTGGGGCATCGCGGGCAGCACCAGTTCACCGGGGTTCGAGGTCAACGACCTCGGGTTCCAGAAACGCGTGGACCAAGTTTCGGCGGCTGCAGCCGTGGGCCGGCGGTGGACGACGCCCGGCAAGGTCTTCCGCCAGGCGAACGCGTACCTCCGGGTCGCGCCCGGCTGGAACTACGACGGCGACGCGATCGACCGACCGGTGAAGGCGTTCGGGTACGTGCAGTTCCGGAACTTCTGGACGGGCGATTGGTCGCTCACCTACGACCTGCCGGTCGTGGACGACCGGCTCACGCGCGGCGGCCCGCTCGCCGGCAGGCCCGCGTCCTGGACCGCCAGCGCCGACGTCACGACTGACTCCCGCAAGACCGTGAGCGCCTACGCGTTCGCTTCCTACCAGCGCACCGCTGCCGGGGGCTGGTGGATGAGCGCGATTCCACAAGTGACCCTCCGGCCCAGTACCGCCCTCTCGCTCAAGGCAACGGGTGGATATGTCGCGGGCCGCGCGATGGCGCAGATCGTCACGAAGCAGGCGGACAGCACCGCGGCAGCGACGCTCGGCACCCGCTACGTCTTCGGCGAACTGGTCGAGCACCAGGCCTACGTGACCCTGCGCGCCGGCGTCACGTTCTCGCCGTCGCTGAGCTTTCAGCTGTATGCGCAGCCCTTCACGTTCTCCGGCGATTACCGGAACTTCAAGGAGCTCCGCGCCCGAAAGACTTTCAAGTTCAACCAGTATGGCCGCGATAACGGCTCGACGATCAAGGACACGTTGCTCGCGTCGGGGACCGGCTCGGTACCGGGCTACGTCGTCGACCCCGACGGCGCGTCCGACTCGGCGGCGACGCGATTCACTTTTGCCAATCCCGATTTTCGGACGCGCTCCGTCAAAGTCAACGCGGTGCTGCGCTGGGAATACCGGCCGGGTTCGACCCTGTTCGTCGTGTGGACGCAGAGCCGTTCCGGCTATGTCCCCTACGACGCGGGATTCGACGTGCGACGGGACTTCGGCGGGGAGCTGTTCCGCGACCGCCCCACCAACGTTCTGCTGGTCAAAGTGAGTTACTGGCTCAGTCGCTGACGGGCGCCGAATTCTCGATGTACAATCTGTGGCATGCTCACCGTCGGTCTGGTCGGGTTCGGCTTCGCAGGGAAGGTCTTTCACGCGCCGGTCATCCGCGCGGTCGCAGGCCTGCGTCTTTCGACGATTGTGCAACGGCACGGCCCGCCGGACCCCAAGTATCCCGACGTCGAATTCGTCCACAGCGTTGACGAGATGCTGACACGCAAGATCGATCTCGTCGTCATCGCCACGCCGAATACCTCCCATCACCCGATCGCGAAGCAGTGTCTGCTCGCCGGCCGTCACGTCGTCGTCGACAAGCCATTCACGACGACGCTCGCGGAAGCGCAGGATCTGGTGCAGGTCGCGAACCAGCAGCAGCGCTTTGTCAGCGTGTACCAGGATCGCCGCTACACCGGCGATTTCGCCACCGTCCAACAGGTCGTCGCGGAGGGTGCGCTCGGCCGCGTCGTGCTCTTCGAATCGCATTTCGATCGGTTCCGCCCGGAACGCAAGCCGAATGCCTGGCGGGAAGAGACACTGCCGGGATCAGGCGTCTGGTTCGATATCGGCCCGCACCTGTTCGATCAAGCGTTGCTCCTGTTCGGCATTCCCGAGGCAATTGGCGCCGATATTCGGGTCGAGCGCGACGGTGCCGTGGTGGATGACGCGTTCGACGTCACGCTGTACTACCGGCATTCGCGGGCAGTCTTGCGCGCGTCGATGCTCCGGCCCCCACTCGGCCCGACGTGGCTGGTGAACGGGACAAAAGCCTCGTTCATCAAGTATGGGATGGATCCTCAGGAGGCGGCGCTCAAGGAGGGCCGTACGCCGGATGAGCCCGACTGGGACGCGGAACCGGCTGAGCTGTACGGCCAACTCATCACTCCTGACGCCACGCGCACAGTGCCGACCCTGCGGTCGAGCTTCACGCGGTATTATGAAAATGTTCGCGACGTGATGCTCGGAACGGCACAGCTGGCCGTCACGCCGGAATGGTCGCTCGACGTGATGCGGGGATTGGAGCTCGCGGCCGCGAGTAGCCGAGCGCACGGCGTTCTACCATGGAGCCCATGAGAAAAGCCTGGATCTGGGTTGTGGGTGCTGCTGAGCATCGCGGTGCATGCACGTTTCAACCTGAAGGCGTTTAGGGCGTTTTTGCTGCATCAAGGGGCGTTGTTGCGGCATCCAAGGCCCGTGCTACTATCGGTGCCATGCCTAACCGCCCGTACATCCTGAGCGAGCTGACCTGGAAGACTGTCCGCGCCACGCGCTATGACGTGGCTGTCCTGCCGTGGGGGGCGACCGAAGCGCACAACCTCCACCTCCCGTACGCCACCGACAACATTCAGGCCGAAGAGCTCGCCGCCCGCGCGGCCGAGCGGGCGTGGACCAGCGGCGCAAAGGTGGTCGTGCTGCCGGTCGTGCCGTTTGGCGTGAATACCGGCCAGCTCGACATCCCGCTGTGCGTGAACATGAACCCCAGCACGCAGTTGCTGGTGCTCCGCGACGTCGCGATGTCACTGGCGGGGCAGGGTATTCCGAAGCTCGTGATCTTCAACGGACACGGCGCCAATGATTTCCGCCAAATGATCCGCGAGCTCCAACCCCAGGTGTCGGTGTTCCTCTGCGCGGTTAACTGGTTCAAGGTCGTCGAGCCGAAAGGCTTCTTTACCGACCTTGGCGACCATGCCGCTGAGCTCGAGACGAGCGTTATGCAGCACATCGCACCGGATCTGGTGCTTCCGCTGTCCGAGGCCGGCTCGGGGGCCACTCGGAAATTCAAGATCTCGGCATTCCGTGAGGGGTGGGCGTGGGCCCCCCGCCAATGGAGACAGGTCACGGACGATACCGGCTCCGGAAATCCCGCGGCTGCCACCCCGGAAAAGGGCAAGCGCTACGTCGAGGCGGTGACCGCAAAAGTCGCGGACTTTCTCGTTGAGCTCGCTAAGGCCGACACGTCCAAGCTATACGAGAACCAGTGACTGCACCGCGCGATCGGCTTCGCGTATCGAGTTCCGATGATCGCTGGCTCCGGCGAGATCCGTATTCGCAAACGCGATCCGCCCGTGCGGACGATTCCTCAAAATGTCCCTCGGCGCTGGCTGGCCATTGATACCGAAGAAAAACCCCGGCTGCGGATTCACGTACGCGTGACCCCAGCGATTGAGAATGATGCCGGCGATGTCCCGGCGCGGATCGAATCCGCCGGGCGCGAACATGTCGGCGAGCTGCTCGCGGAATGCGCGCTCGTACTGCGCGAACGACGTGCCGAGCAGCTGCGCGCGTCCCCGGCTCCCCTGCTCGGCGATCGACAAGCCGGGTTGGCCGAAGAGGACCTTGATGGTCAGCACCGTCGGTGAGTCAGGACCGATGGTGCGGGGCTCGTTGCCGACGAGCGCCATTTTCCGGACCGAGAGATAGTCGCCGAGTCCCCCGAACCAGCGGCAACCGGACAATCCCATCTTGTAGAGAAAGCGCCAGTTGCGAACGGCGATGTTCGCCATGAGGCACGGCGATCGATAGAACTGCGCATACGCTGCGCGATGGCCGGCAGGGAGGTCATGCACGATGTGCTTCGCCGTCCAGCTGCCACCCGCCACGACGACCGTGCGCGCTTTGACTGTGTGGAGTCGATTGCGCCTAGCGTACGTGACGACGACGTGCGGCGCGCTCCCAGGATCACCGGCGTGCTCGATGCGAACGACGGTGGAATTCAATCGAATCCTGGTCGCTTGGCCGGCGCGATCGAGCGCGCGGAAGTTGACGTGATTCTGCCACACCGCGTCGACGGTGCGCGGACCGGCGAAGGCATCGGGGACGAGCGTCTTCACCATCAGCCGCGCGAATCCGCCGTTGCCGTCGGGAAACATCTGGTCGCCGAGGGTGTCGTCGCCATCCTCCGGAAACTGGTTCTCGATCGCGTAGTTGCAGTACGCCGACAGCACGTCAGGACCAAGACCGTATCCGCCACCTTCGACGGGCGACAGAAACGTGCGCACGGTCTCGCGGCTGATGGTGTATCGCGCCATCAGGTGATCTTCGAGCGTGATGGAATCGAGCTGGCGCGAGATGGCGTCGCCTTCGGTCCGTGGCCCTGGTACGTCGACCCTGTTCGTCCCCCAACGCAGCAGCTCCGCCCGCGTGGTATCACTGATGGGCGCGCCTTCGAGCTGCCGTCCCCACGGGTCCATCACCCAAGTGCCGGACCCGTGGCCGAACTTCGGTCCGAAGTAGAAGCCGTAATTCGTCGGCGTCTCGTACGGTGAGTGCGCGAGCGGCATCTCGGGCGACGGTCCGCGCCACGTCTGGTAGGCGAACGCTGAGCGATCCATTCCGATCATCTCGTAAAACCGATCGGTGTAACCGCCTTTCCCCGGTACCAGGAAAATCGCTGAACCCTGGTGCGCGGTGAGCCGCTGTCCGTCGACCAGGAACTCGTTGCGCTTCGCTTCGCCGCCGAAGATGGCGTGGTTGTCGATGACGAGGCAGCGCCCGCCTTTGTATTTCTGGAAGAAGATCGCGGCCGCGAGTCCGCTGATTCCGCCGCCGACGGCGACGAGGTCGTACATCTCGCCGGTGCCGATGGCGTTGGCGATACGCGTTTCGAACCTGCCATCGCGCATCGCGTGACGCCGTTGAGGAAGTCGCGGCGGGAGATCGGCTCGCTCAAGCCGAGCCTCACTGTCCCGTCGCCGCCGGCGCGCCGAGCCAGCGCGCGAACCACGCCGCCACCTCCTTATAGAAGAAGCGGCTGTCCTCGCCCTTGAGAATCCAGTGGTTCTCCTCCGGCCAGATGATGAGCCGCGAGGGAATCTCCTGGCGCTGCAGCGCGGTCCAGAACTCCAGCGCGTTGTTCATCGGCACCCGGAAGTCGCGCTCGCCCACGGAGACGAGCACCGGGGTGTGCAGGTTCGCCGCCCGTCGCATTGGGCTCTGAGTTCGCCAGAGAGCGTGGTCCTCCCACGGCGGGCCGCCCACGTTGCGCTCCCGGTCGTAGTTGAAGTCGCTGGTCGCCCACTGCGTCTCGAGATCCCATTCCCCAGCGTGGCTGACCAGCGCGCGGTAGCGTGTCGTGGTCACGGCCAGCCAATTCGTGAGGTGGCCGCCGTAACTGGCGCCACCCGCGACCTGTCTGGAGGCATCGATGAACCGGAACCGCTTGATCGCGCTGTCGGCGGCCTCGTTGATGTCATTCGCGGGCCCCTCGAGCGGATCGAACTGGATGTCCTGCGAGAATTTCTCGCCGTAGCCCGTCGAGCCCCTGTAGTCGGTCATCAGGACCACGTAACCCCCCCCGGTGGCGCCCAGGAGATGCGGATTCCAGCGCAGGCCAAAGTTGTCGGTCCACATGTTGGCCGCACCGCCGTGGATCAGCACGAACAAGGGGTAACTGCGGGTCGAGTCGAATCGTGGCGGCAGCGCGTAGAAGCTGTGAATGCGGTTGCCGCGGGTTGCTGTAAACCAGAACTCGCGCAGCGGCTGCCAGTCGATTGTCTCGGCCCTGTCCGTGTTGAACTTCGTCAGCGCGGTCCAGCGGCCGGTGGCCGGATCGATCCTGACGATTTCGGGCGGATTGGTCGCACTCTCCCACACCGCCGCCATCTTCACGGAGCTCCCCGTGGTCGCCGTCGCCACCTGCAAACCACTGAACGTGCCGCCCGTCATCTTGCCGACCTCCTGCTCCAGCCCTTCGGCTGCGGGCGTGCGAAACAGGCGCGCGTGGCCGGCGTCCTCAGCGAGGAAAAACACGCTGCGCCTATCCGGCGCCGGGTTGTAGCCGCCGACCGAATGCTCGGTCCCTCCGGCGACGACACGCGGAGCGCCATTCGCGCTGTGCGGCCAGGGCCACGACACCAGCCGCCGGTTGTTGAACGTGTGCTCGTTGGTCGGCGTCATGACGGCGTACAGTGTCTTGCCATCAGAGCTGAATTGCGGAGCGTCGTAATCGTCTTTGCCTTGCGTAAGCCGTAACGGTTCGCCTGCCGTCGCGTTCACGACCCACAGCGCTTGGACGACGTCGCCATGCGTCCAGTCCCCGCGGTTCGTGGTGGCGGCGAACACGACGAGCTTGCCGTCCGGCGTCCATGTGGCCGCCAGGTCTTCGCCGCTGGTGCCGAGCCGCCCACCGAAACCGGCCTCTTGCACGAGCTGCGACCCGGCGAGGATGTCCCTGGCCGGTGCGTTCGGGTCGAGCGGCTGCACGAACAGATGCGGCCGCCGGTCGTCGAGCCAGTGGTCCCACAGGCGAATCGGCGACGCGTCGTACACGCGCGCGTTGTACTTCCGGCCTTTGCGCTCGGCCGCCGCGGCACGATTCGCCGAGTCGGTGAGCGCGCCGGGGTAGATCATGCTGGAGAAAAGGATGGCGCGGCCATCAGGACGCCACAGCGGACTAGCAGCGCCGGTCGAGATGTTCGTCACGCGCTGTGCTTCGCCACCACCACTCAGGTCCAGTACGTAGATCTGCGCCGCATCATCGCCTTCGCGGCGCGCGCTGAACGCGATCCGCCGGCTGTCGGGGCTCCAATCGACCCCGCTCTCGCCGCCTTTGCTGTTCGTCAGCCGCCGCGGCTCCGCACTGCCATCCAAGAGCACGATCCAGAGATCGCTCACCTGCTCGCCTTCGGTATAGGACGGCTCCGTCACGCTGAACACGACCCAGCGCCCGTCGGGGCTTATGGCCGGCGACGACAGGCGTTTCATCAGAAAGACGTCCTCATGGGTGATCGTGTGGCGTTGCTGAGCGGCGAGCGGCGCGAGCGGCGACAACAACCAGGCGGTGCAGGCGAGCAGTCGGATCGAGCGCATGGTATGTCCTATCGCATGTAGGGTGCGACGTTGGTGGCGATGGTGCGAAACTCCGCTGCGGTCAGCGGCAACTTGAGAAACTCGGCCCACGCCGCGCGCGGCGCCAGGTTGTCCCCGGCGGCCGCGTCCGAGCCGTACAGCACGCGCTCCGGCCCCAGCTGCCGGATCCGCTGGGCGATGAGGCGCGCGTCGTCGTTGGTCATGTTGCGGCAGACGGTCGTGACGTCGAACCAGAGCCGCTGCGCGCGCGGATCGTGCCTCGCGATCGCGTCGACAAACACCGACAACGCCGAGTCCGTCGTGGCGTCGTAGCCGCCCGCCCCGGCGAGGTGCGCGATCTGCACGGGCACATGCGGTGCGGCCGGGAGAATCGAATCGAAGAAGATCCGTGCCTCTTCGCGGCCGTACGGCAGATTCCGCGAGATGGAAGCGCGCATGTGGATGACCATCGCCATGTGCCGGTCGTCGGCGGCCCGAAAGACGCGGCGCAGCTGTTCGCGATGCTGCGCGTTGTGATAGTCGACCGCCGAGTTGCCGATGTGCAGCTTGAGCCCGGTGCGCAGCAGGGGATTGGCGAAGCAGCGGTTCAGCTCGTCGAGCGCATAATCGCGTAGCGGATTGAAGCTGCAGAAGGCGCGCAGCCGGTCGGGGTAGCGGCCGACTTGCTGGGCCGTCCAATCGTTCTCCGCTTTCACCTGCTCGTATTCGTTCTCGACGTGCCGGCTCGGATTGCCCCAGGTGTACGCGACCGACAGCACCAGCGCGCGTCGAATTCCTGCCGAGTCGAGCAGTCCAATGACGCGGTCCGCATCGATCGACTGGAGTGCCGTGGCGCCGGGCGGAAGCGGATTCGGCGTGACGAGCGCGGCCGCGGCGGGGCTGAACAAGTGCTGATGATGATCGACGAGCGGCGGGCCTACCTGGCCCGCCGCCGAAGCAATGGTGAGTGTCAATAACGCGGAAAGGGAATGGACTGTCTTCATCCGAGCACGGCTCCCAATGCGGCGAGGCGCTCTTCCCAAAACGCTTTCATCTTGGTCGCGGCGGCTCGATCAGGCAGCTTGGTGTGCTGCACCGCGACCGCGCTCTTCCTGACGCCTTTCTTGAGGAAGCCGAGCTGCACCGACGTCCCGTCCGGCCACGTGATGCGCATGTACTTCCGCGGCGTCGCCGAGCGAACCGCGAGCGCCACATCCGGCAGCCACTGCGCGCGCGTCCGCGCGCTGCTCCAAGCGCGATACAGCTTGCCCAGGGGTGCCGCGAACGTCTTGCTCTTGGCCGCTTCGAAGCTGCCATCGCGTCGCTGGCCGATGGCGCGCAGCCCTTTGATGCGCTCATAGCCCACCGTGACCGTCTGCGCCCACCAGTCGCCGACCTTGTATTTCTCGTGCACGTACTCGGCGATCGCCCGATGCGGCCACTTGTGGGCACCGGCGTAGTCGAGCGCATGCGTCCAGCGCTCCCACGTGCACCCGGTCTTGGCTTTGATGGAGGCGTCGCTTAGTCCTGCGAGTTTGGCGTAATTCGGAGTCTGTGTTTGGACGAGATGCGCGCGGGCGGTCGTATAGGCTTCACCCGTTTTCTGCATACGAGCGCGAACGAGGCGCTTGAAGTCTTTATTGGCAGGCATTGGAAGGTCCTTTGGTTAGGCCACGGGCACACACCCCCCAGCGGTGACGCTCCGCGGCGTCCAAAGGCTGCTGCGATCATCGATCCGGGAGTGTGCCCCCCTTTGCCTCACAGGGACCCTCGCTGGGGGAGGGCCGAAGAGGTTGGGCGCGGATCAGGCCGCCCGTGCCTTCAGAATGCACCGGAGGTCGACGGGCGGCAAGAGGGCGTTACAGGCGGAACAGATAGCTCAGCTTTACGAACAGCGCGTCTGCTTGGCGCTTCAGCCCGCGGAACTGGAACGCGTCCTGATCCTCCAGGTCGCTGCCGTACCCCGCGAACACCACGGTTCCGGGAATCGGTTGATAGCTGAGCAGCGCATCGACGTGGAAGTTGTTGTGCGCGCTCGCCTGGGTGCGGGTCACCGTCGTTGGCCCGGCAATCAGAATCGGCGCGCCGGTGCGTGAGTCATCGCGCAACGAATCGGTCTGATCCTGGACATACTGGCCGACCAGCCGGACGAACAACGGTCGCGACAGTTGATACTCGACCTTGGCACGGAGAATCCGGCCCACATTCACCAGGCTGCCGTCGGTACGACGGTTCACCTGTTGCCAGAAATAGCTGACGGAGTTGCGGATCCGCTCCGTGGGACGGTACGACAGGTCCACACTCAGCAGCAGGAGGTCGGCGGACGCCCATTCGAAGAAGTTTTCGTCGTGGCCCTGCAGGAAGAACCCGCCGCCACTGAAATGCTTCCACTGCGGCGTCCCGACCTGAACGATGTACTCCCCATTCCCGATCGTCGGCTGCCCCACGAACGGGATCGTGTCGAGTCCGCCGCCTGATTTTGGTACCTCGAGCCGATAATCGGCGTAGAGCGCCGAGTCGTACCCGAACGACTCGACGAAGTATCCGGCACCGATGTTCCAGCCGCCGCGCAGCGCCGCATTGCCGTTGAAGTGCAGCTTCTGGTCCTGGATGCGGCGCCCGTGGATGAAATTCTGATACTGCCAGATGCCGTCCACGACGATGTCGCCGGTGAAGCGCTGCAATAGCGCGCCGGGCTTCCCGTAGGTGGTCCAACTCGGGTCGACGTACGAATGCACGATCCCCGCCCGGCCGATGAATCCGCTCGCGGAGCGGAAGTCATCGGAGATGCCGGCGAACAGGCTGCGCAGCCCCCAGACCCGGTGCTGGATGGTGAATTGACTGAGCCACAATGGCGCCGTAGTCGTCACGCCTCCGTTGCGCGTCCGACTACCGGCGAGTTGCACGCTCAAGCCATAGATCTCCTTAAAAACCAGGCGGCTGTCGAATTCGGCGACGCGATTGTAGTTGCTGCCTTCGATACGATCGGTGTACGCCAGGCCGACGCGCGACCCATGGCCGAGGCTGCGCTGCGCCCGCACGATGTTGTAAATGGGATTATCGCTCCCGCTCGCCGACGCGAATGTGCCGTCGACCGCGGAGAGAAACCCGATGTCCGTGCCCGACGCGTTGCCCGTGAGCTTGACGGCGGCCACCGGTTGCACGATGCGGCGCGTGTAGATCAGCCCCTGCGGCACCTGAAACAGCTCGCTCCCTTCCAGGAAGAACGGCCGCTTCTCGGGGAAGAACAGCGCTTGACGCGGATCGAAGGCGAGCTGCCCCGCGTCTGATTCGACCTGGGAGAAGTCGGGCTTGACGGTGCCGTTCAGCGTGAGATTGTCGGTCACTCCCCAGCGGACATTGCCGCCGACCTGCGGATTGCCCGTTTCGTACCCGTACCCGCTCGCCCCCAGCGTCCCGGTCCGTTTGGCGGTCGCCTCGGGATTCAGATCCATCACGAGGCCACGATGCATCCCGGCCAGCCCGATAAGGTTCCCCGACTGCCCGATAAACGTGGCGTTGGCGCGGCGCGCCGGGAACCAGGAATCCTCGAACCCCGAATGCTTCACCTGCCGCACGATGTTGAGGCTCCAGTCCTGCGGCTGCTTCGGCTGATACCGCAGGCTCTTGAACGGAATGCGCACCTCGACTTCGTAGCCCCACTCCGTCACGCGGCCGCGCGACTGGAACACGTAGTCAGGACTCAGGTCGGGCTGCTCGCGGCCCACGACGGCGCCGCCGATGAACCCACTGGCCGTAATGTTGGCGCCCTCGATGAGCGCGCCGTCGCCTTGCACGCCGAACGGATTGACGGCGAA
>QHUQ01000144.1 GCA_003221985.1 Gemmatimonadota bacterium | reverse complement strand
AATGGCCGGATTGAGACCGGGGACGTCGCCGCCGCCGGTCAGGATGCCGATCGTGCCTTTGTTCATGGCGCGGAAAATAGAGCCGGCTTGCTGCTGAATCAGCTTCGGGATATCTTCGGGATTATGCGTCGGATTCTGCTCGCCGATGCTGACGCTTTCTATGTCGCCGTCGCGCGCGCCGTCGATCCCGACGGCGCGGGAAAAGCGCCCCTCCTCATCGTCGGCGGCTCGCGCGACAGTCGCGGCGTGGTCTGCTCCGCCTCCTATGAGACGCGGAAGTTCGGCGTGCGCTCGGCGATGCCGATCGCCCGTGCGCTGCGGCTCTGCCCCGACGCGACATGCGTTCCCGTCCCCTTCAAGGCGTGCGTTCAAAAGAGCGCCGAGATCCGGCAGTTACTGCATCGGTACTCGCCGATCGTCGAAGGCGCGAGCATCGACGAGTGGTATCTCGACCTGACGGGGACGGAAGGCGTCTACCACCACGAGCCGCTCGCGGCGACGGCCGAGCGCATCCGCGCGGGGATTCGCGATGCGACAGGACTCACGCTCTCGATCGGTGGCGGCACGAACAAACTGATCGCCAAGATGGCGGTCGATCGCGCCAAGCCCAGTCGCGGCGGCGATGGCGTACTCATCATCGAACCGGGCTCGGAAGCGGCGTTCCTGCGTTCCTGCACGCTCGCCGACATCCCGCTCGTCGGTCCCAAGTTCCAGGCACGCCTGGCGGCCCACGGCCTGATCACGATCGAAGACGTGTTGCGGCACGATCTCGCGACGCTCGGGAAATGGATGAGCCAGCGCGAGGCAAGCTGGCTGTGGAACCGCGCTCACGGCAGCGACGACGGCACGGTGGCTCATCGCGTCATGAATCGAGGGATCAGTCGCGACGAGACCTTCGGAAAGGATCTGCGCGAGGACGACGAGATCGAGCGCGAGCTGTTGCGGCTTGTGACGCGGGCCGCGTCGGATATGCGCGGCGATGGCCTGACCGCGCGGACCGTCGCCGTGCGCCTGCGTGATTGGGACTTCAAGACGCGGTCCGCCCAGCGGACGTTGCCCGAAGCGGTCGTGTCCGATCGCGTGATTCTCCGGGTTGCGCACGAGCTGCTGGCGACGCTGCGGAACGCCCGGCGGGTGCCGGCGCGGCTCGTCGGTGTACGATTGTCAGGACTGGCGCCCGCCAAAGCCGCCGACCAAATCGCGATCTTATCGGAGGAAACGGAGCGCGATCGCGGGCTGGCACACGCCATCGACCGCGTGCGCGGCAAGTTTGGGGCGAAGAGCATCCTTCCCGGCGGGATCGTGAAAGGAGACTGAGACTCATGCAGGCAACCGGTCCCGATTCCGTCGTATACGACCTGACGCCCGCGAGTCGATTCGAGGTACGCACCGGTAAAGCCGGCCTGCTCGGATTCGCCGGTCATGAACATCTGATCCAGGCGCGCACCTTCTCGGGGCGTGTGGTCCTCTATATCAATCAGCCCGCGCTGTCACACGTCGCGATAACGATCGCAACAGAGAGTCTCGCGGTGCTGACGCCTCCGGATACCGCCGAGATCCGCAAGGTGACTGCCGCGATGCAAGATGACGTGCTGGATGTGGGCCACTACGCCGAAATCACATTCATCTCGCGCACGGTCGAGCGCAGCGGTGACACGCTCCACCTGGTCGCCGCGCTGACGATGAAAGGCAAGACGCAAGACGTCACGCCGGTGGTGCGTATCAGCCTGGCGGGCGATACGCTGCGCGCGGCAACTGTTTTTAAGGTCAAGCAGACCGACTTCGGAATCCGCCCCTATCGCGGCGGACCCGGGGGCACGGTGCGTGTGGCGGATGCCGTGACATTCGACATCGACGCCGTCGCGCTGCGGCGGCGCTGACTCAATTCGAGCCGGCGGCCCTCGCCGTCGCGGGCGCGGGGTTCATGATGAAGCGCGCCACGTTCTGCTTCAGCTCTGCGAGCGCCGGTTCGTACAGATACATCATGTGTCCGGCGTCGTAGTATTTGAGCGTGATGTTGTCGCGCAAATCAGGCGACAGCCCCGCGAGGTGGCTCACGGTATACTCGGTCGCGAAGAACGGCGTCGCCAGATCGTAATAGCCATTCTCGATCTCGATCCGCAGGTGCGGGTTCGTGACCAGCGCTTGCGTGAGCTCCGAGCCCACGTACGTCGTCGTCGCCCAGCCGCGCTGCCCTTCGCGAGCCCAGCTCCATTGCACACCGCCGCCCATCACATAGCGGTCTTGTGTCTCGAACTTGAGCTCGCCGCGCAGGTACGCGTTGGCGGCGGCCGTGAACGCGCCGGTGATCGCTGCCGACTGAGGATCACCCGGAGCGTTCTCGGTCAGGAGATCGGGTAAAGGCCCTGAGAAGCGCGAATCGAGCCGACCCGTGACGAGGCCACGGCTGCGTTGCAGCTCCGCCATATACTGACGCAGCGGCACGCGCAGGTCGGCCTTGAGCAGGTAATCCTCGGACAACCCGGTGTAGGCGGCCACTTGCTTCGCGACTGCCGCCTTGCGATCTGCCGGGAGCGTCGCGCCCGCCGCGAGAGCGGCGGCATAGTCGCCCATCGCGTAGCGCCGCACCTCGGTCAGGAACGCGCCCATGTTCGCGGGCGCGGCGATCACTTTGTGATATGCGGCCGTCGCGGCATAACTCGGCAGGTAGAGCACATACGAGAGATCGTGGCCCGGCGCGAACAGCAGCGTTTCGAAATCGAGCACCGACGAGATCAGCACGATCCCATTGAGTGACATGCCGTCGCGTTGCAGACGGTCCCCCAGCACGGCGGAGCGGGTCGTGCCGTAGCTCTCGCCAATCAGATACTTCGGCGAGGCCCAGCGGCCGTTGCGGCTTACGTACTGTGAGATGAACTGCGCCAGCGCCTTGGCGTCTTCGTCGACGCCCCAGAAGTCCTTCCCCGTGCCTTTGCCGACGGGCTTGGAGAATCCCGTGCCGATCGGATCGATGAACACCATGTCGGTGACATCGATGAGGCTGTTGGCATTGTCCACCATCTGATACGGAGGCGGCGGCGTGGGGGCGGCGTCCGTCGTCACGATGCGGCGTGGGCCGAAGGCACCCATGTGCAGCCATGCCGAGGCCGATCCTGGCCCGCCGTTATAGACGAAGGCGAGCGGCCGCTGGCTCGGGTCCTTGGCGTCGCTGCGCGTGTACGCCGTGTAGTAGAGGACTCCGATGGACTCTTCCTTGTCGTTCTTGAGCAACAGCGTCGCCGCGGTGGCGCGATAAGGCACGAGCTGGCCGCCGATGCGGATCGTATGCTCGGTTACGGACGACATCTCGTTGGGGATGGGAGTCGGACTGGCCTTCGCAGACGTGTCGCGGTCCGTGGGCGGCGCCGCGGCGTTCGGCCGCTGGGCGTACAGCGGACCGACCAGTATCGAGACCATCAAAACGATCGCGCGGAAACGCATGATGCCTCCTCCGAAGATCAGGAACGGGTCCGAGCTTGGCGGATGCGCAACCACCGTGCCATCACCTGAGCTATCTGCGCGCGCGCCCGGGCGCAAGCGGCAACCTGCGCCGCCGTGGGCGCGATATCCGCATCCTGCATCGCCATCGCCGCGGCGAGCGCCGCGTTGCTTGCACGCTCGAGCGTCGGCGGCGGCGTGGGCCCTACAGGACGCGCGAACCCCCTCGGCTGCGGTCGTGGCGCCGGAGCAAGCGACTCCACCTGGGCCCGCCGAGTGCCCGAGAGCGAATCGACCAGTGCCCGCGCCTCGCGATACGCCGCGCGCGCACGAGCCGCGGCGTCGTACATCTCGCGCGTCAGCGCCGCGAGCCGGCGCAGTCCCACCGCAGGCGTCTTCACGCGTGGGTCCAGCCGCAGGGTGAGCGGTTGCGTGTACGACGTGCCGCCCACGCGCAGGCGGACGAGATAGCGGCCCGGCGGCGCCCACGGCGCCGACGGGGAGTGCTCGCTGCGATGCGGCACGGCGCCCGTGGCTTCGACCTCCCCCGCGGCCCGCAGGTTCACGTCGCCGATCGGCTGATAGCGCATGTCCCAGGTGAAGCGGTGGAGCCCGGCGCGCGTCGACAGGCGTGCCTGCGGCGCCGGCCAATATAGAGGAAGGCCGCAGTGGGTCGCGGAGGGGTTTTTCCGGCACACCCGGTCGTACGAAGCGGGATCGAGGGCTGGATCAGGATCGAGCACCGGGTCGTCGCTCGAGTACGACCGCACGACTCGGCCCCCCCCGCCGGTCTCGACGATCTCCAGGGTCACCGGACCGGATGCGTCAGCAGCCAGGGCGTAATCGATGATGGCGCCCGCCGGCGGATTCTCCCCCGCCGGGAGCTCGGGCGGCCACGGCGTGGGCTCGTTGGTGCCGAATCGGACGCGCAAGGCCGTTTCGGGTCTTATGAGATAGGGTCTTCCGGCTGATTGCGCTCGACGCATCGTCGCCATTTGCCGCAACGGACTGAGATCATCGAGGATCCAAAAACCTCTTCCATGGGTGCCGGCGATCAAATCGGCATCCTTCACCTGGATGTCTCGCACCGAGACCGCCGGCATGTTGAGACGCAGCGACTGCCACTGCTCGCCATCGTTGAACGACACCCAGACCTGCGCGTCGGTCGCGGCGTAGAGCAGCCCCCGCACGCGCGGATCCTCGCGGATCGAATTGGCGACGGCGTTGGGCGCGATGCCGTTGTCGATCTCGGTCCACGTCCGGCCGCCGTCGTGTGTGCGCCAGAAATGCGGATGCACGTCGTCGATCCGCAGCGTATTCGCGGCGGCGTACGCAGTCCGCGTATCGAAGTGACCCGCCTCGATGTTGAAGATGCGCGTCCACGGCTTGACAGCCGCCGGGGTGACGTTCCGCCAGGTCGCGCCGCCGTTGATCGTCACCTGGATGTTACCGTCATCCGTGCCCGCCCACAGCACGCCGGCGCCGGTAGGAGAGGGAGACAGCGCGGTGATCGCGCCACGTGGGGCCGGCGTCACGGTGCCGGCGTACTTCCCGGCGCTCGCCGGGATCGCCCACGTCGGGCGCGCGAGGTCGGGACTGATGCGGGTCCAGGTCTGTGCGTGATCGACCGACTTCCACACCACGTTCGACGTGTAATACAGCACGCTCGGGTTCACCGGCGACCAGATCAGCGGCATGGTGCGGACGTTGCGGCCGAACGTGTCGCCGCGCGCCGCCGAGTCGGGGCCTACCTGCGCGGTTTGGCCGCTGCGCCGATCGTAGCGCGACACGCCGCGGCGGGCGCTGCCGAACACGACATCGGGATCGCGCGGATCGGGCGCGGCGATGCCGTACTCCTGGATGTTCGCCGGGTGCCAGTCGTGGAAGGTGATCTCGCCGTCGTCCGATCGGCTGGCGACGCAGATCGAGCCCGAGTCCTGCTGCCCGCTGCAGACGCGATAGGGGAACGCGTTGTCGGCCGTCACGTGATAGACGGCGGCGGTGGGCTGCGTGTACCAGTTGCTCCATGACGCGCCGCGATTGGACGAGATGACGGCGCCCTGATCGGATACGGCGAGGATCACGTTCGAGTCGTCAGGGTGAATCCAGATGCGCTGATAGTCGTCCCCGCCCGGTGAGCCGCGCACCGCCGACCAGCTGTCGCCGCCGTCCTCGCTGCGCCACATGACGATCGAGGCGCTGTAAATCACATTCTCATTTTTCGGATCGACGGTGATGGGCGGCAGGTCGCCGCCGCCGATCCGGCCGAGGGGCCGCGGATCGGCCGTCGCGGCCGTGTCACCGACGACAGCGGCGCCGGGGATGCGCGTGCGCAGTGTCCAGTGCGCGCCGCCGTCACTCGACTTGTAGAAGCCCACCGGCCCCGATCCTCCCGCGGGATTCACGGACGCCACCATCGCGTAGATCACCTGCGGATTATTCGGTGCGATCGCGATGTTCGCCTCGAGCACCGGAGGCAGGCCGTCCGTGAGCTGCGTCCATGTCGTGCCGCCGTCGGTGGATTTGTAAATCCCGCCCGCACCGGGCCCCGTCGAGTCGGGACCGAAGGATGCCGCCTCCCAGAACGTTTGCTGCTGCTGCCAGAGCGCTGCGTATACGGTGTTTGGATTGCTCGGATCGATGCGCACCTCATTCGCACTCGTGTACTCATCCTTGAACAGCACCTTTTCGAACGTGCGGCCGCC
>QHUQ01000143.1 GCA_003221985.1 Gemmatimonadota bacterium | reverse complement strand
GTGCCCATCGCCGGCGTGAGCGCGAGCCGCTTGAGCAGCAGGCGCACCGTCGCGATCGGGTGGCTGGCGAGCCCGGCCGGCGGCCCATACAGCGGCTGTGCGCGCCGCGCCGCCATTTCCTCCGCCAGTGCTTCGGCGACGAGCTCGACCTGCTTGTCGGCATCGGCCCCGCCACTGCCACCGCGTTTGCTCAGCTCTACCGGCACAAACCAGTGCACATCGGGGTGCTGCAGCGAAAGCACGAGACGGCAGGGGCGGCATTGGCCGCACGGTTCCTGTCCTGGTGCTTCGCATTGAATCAATTGACCGAGCCACAGCGCGAGACGCTGTTTGCCGACTCCGCGTGGTCCGGCAAGCAATAGGGCTTGCGGCAGCTTTCCGGAGGCGAGGGCGCCCGCCAGTCTGGTCTTAACCCCTTCGTGCCCGATAAGGGGCGGTAAAGGCATGGGGCAATCTAGCTGGGGGGTCAGTGCGCGGCGCCACAATCGATCATAAGTTATTGCGGGGCAACAAAGTACACTTGTGATACGGGCCTTGCGCCTATGTAAAGCGTTAAATCACCATACTTTACTGTCTTAAGTGAGCGCACACTCGCCAGATAATGCCGATTTTATCGGTTTTTTCGGTAGCTATTCGGGGTTCGTTTCGGCTCCTCGAGGACTTCATGGCGCCTCCAGGACCTCGCGGACCTTACGGGTGATCGCGTCGGTGGTGAAGGGTTTGGCGAGATAGGCGACGCCTGACTCCAGCATCCCGTGACTGGCGATCGCGCCAGCGGGATACCCGGACATGTACAGGACGCGCAGCCCCGGGCGCGCGGCGCGCAGCGTGTCCGCGAGCTTGCGGCCGTCGGTGTCGGGCATGACGATGTCGGTCAGCAGCAAGTCGATCATGCCCTTGTGCCGGCGTGCGATATCTAATGCGACGCGCCCGCGGTCGGCTTCCAGCACGGTGTATCCGTGCGCCGCCAGTGCGCGATGCGTCAGACGGCGCAGCTGCTCGTCATCCTCGACCACCAGCACCGTGCCGCCGCCGTGACGGACGGCTTCGGCGGGTGCGACCTTGCCGATGTCCGCCGGCAGTGCCTCGACGGTTGGCAGGTAGACCTTGAACGTCGTCCCTTTGCCCGGCTCGCTGTACAGCCAGATGTTGCCGCCGCTCTGCTTCACGATGCCGTACACCGTCGACAGGCCCAGTCCGGTTCCGTGGCCGGGCGGTTTGGTCGTGAAGAACGGCTCAAAAATGCGCGCCTTGGTTTCCTCGCTCATCCCGGAACCGGTATCGGTGACCGCCAGCATCACGTAGGAGCCCGGGACCACCGCGACGTGCTGCGCCGCATAGTTCTCGTCCAGCGTCGCGTTCCCGGTCTCGATCGTCAGCGTCCCTCCCTCCGGCATGGCATCCCGCGCATTGATGGCGAGGTTCATGATCACCTGCTCGAGCTGATTCGGGTCGGCGCGCGCCGCGCCGAGATCAGGTGCGAGGGCGGTCTCGAGCGCGATGTTCGCGGAGATCAGCGATCGCAGCATCTTCTCGAGGTTCATGACCACGCCGTTGAGATCGATGACGCGTGGCTCGAGCACCTGCTTGCGGGAGAAGGCGAGCAGCTGCCTGGTCAGCGCAGCCGCGCGCCGCGCCGCCTTGCGGATCTCCTCGAGATCCTCGAGCTGGCGCGAGTTGGCGCCGAATTCCACCGCCAACAGGTCCGTGTAGCCGACGATGGCCGTGAGGATGTTGTTGAAGTCGTGCGCCACGCCGCCGGCCAGCTGCCCCACCGCTTCCATTTTTTGCGACTGCAGCAGCTGCTCTTCCAAACGCTTGCGCTCCGTAATTTCGGTGGCCACGCCGAGCATTGTGGACTTTTCCTGGTCCGGGAGGCGCAACGGCACTTTGATCGTTTGGAACCAGCGGGTCTGCTTGGTGACGGGATTGGTGACCTGCTCTTCGGAGACGAGCTTGGGCCGGCCGGAGGATATCACCTCTCGATCGTCGCGCAAAAAGTGCGCGACCTCCTCCGCGTTGGGATTGAAATCGGCATCGGTCTTCCCCACCAGTGAATCGACGGTCGTTCCGTAGATCTCCGCGGTAGCCTGATTGACGAGCACGAAGCGGCCATCCCAATCCTTCACAAAGATGAGGCTGGGATTCGCGTCGATGATCTGGCGCAGCAGGCGCTCGTGCCGGCGCAACGCCTCCCGCTGCCGCGCGCGCTCGAGTGCTTCCAGCAATGCCGGGCCGAGGCGGACCACGCGGTCCTTGAGGATGTAATCGGCTGCACCGCCCTTGAGGTATGCGACGGCGGTTTCTTCATCGAGCGATCCGGTAACGAGAATGAAGGGGACATCGGGCAGGGCCGCGCGCGCCAATTCCAGCGCGCGCCAGCCGCTGAAGCCCGGAATGTTGTGATCGCACAGTATGGCGTGCGGTGCCAACCCCTGCAGCGCCGCGACGAACGCCGGTTCGGTGCTGACGTGCTGAACCTCGGGCCGTGGACTCAGCCGATCGAGCTCGCGCCGGACCAGGGCGGCGTCGTTCTCGTCGTCCTCGACCATGAGCACTCGAACCTGTTCCATGCAACAGTCTTGGCGACGCCTTGGATTTGTGTCTGTCGGCGGGCGGGAACTCTGTGAGTAGGGATTTACCTACGAACGATTTACGACGTCGCGCGCAGGGCGGCGGGACTGATGAGTCCATGCTGCGTCGCGTAAAACGTGAGCTCCGCGTTGGAGCGCATGCGCAGCTTATGCAGCAACCGCGCGCGATATGTCGTGACGGTCTTGGGCGAGAGTCCCAGCTGCCGGCTGATCGCCGTGATCGGACGGCCGGCGGCCAGCAGCCGGAGGACTTCCAGCTCCCGGTCGGACAGCTGCTCGTGCGGTGCCGGGGGCGGTCCGCCCAGGCCGTCGGCGACGGCCTGGGCCATCGCCGGGCTGAGATACTTGTGGCCTGCCATCACGCGCTCCAGCGCGCGCAGCAGCTCTTCGGGTGCCGATTCTTTCGTGAGATACCCGGCGGCCCCGATCTCGAGCACGCGCAACGCGAGCTGATCTTCGGGAAACATCGTCAAGATGAGCACCGGCAGTTGCGGCCGCGACGCATGCAGCTCCCGCAGCACGTCGAGGCCGTGACGGTCGGGAAGGCCGAGGTCGAGCAGCACGACGTCCCACCGGTCGCCATACGCGAGGGTGAGCGCCTCCGCGGCCGTGCCCGCTTCTCCGAATTGCACTCCGTCCGGGAGTCCCTGCATGAGCTGGATCAGTCCGCGGCGTACCAGCGCGTGATCGTCTACGACGAGAATGCGAATCATCGCGCGCGCCGTTCGCGACCGGCGATCGATGCGGGCGGGAACCACGCGGCGACGCGGGTCCCTCCTCCCGCCCGCGGCGTCACCTCGAGGACGCCGCCGACCGCGGAAGCCCGCTCTCGCATGCCGAGAATGCCGAGCGAGCCGGGTCCAATCGTATCGGCCTCCGTGATGCCGCTGCCATCATCGTTGATCTCCAAAGCCACACAGCCACTCTTCATGGCGAGCTCGATGTTCACGCGTGTCGCGCCGGCATGGCGCAGGACATTGGTCAGCGCTTCCTGCACGATGCGGAATAATGCGGTCGCGAGCTCGTCGACAATGGCATCGCCCGTCGGCAGGACGGTCGCTTCGCACCGGATGCCTGTCCGGTGTGAGAAATCCTGGGCCAGCCACTCGACCGCGGCGGGCAAGCCCAGCTGATCGAGAATCGGCGGTCGCAGATCGGTGGCGATGCGGCGTACGCTTTTCACCAGATCGTCCACCATCAAGGCCGTCTCATGCAGACGTGCCTCCAACGCCGGTGCGTCCTTGCGTGCCGCATCCTGCGCCGCGGCGAGCTGGAGCTTGAACGCAGTCAGGGCCTGCCCCAGGCTGTCGTGAATCTCGCGCGCGATCCGCGTGCGTTCGCTTTCGCGGATGTCCTGTTCCCGGGTTGCGAGGTTGCGCAGCGCGGCGCGTGAGGCGCGCAGCTGCTCGTCCGCGCGCTTCGCTTCGGTGACGTCGCGATACGTGCCGAGGGTGCACGGTTGGCCGCCCAGCTCCAGGCGGACCAGCGAGAGCACGCCCGTGCGCGGCGGACTGCCGCGGGGCCGGAGCTCGATCTCGATATCGGTGACGACGCCGGTCTTGGCGAGCATCTCGATGATCGCGGCCCGCCGGCCGGCGTCGACGACGCCGAGGGCGACGGTCGTCTGACCGATGACCTCGTCGCGCGGGCGGTTTACCAACGCGGTGAACGCTGCGTTCGCGTCCAGGACCATGCCGTCGTCGAGTCGGGTGATCAGCAGCGGCAGGGCGTTCGCGTAGAACGCCTTGCAGAACCGTTCCTCCGATTCGACCAGCGCCCGCTCCGCGATCTTTCGGCGCGAAACGTCCCGCGTGATGCCCAGAGCCGCCTGAATCGCGCCGGACGCATCGCGCAGCGGCACGGCGTGGGTCTCCATCCAGCTGCGTTTCCCCTTGAGGCCGATGATCTCGAACTCGAGCGTCCCGGACTCGCCCGCGAACACCCGGTGATGCAGCTCGGTAAAGGCCGCACGGTGCTCCGGCGTCACGATCTCGACGATTGATCGGCCGCGCACGACGTCGAGCGAATCGGCTTCGACCATGGCCAGGCCCGCGGGATTCATGTCCAGGAGACGTCCCTGCGCATCGAGGAGCTTGACGCATTCGGGCTCACTCTCGATGATCGTCCGCAGGCGGGCTTCGCTTTCCCGCAACGCGTCTTCGGCCCGGCGCCGGTCGGTGATGTCGAATGCCATCCCCATGACACCCACGATGGGCCCGTCCCCCCCCCCGGCGACGGATTCGCGCAGCGGCTCCACGCGGGCGCTGAACGTGCGGCCGCGAATGGTGACTTCGTATGCGGTCGGGGTTCCGAGCAACGCCGCTCGATGGGCGGCGACCGCGCGTGACGATTCCGCCGGCGCTTCCACGCTGCCGTCGCCGACCCGGAGGCCTTCGTGCGGCGTGGGCACGGGACCCAGCAGGCCCAGTCCGCCGCCACGCCGGGACGTGACGCGCAACTGTTCGTCCGTGGACCACAGCAGGACCGGCAGCTGATCGACCAGCCTCGCGAGCTGGTCGAGGTCGAGGGCTCCGAAGGCGGCGCGCGTGGCGGAGGCGACTTCGATCATGGCACTAGCGTACTCCTTGGGCATCTAGGCGTCCAGCACGTCGCGCACTTTGCGCGCGAGGCCATCGGGCGAAAACGGCTTCTGCAGGAAGGCGCTGCCGGAGGGGAGGGTCCCGTGCTGCACGACCGCATCGCCAGGGTATCCGGACATATACAGCACGCGGATTCCCGGGCGCTGTCCCGCCAGCTGATCGGCCAGCTCGCGCCCCGACAATCCCGGCATCACGACGTCGGTGAGCAGCAGGTGAATCATCCCGCCGTGCCGTTCGACGACGCGCAGGGCGGCCGCGGCATCGGAGGCTGCCAGCACGACGTAGCCCTGGGCCTCGAGGGCGCGGCGGCTGAGCGATAGCACCGCCGGCTCGTCCTCGACCACGAGAACCGTCTCCGTGCCGCGCGCCGGACCGCCCTTCTGGGGACCGGCCGCCGCGCGGGCAGGGGTCGCGATCCGCGGCAGATAGATCTTGAAGCTCGAGCCGTGGCCCGGCTCCGAGTACACCGAGATGTAGCCATCGCTCTGCTTCACGATGCCGTAGACCGTGGCGAGGCCGAGCCCGGTCCCCTTGCCGACTTCCTTGGTCGTGAAGAAGGGCTCGAACAGGTGCGCGCGGACGGTGGCGTCCATGCCCGAGCCCGTATCGGTCACGGCGAGCATCGCGTACGCACCCGGGACCGAGCCGAGGTGTGCCTGGGCGAACACCTCGTCGAGGTCCACGTTGGCCGTCTCGATGGTGAGCTTGCCGCCTTCCGGCATCGCATCGCGCGCGTTCACGGCCAGGTTCACGATCACCTGCTCGAGCTGGTTGGGATCTGCCTTCACGCGCCCCAGATCCGGCGCCAGCACCGTCACCAGCGCGATGTGCTCGCCGATCAGCCGGCGCAACAGCTTGTCCATCTCGGCGACGACGACGTTGAGGTCCAGCACCACGGGCTGGAGCATTTGCCGGCGGCTGTAGGCCAGCAGCTGGCGCGTCAGCGAGGCGGCGCGCTCCGACGCCTTGCGGATTTCCTCCACGTCGCCGCGCTTGCTGTCCCCCGGGGGCAGCTCGCGCAGGAGCAGCTGCGTATTGCCCAGAATCGCCGTCAGCAGATTGTTGAAGTCGTGCGCGATGCCCCCCGCGAGCTGTCCCACGGCCTCCATCTTTTGGGGTCGTGCTCACGTGTTTCCGAGTTGGAGACGCGGTACCCGGCGCGGATGAAGCTGCGGATCTGCTCGCGGTTGGTGGGGTCGTTGACGTTGTGCAGGTCGGCGAGCCGTGTGCCCACGAGGTCCCGGGCTTCCTTGAACCCGTACATGCGCGCCATCGCGTCGTTGCACTCCGCGATCCGCGCGCCGGCGTATACACGATCGACCTGTTCTTCTTCCGGCAGTTTCAGCGGCACCGGCGGTTCGACCTCCAGGCGTGAGACGCCCTCCGAGCTCTGCGCGATGAACGAGCGATAGCGCTCTTCGGCGCGCCGCCGCTCCGACACGTCCATCCCGATCGCGAGCCAGCCGCCACCGGTGAGTGGCGCGTTTGCCCAGATCGTATCGAGCACCGTGCCGTGCCGGGTGCGGGTCCGGAAGTCGGTCCACTGGCCCACGGGGGCGCCGATGGAATCGCGCAGGCGACGCTGTTCTCCCGGGTCGGGATACAACTCCGCGAAGAGGTCGCGCTCGCGCGCTTCCGCGATGTCGTATCCCAGCGTGCGTGTCCACTCCCGATTGCCCCACTGGATGCGCCCCTGCTCGTCCAGGAACACCAGCATCACGGGAATGTTGTCCACGATCCGCTGCAACAACTCGCTCTGCTCGCGCCACGCGTCCTCGACGCGCTTGCGCTCGATGGCCATCGCCATCTGCGAGGAGACGAACGTGAGGATGTCGCGCTCGCTTTCGCCGTAGCGCACGCCCTGCGAATAGGTCTGCGTCACCACGACGCCGATGGTGCGGTCCTTCACCTTGAGCGGGACGCCGAGCCAGTCGATGGAGGGCGTGCCGATCAGCTCCGCCTCGCCCGCCGCGACGAGGTCCTCGTAGACCTCGGGCGTCGCGAGCAGCGGCCGGCCGGTGCGCAGCACGTACTCCGTCAGTCCCTTGCGCAGCTTGCGCGGCGGGATGTCGCGGGCGGTGTCGTACTCGTCGACGAAGTAGGGAAACTCCAGCCGGTCGTGTTCCGCATCGTAGAGCGAGACGTAGAAATTCTTCGCCGGCATCAGCTCGCCCACGATTTCGTGGATGGCGCCCAGCAGCTCCTGCAGGTTGTCCACCATGTGTGCCGTGTGGGAGATGCGGTACACCGCTTCCTGCACGCACTCCGCGCGGCGCCGCGCCGTGACATCGCGGAAGCTCCACACCCGGCCCACGACATGGCCGTCCACCCGCAAGGGGAGGGAGTAGCGCTCCAGGATCCGGCCGTCCTTGAAGTTGAGGATGTCGAAACTGTCCGATTCCGGGTCGGCGTAGCGCTGGCGGATGCCCGCGACGAATGCGTCCGGATTGACGAGCTGGTCCTGGACGTGCGCGATGAGGGCCGGGGAATCGCTGGCGGCGATCTGCTGGGCGGAGAGCCGCCACATTTCCTCAAAGCGGCGATTATGCGAAACGATCCTGCCTTCGTCGTCGACGACCAGGATCCCATCCGCCGTCGATTCGAGCGTGGATTGCAGCACGGACACGGTGAGGGAGTCGGACACCCTACGGGGTTTCTTCGCCCTCGGCTTCGGCTTGGAACGGCGTGCGGGCATGGTCCGAATCTACGGGTGCCGGCTCCGGTGACCAGCCTCACGGGAGTGAGGGCGAATCGCACCTAGCTTTCGTTCCCTCTCGGGACGGAGCGGCTGGGTTGCGACCGAAACGGTTTCGGTGGCCGGGCGTCGAGGAATCGAGCCGCGCCGAGCAGCAGTTGCGCGCGGCGGCCCGCCAGCAGGAAGCGGTCGCCCATCTCGGCCAGCAGGCGCTGGCCGGAGTCGCGCGCGCCGAGCTCTTCAACACCGCCGCCACGCTCGTCGCCCGCGGCCTCGACGTCCAGTTCAGTGACATCCTCGAGCTGAAGCCGGAGCATCGCAACCTGGTGCTGCGCGCAGGCGAAGGATGGCGGGACGGATGTGTCGGCAGGACACTCGTCGCCGCCGATAGCGGCGCGCTCGGCGGGTACGCCCTGAGCGCCGCCGGTCCCCTGGTCGTTGAAGATCTGGCCGCCGAAACCCGATTCACCGCGCCGCCCCACCTCGAAGAGCATGGCATCGTCAGCGGTCTCTGCGTCGTCGTGCAGGGCCGCGAGCGGCCGTGGGGTGTGCTGGGCGCCTACAGCGCCCAGTCGCGCGAGTTCAGCGGTCCGGACATCCTGTTCGTCCAGGCGCTGGCTCACGTGCTTGCGACCGCACTCGAACGGGCGCGCGTGGAAGAGGCGCTCCGCAAGAGCGAAGAGCACTTCCGCTCCCTGACCGAAAACGCATCCGACATCGTCACCATCCTTGGCGACGACGGCATCCTGCGCTACGTCAGCCCCTCGGTCGAGCGCCTGCTCGGGTACGGCGCCAGCGAGCTGCTGGGACGCAACGCGTTCGAGTTCATGCATCCCGACGATCTGACGCCCGTGATGGAAGCCCTGGCGGATGCGATCCAGCGGCCCGGCACCCCACACACGGCGACATTCCGGTTCAAGCATGCGGACGGCACCTGGCGCATGCTGGAGTCGATCGGACAGGCAAGACTCGATCAGCCCAACGCCTACAGCGTGATCGTCAACTCGCGTGACGTCACGGAGCGCATCCGGCAGGACGAAATCCTGCACACCAGCAAGCAGCGCCTGCGTACCGTGGTGGCCGGCTCGCCGGTCATTCTTTTCTCGCTCGATCCCAAGGGCGTCTTCACCCTCGCCGAAGGAAAGGGACTCCATTCACTCGGCGTCCGGCCGGGGATGCTGCTCGGCAAGTCGTTCTTCGAGCTGCTGGGCGACGTCCCGCAGGCGGTGGCCGACGTGCGCCGGGCCCTCGCGGGAGAATCCGTCACGGCGCGCGTCGAGTTGTTTGGCTGCGAGTTCGAGGCGCAATACTCACCGGTGCGGGAGCGAGACGGGGCGATCTCCGGCGTGGTGGGCGTGGCGACCGACATCACCGAGCGGCGCCGGGCGGAAGAGGCGCTGCGGCGCGCCGACGCCGCCAGCCGCACGCTGGTGCAGCAGGCCCCGTTTGGAATCTTCCGGGCCACGCCCGATGGCACCTTGCTGTCCGTGAATCCCGCCCTCGTCGACATGCTGGCCTGCGAGAGCGAGGCGGAGCTGCTGAGCCGGCATCTCGATCGTGACGTGTTCAAGGACCCCGGGGCCCGCGCGCGTTATCTCGCGCAGATGAATGACGCGAGTAGCGCCGTGGAGACGCAGGCGCTGTGGCGGCGCAACGATGGTGAGACGATTACGGTGCGGTTGTACGGCCGTTCGGTGCGGCATGAAGACGGCCGCGTGGAGTGTCACGAAGTCTTCGCCGAAGATGTGAGCGAGCGGCAGGGCCTCGAAGAGCAGCTGCGGCAGGCCCAGAAGATGGAAGCGATCGGCCAGCTCACCGGCGGCATCGCGCACGACTTCAACAACCTGCTGACGATCATCCTGGCCAACGCGGAGCTGCTGGCGCGAGGGCCGGACGAGGCCAGCCTGCGCGACATCCAATCGGCGGCGGTGAGCGGCCGGTTGATGGTCAACCAGCTGCTCGGCTTCGCCCGGCGCTCCAGCCTGACGCTCGAATCGCTGCATCTGGGGCATTTGCTGAACGACCTCTCGGCGGTGCTGCGCCGCGTCCTGCCCGCTGACATCGAGCTGCTCGTGTTCGCCGATGAGGACCTGCCTGAAGTCTCCGCGGACGGGCATGCGATCGAGCAGATTCTGTTGAATCTCGTGAACAACGCCCACGACGCGATGCCCGACGGCGGCGTGCTGCGGCTGGAGACGAGCTGCAGCTGGATCAGCGATGCGCAGCGCGACGTGCTCGGCCCGGGCGCGGCTTCGGAGTACGTCTGCCTCGCCGTCGACGACACCGGCATGGGCATGGACGAAGCGACGCGGCAACGCGCGTTCGAGCCGTTCTTCACGACCAAGCCGATCGGCAAGGGTACCGGCCTGGGTTTGGCGACGGTATACGGCCTGGTGAAGCAGCACGGCGGTTTCGTGCAGATCGACAGCGCACCCGGCGCGGGCACGCGGCTGCGCATCTACTTCCCCGTGGCTGATGAAGCGTCGCGCCGCCGCGCGTCGGGTTCGCACGCGCAGATATCGCCGGCGATGCAGGGCGGGCGGGAGACGGTTCTCGTGGTGGAGGACCAGGCCCAACTCCGCCGTGCGACGGTCTACACGCTCGAGCACGCCGGGTACACCGTGGTGGCGGCGGCCGACGGGATTGAAGCCCTCCACCTCCTGCGCCAGCACCCGTCTCCGATCCATCTCGTCTTTACCGACCTCGTCATGGGCCGGTTGGGTGGGCGCGGGCTGTATCAAATCGACCGCAGGGAAGGGCGTCACACGCCTTTCCTCTTTACGAGCGGCTACGCCGGAGCGGGACGGGGAGAAGACCCGCTCGATCCGACGTTGCCGTTCCTGCCAAAGCCATGGACCAGCGCCGATCTGCTGGCGCGCGTCCGTCAAGTGCTGGACAAGACGCCGCGCCCCTGATTAGCGGCAGGTCAACTCCCCCGGCAGCGTCAAGCCAGTATCGCGAGCCGAGTGAACGAGGCGATCGACGAGCTGAGACGCGGGCGGCAACCACACCAACGCCAGCCAGCAGGGGATGGGCGGCTCACGAAACGGCCGGTATACGATGCCGTTGGCGTTTTTGCGATACGGTCCGGCGACCGCTTCGCTCACCAGCGCCCACGTATCCCCGGCGGCGATCTGGACGTTCATCGCCGGTGCTTCTCTCGGCCGCTCGAGCCGCCGTTCGGGGACGAGCCCCCGCTCGCGCAGTGCGTCCTCGAGGATCGGGAAGAACCCCGGCCAGCGGCGGGACGCCGAGTTGAGCCACGTCAGCGTGCGGAGCTCGGCCAACCGGATCGACGGCTCAGCAGCCAGGGGGTGACTGCCGGGCAACAGGACACCGGTTATCGAGCTGTCGATCATGCGGTGCGCCGCAAACCCAACGAGCGGCCACTCCGCGACAAAGACCGACCCGACGTCGACGCGGCGTTCGCGCAGCGCATGGAATATCTCGCCGTCGTGATTGCTGGCGATCTCGACCTGGACGTCCGGATTGGCATCGCGAAACGCTGCCAGGAGATTTTCGATCGACGTGGCATACGTCGCGACCTCTCCATGGGCGAAGCGCAGTGGGGAATCTCGGCCGACCGCCGCGCCGCGCGCGGACGCCACGGCGTGGGTCGCAACATCGAGTGTGTGTCGTGCCTCAACGAGGAATGCGCGACCCGCGGCGGTCAGAAACACCCCCCGGGGGCCCCGTTCGAAGAGGACGGTGCCGAGCTCGATCTCGAGGTCACGGATCTGCTTGGAGAGAGCGGGTTGGGCGACGCGGAGCCGGGTGGCGGCTCTGCTGAAGCTGCGCTCCTCAGCGACGGCGACGAAGTATCTCAGGTGGCGTAATTCCATTGCTCTTTGCTCATCTTTGATATACAATGATTGGCACTGCCATGCAAGACGGAGCGATGGCGGACCTGCTCGACATCCGCGAGGCTGCGGAATTCCTGCGCGTGAGCGAAACCTCACTGCGTCGCTGGACGAACGCGGGCCGGCTCCCGTGTCTGCGCATTGGGGGACGACGCGAGCGCCGCTTTCGGCGCAGCGATCTCCTGGCGTTCCTCGGCACAGCGGGGGACAGGGCGCAGACCGCGACGCAGAACCACTTCTGCGGTTTCTATACCAGCGATGTGGATCGCGCCCGCGCCGCCGCGGCGTTCCTGGCCACCGCGCTGCAACCCCACGTGCTCTGTCTGCTCGTAGCCGCCAAGGACGTTCAGCGCATAGTGATTTCGCTGCTCGAGCAGGATCGCCCGTCGATTCAGAATGACGTCCGAGCCGGCCGGCTCGGGGGGGGGGGGGGGGGGGGGGGGGGGGGGGGGGGCCGCTTGCCGCTTGCCGAGATTCTCGACTACGAAGCCGAGTACGGCCGATCCATCGCCCGGCGGTTTCCGGTGACGACATTGTGCCAGTACGACGCGCGCCGGCTGAGCGGACTCGACGCGGCCGCGCTGCTCCAGTGTCACGACGGCGCCCGTCACTGACGGGGTATCGCTCGCAGCACTAGCTCGGCTACCAACAAAGTATTGGACGGCGGGCCCCCCGACCGCGTGCATAGGGTCATATGGAGCCGGAGCGGGAGCCGCTACGCGTGTTGATCGTCGAGGACAGCGAGGCCGATTACGAATTGATGGTGCACGCGCTCCGGCGCGATGGATCCGCCGTCACTGCAGTGCGCGTCGATCACCTCGCCGCGTTGACCGCGGCGCTGCAATCCTTTCGCGCCGACGTCGTCCTGACTGACCATGCGCTGCCGCAGACTAGCGGCCTCGACGTCCTCCGCCTCATCCAGCGTGAGCAACCCCTCCTCCCCGTGCTGATCGTGACCGGTTCTATCGACGAAGAAACCGCCGCCGATTACATCAAGGCCGGCGCCGCCGACTACGTCGTGAAGCAACGGCTCCATCGGCTCGGCCCGGCTGTCCGCCGGGCCCTTGCGCTCAAAGACGCGCTCCGGGAGGCGATGGACGCCGGGGCGGCCAGCGCGGCGACCGAACGACGCTTCCGCAGCTTGATCGAGCATTCGACTGACGTCATCACGCTGCTGGATGCCGCGGGGACGATTCTGTACAGCACGCAGTCGCTCAAACCCACACTGGGTTACGACGCGGGGGAGATGACGGGACACAGCGTCCTGGATTTGGTGCATCCCGACGAACAAGCCGCCGCTGCGTCTCAGCTGGCGCGCCTGTACCAGCATCCGGAGGAGATCGTGCAGGCGGGCTTTCGGGTGCGTCACAAGGATGGCTCGTGGCGCGACCTCGAAGTGGTCATCGCCAACCGGCTGGATGATCCCTCGATACGCGCCCTCGTCGTGAATTACCGCGATGTGACCGACCGCAAGCGCGCGGAAGAAGCGCTGCGCCTCGCCGACGAGCGGCTGCGCGCCGCGCAACGGATGGAAGCGGTGGGCCGTCTGGCGGCCGGCATCGCGCACGACTTCAACAATCTGCTGACCGCGATTCTGGGATCGACGGACCTGCTGCTCGAGGGTCTGCCGGCGGACCATCCGGCTCGGGAGGATGCTCTCGAAAGCCGTCAGGCGGCGCTGCGGGCTGCCGATCTCACGCGCCAGCTGCTTGCCTTCAGCCGGCAGCAGGTCCTCGCGCCCCGGACGCTCGATCTGAACGCTGTCGTGCGCGACGTCGAGCGGTTGCTGCGGCGGCTGATCGGGGAGGATGTGAAGCTCCGGACCGTGCTCGCGGCCAACCTCGCGCCGGTGCGCGCGGACCCGACACAGCTCGAGCAGGTGCTGGTGAACCTCGCCGTCAACGCCCGAGACGCGATGCCGCGCGGTGGGACACTCACGATCGAGACCGCCAACGTCGCGCTCGACGACGCGTACGTCGCGGACCAGCCGGTCGTTGCCGCCGGCGATTATGCGATGATCGCGATCGGCGACACGGGTACGGGGATGGACGCCGCCACCCGGGCACGCGTGTTCGAGCCGTTCTTCACAACCAAGCAGCGGGGGAAGGGAACCGGCCTGGGGTTGGCGACGGTGTATGGCATCGTCAAACAGTCGGGTGGCTACATCTGGGTTTACAGCGAGCTCGGCGTCGGGACGACGTTCAAGGTCTACTTACCGCGGGTGGTCGGGCCCGTCGAGCCGCTGGTGACGGCCCCGGCCGTGACCGGGCCGCTGCGCGGCTCGGAGACGATTCTCGTGGTCGAGGATCAGGAAGAGGTCCGCACCCTCATCCGCAAGATCCTGGAGGCACGCGGGTACGGCGTATTGACTGCGGAGGACGGTCCGGCGGCACTGCAAGCAGCGGCGCTGCATCCCGGGCCGATTCATTTGCTCCTGTCCGACGTCGTTATGCCGGGTATGAGCGGCCGCGAAGTGTCGGTGCTGCTGACCACGACGCGAACGACCATGCGCACCCTGTACATGTCGGGCTACACAGACGAGTCGATCGTGCGCCACGGCATGCTCGAGGAAGGCGTCCAGTTCTTGCAGAAGCCGTTCACGGCGGAGGGGTTGGCTCGAAGGGTCCGCGAGGTTTTGGAAGGAGGTTGAGCCATGGCACGGATACTCGTGATCGACGATCAGGAGCCGATTCGGCGCATCGTGCGACGAGCATTGGAGCAAGCAGGACATGACGTCCTGGATGCGAGTGACGGGGAAATGGGGATGGAAATACTCGCGCGGCACTCGGCCGACGTGGTCATCACCGACATCTTCATGCCCGGCCAGGACGGTATCGTCACCCTACGCGAAATCCGCAAACGCTTCCCGACGGTCAAGGTCATCGTGATGTCGGGCGGCGATTCCACGGGGACGCTGGATATGCGTCAGGACGCCGAGTTTCTCGGCGCGGTGAAGAGCCTGCAGAAGCCCTTCACCACGCGCGAGATTGTGGAGTCGGTGCAAGCCGTCCTGGGGACCTAGTGGGGGGAAAAAGCTCCCGAGGCAGGACTCGAACCTGCGACCCGTTGACACGGAACAGGCCCGCCCGTGTGCTCGGGAGCAGAAAACTAAGCGGTTGGCGAGCAGGAAATCCAGACAAAAATCCCGAAACGGGCCCGAATCGCACCCGACCGACCGTACCCACACCGTACCCGGCGAAAAAGAGCGTGACGCGTGAGGATGCGCCAGCCGCGATTCGAACGCGGGACCTTCGGCTCCGGAGGCGGCGACGGCCAGCGGCCGGTGGTCGGGCGCATCGCCGCGGGCGGACGGCCGGACGGGCTGGCCTGGGCTGTCCGGCCTTGATCAGAGCGACTTCAAGAAGGTGATAATCGCTTCCTGATCGCTTGGCGTCAGCCTCCGAAACCGGCGCGTGACCGCGCCCGCTTCTTCACGGTGGCGCAGGATCGCGTCCCGGAACGTGAGCGATGCCCCATCGTGCATCAAGCGGGGCCGCAGGCGCACTCCCCACAACGGGGCGGTCCGCACCTTGTTGCGGGCGCGCAGGATGCTGTCCTGGACGAAGTCCTTCCAGAGGGTGCGATACATGTTCCGACCATAGTGCTCCACCATCGCCACCGCGATCCCGTCGCCCGTCCCCACGTCGTGCAGCAAGAAATCCCCGAACGGATGGAACACCTTGTCGCCGAGCGCCGGCGGAACCGTGTCGGCGCCTCCGTTGATCACCGTGCCGGCGGGGGCGGTCGTGAGGGTACGCACGTGGCACATGGCACATCCGATGTTGTCGAACAGCTCCGATCCTCGCTGCGCTTGAGCGGTCGCCGCCAACACGCGGTCGCGCGCCGGCGCCTTGGTCGCCCGCATGAAGCGGGTGAACCGGTCGATGTCCTCGACCCCGGTCGAGTCCGGGGTGTTGTTGGGCTCGGCGACTGTATTGCAGAGATTGGTCACTTCCTCCGGGAGGAGCCGGCTGGTGATCCCCATTTCGTTGAGGTAGGCATCGCCGGCGAACGACAGCAGGCTGGCGTGCTGATCCTTCCAGCCGAAACGGCCGATGCCCGTCTGCCCAGGGGCTTCGAGAATCGGAACGCGCGCCGCTTGGCCGTGAATCCGCCCTTCCGTGGCCCTGCGTTGCTCGCGTGCCAGAGCCAGCAACGTCGACTCAGGCACCGCCTCCACCAGGCCGTCGCCCAGCAGATTGAGCGCGAGACGCGTGGTGCGGATCGTGTCCGTGTCGGGCACCCGCTCCTGGATCTCGGAGTCGGGGAAGGCGGCGTTGGGGCAAATGGCACGGTCGTTGACGAGGGTGCGGCCGGAGATGACCACGCTGCCGCGCGCGATCGGGATGTCCGGGTTGCGGAACGTGCCGTCGGGGCCCAGGCGGCCGACACGCAGCTCGCTGACTTGGCTCGGTCCACCGGAGGTCGGGTTCTGGTGGCACTCGCGGCAGGACTGCGCGTTGTACAGCGGCCCCAGGCCGTCTGAAATCTCTTCGACCTCGTCGAAGGTGGTCCGATCGGCGTCGTGGGTCGAGTCATCGACCATTCCATTGCTCTTGTTGTCGAAGCCCGCGGGCGCTTCGGACGCGGATGGACTCGGGGTTGGGGGCGTAAACGAGGACGATGGGCTACTGACGCCGCAGGCGGTGATGGCGAGTGCCATGATGCCGAAGGAGATGGCGCGGCAGGGACGAGGATCAGCCACAGAGGCCTCGGGAGAGAGTGGGACCGACGCGACCACGGGATGAGCTTCGCGTTGACACGATACGATCTAGGGTGGCCGGCGACCAGAGGGCGTGCCGTGAGCGGTGTCACGGTCAGCTGCGCCGAAAGCGTCACCAAACCGTCACCAGCGCCGGAGGGCGAAAACTGGGCGTCGGAAAGCGATTGGGGGGTGCTGAGAGTTGGGAAACTCCCGAGGCAGGACTCGAACCTGCGACCCGTAGCCTGAGCGAGCCGGGCGCGCCTACCTCAGACAGTGCAACTGAGGCTAAAACAGGAGCGGAGTCTCCGCCAGTGGAGCGGCCGAGAGGCGAAAAG
>QHUQ01000142.1 GCA_003221985.1 Gemmatimonadota bacterium | reverse complement strand
CCGCCTCCGGATCGAGCTCGCTCGGCTGGCTCTCCCGACGACCGGCGACGGCCCATTCACGATCCCGCTCGACAGCCGTGGGGTGCACGCCACGCTCAAGGCGATCGACACTCCGCTGTCGCTGGTGCGGACCGAGTCGCCGAGCCTGGAGGACGCCTACCTGGAGATCGTCGCGAGGGCGGAGGGCGAGCGGAATGAGTGAGGTGTCCGCCGTCCTGGTCATCGCCCATCGCGACCTCGTCAAGCTGCTCCGGGACCGGCTCCGGATCTTCGCCGACTTCGCCCTGCCGCTGACCCTCGTCCTCCTCCTTGGGCCGACCCTCCAGGCCGGGTACGGCCAGCCCGGCGGCGTCGAGGTCACGACGTTCGTATTCACGGGCGTTATCGCCCAGTCGGTCTGGCAGTCGGCGTCGATGGGGATCATCTCGCTCATCGCCGATCGCGAGGAGGACTTCAGCCAGGAGATCTTCGTCTCGCCGATCTCGCGCTATTCGATCGTTGCTGGCAAGATCATCGGCGAGTCGCTCGTCGCGCTGCCGCAGGCGTTGGCCGTCATCGTCCTGGCCGTCCTGCTCGGGATCCACCTCTCGCCGTTGACGCTCATCCTGCTTCTGCCAACCGTTCTGGCGATGGCAGTTTTCGGGGGCGCGTTCGGGATCCTCGTCCTGTCGAACATCAACAGCCAGCGCACGGCGAACCAGATCTTCCCGTTCGTGATGCTGCCGCAGTTCTTCCTGGCCGGGGTGTTCAACCCGATCCATGACCTGCCGCCGGTGCTTGCCTTCCTGTCGGCGATCTCGCCGATGCGCTGGGCGGTTGAGGCCGTCCGCCACGTCTACTACGGAACGCAGTCCGGCCTCGTCACGCCGGAGTTGTCGCCGATCCCGCTCGTCGTCGCGGTCATCGCCGGCTCGTTCCTCGCCTTCATCGTCGCCGGGACGGCCCTCTTCGTGCGATCGGAGCGCAACCGCTGAGCGACGTCGTCGACGACCGATGAGTTTCCTGCCGCAATCTGGTCAGTACAGATGTCACTATTGGTGCCCCACGCCCAGGAGGACCCCATGACGTCTGCGACCGCCGAAGAGGCCGCACTCCATCTCTCCCCACGCGCCAAGCTCGAGATCCTCGGCGCGATGCTCCTCGCGATGTTCCTCTTCGCGCTGGACCAGACGGTCGTCGGCACGGCCCTGCCGAAGATCATCACCGACCTCAACGGGAACGCGGTGTACACGTGGTCGGTCACGATCTACCTGCTGACATCGACGATCAGCGGCCCGATCTACGGCAAGCTGTCCGACCTGTACGGCCGCCGCCCGATCGTCATCTTCGCCGTCGGCCTGTTCATCGCCAGCTCGGCCCTGTCTGGCCTCAGCCAGACCATGGAGCAGTTCATCCTGTTCCGCGGGCTGCAGGGCCTCGGTGGCGGCGCGGTCTTCCCGATCGCGCTCGCAGTGGTGGCCGACCTCTACACGCCGGCGGAGCGGGGCAAGTACCTCGGCTCGTTCGGCGCCGTCTTCGGCCTGTCGTCGCTCGTCGGCCCTGGCCTCGGTGGGTTCATCACCGACACGTGGGGCTGGCACTGGATCTTCTTCATCAACGTCCCGCTCGGGCTGGTCTCGCTGTTCATCCTGTGGCGCCTGCTGCCGGCGATCCGCCACCCGGAGGCCGGGAAGAACGTCGACTACCTCGGTGCCGCCGTCTTCACCGGCGCGGTCGCGCCGTTCCTCGTCGGGCTGTCGAACAAGCAGGGCGGCCAGTGGACCGACCCCGCCGTCGGCGGCCTGATGCTCGTCGGCATCGTCCTCGGCATCGTCTTCGTCTGGGTTGAGTCGCGGGCCAAGGACCCGATCGTTCCGCTTGGCCTGTTCCGGCTGCGGACGTTCACGATCTCCGTGGCGGCGATGTTCCTCGCCGGCTTCGGGTTCCTCTCCGCGATCATCTTCCTCCCGCGCTGGTTCCAGGCCGTCGTCGGAACGAGCGCAACGGAGTCGGGTTACAACATCCTGCCCCTGCTGGCGGGACTGATCTTCAGCGCGGTCGCGTCCGGCCAGATCGTCGCCCGGGTCGGGCGCTACAAGTTCCTGATCTTCGGCTCGCTCCTGCTGCTGTCGGCGTCGCTGCTGCTCCTCACGAACCTCCGGACCGCGACGGATCGCCCGACCCTGTGGCTATGGATGGCTCTCGCCGGGCTCGGGATCGGGCCGTCGTTCGCGATCTTCACGCTGATCGTCCAGAACGCCGTGTCGCCCGATCGGATCGGCGTCGCCACGAGCAGCCTGACGTTCTTCCAGCAGATCGGCGGGACCGTCGGGCTGACGATCGCCGGAACGCTGTTCGCGGACCGGGTGAAGACGGAGATCCCGACGCAGCTCGTCGCGGCCGGAGTGCCGCAGCAGATGGTCGACGCCTTCGCCGGCGGCGGCGGGAGCGGCCAGCTCGACCTGACGGGCACCGGCGATCTCGGGACGAAGATCCTCGCGGCGACACCGGACGCCTTCAAGCCCATCGTCGAGCCGCAGATCCCGCACATCGTGGCCGGCATCCACGAGGCCATCTCGATCGCGATCGCGAACACGTTCTGGGTCGGGATCGTGGCGTCCCTCCTGGCGGCGCTGTTCGTGCTGTTCCTGCATGAAGTGCCGATGCGAACGACGTTCGAAGGCGGCGCGACCCTTCGTGAGGGCCAGTCCTCGCGGTTGCCGGGATCGGCCGAGGGCGACGCCGTCGCCTGATCGACGAGCCGGTGCCGCAGCTCGTCCGGGCCGGGGGAGGCCTCGCCGGCGTGACGATCCGGCGAGGCACGCCGGACGACATCCGGGCGTGCTTCGACCTGTCGATCGCCTCGATGGGCGATCTCTTCGCCCGCCAGGGGAACGAGTTCTTCTCGGATCCCGAGGAGTTCTGGCGGCACCTGGAGCCGCTGCTCCGACATGTCGCAACGACCGCCGCCGAGTGGTGGATCGCGGTCGATGACGCCGACGCTGCGATGCTCGGCTACTCGCGGTCGGTCGAGCGCGGCGGGCTGTTCGAGCTGACCGAGCTGTTCGTCCGGCCGGACCGCCAGTCGGCCGGCTTGGGTCGGGAGCTGATCGAGCGCGCGTTCCCGCTGGGCCGCGGCGCAGTCCGGGCGATCATCGCCACGACGGACGTCCGGGCCCTTGCCCGCTACTACCGCGCGGGGACCGTCGTCCGGTTCCCGATCGCGTCGATGTCCGGGTCACCGGCGAGCGCCGACGCGCCGGACCTCGGCGGCCTCGAGGCCGCGACGGCGACGCTCGAAGATGTCCCCGAGCTGGCGGCGATCGAGACCGCCGTTCTCGGTTACCCGCGCGACGACGACTACGCATGGCTCCTCGAGCAGCGGTCTGGGACGATCTTCCGGCGGGCCGGTCGAGCGATCGGCTTCTCCTTTGTCAGCGCGGCCGGCTCCGGTCCGATCGCCGCCCTCGATCCGACCGATCTCGTCCCGATCCTCGGCCACGCCCAGGCTCGCGCCCGCGCGCTCGGGATGGACGAGCTGTCGTTGGACGTCCCGATGCCGAACGAGGTCGCGATGCGCCATCTCCTCGGCCGCGGCTACAAGATCGACCCGCCGCTGACGATGCTCATGTCCAGCGAGCCGTTCGGCCAGTTCGATCGGTTCATCCCGTTCGGGCCGTCGTTGTTCCTCTGAGTCGCTGCCCTCTGCATCTCGGCCGCGTTTGCCGCCCCGGGATACCCGGCCTACGATTCTTGCCCAGGGACGCGACCAGACAGGGAGGAGGCCCCCATGGCACGACTCGTTGGCGCGATCTCGATCGCCGCGATCCTCGCCAGCGCCCTCGTGAGCGGGACCGTGCTCGCGGCACGGCCGCTGCCACACACGATCACGCTGACCGGCGCGACGTCCGCGGAAGGAATCGCGAGTGGCGCCGGGACGACCTTCTACGCGGGCGACCTCTTCCAGGGCGACATCTTCCGCGGCGACATCCGGACCGGCGCGGTGACGAAGTTCATCGATCCGCCCCCCGGACGGAACGCACTCGGGCTGCGCGTCGACCTCGAGCATGGCCTGCTCTTCGTCGCGGGCGGCTTCACCGGCCAGGGCTACGTCTATGACCTGCGGACCGGCGCTGACGTCGCGTCGTTCCAGTTTGGGACGCCGCCAGGCTCGATCGTCAACGACGTGATCGTCGCCGGTGGCGCGGCCTGGTTCACCGACTCGGTTCAGCCCCACCTGTACCGCGTGCCGATCAACGACGACGGCACGGTCGGCACCGCGTCGACCCTCGTCGTCAGCGGCCCGGCCGGCGAGGTGACGCCGGGCTTCAACCTGAACGGCATCGCCGCGACGCCGGACGGCTCGACCCTGATCGTCGCCCACAGCAACAACGCCACGATCTACACCGTCAACCCGACGACGGGCGCGAGCGCTGCGATCGCCGGGGCGGACCTCCTGAACATCGACGGGATCCTGTTCGAGGCGGGCCGGGTCTGGGCGGTCCAGAACTTCAGCAACCAGATCACCGAGCTGCGGCTGTCCGGCGATCTCTCGTCGGCCACCGTCCAGCGGGTGATCACAAACGACGACGTCGACGGAGCCTTCGTGACTCCGACGACGGTCGCCCGGTTCGGCAACGCGCTTGGCGCCGTGAACGCCAAGTTCATCACGGGCTTTCCGCCGACGGCGACGACGTACGAGGTGGTCGTCGTCGAGCGCTGATGCGCTCGAGCCTGAACAGAGAGCCCGGGCCGGCTGGCTGCCGACCCGGGCTCCAAATGGTCGCGTACGACCGGAGTGATGTCGCGGTCGCCACGGGGGGACCTGCGTCTGGACGTTCAGGCCGGGCGCAGGCATCACCGAGTCGTGACCGACCGTCTGCGGGAACGACCCGTCGTCTAGGTCCCGATGCGCTCGACTCCCACGATTCCGTCGAAGCCGGTGTCGAAGCTCAGGATCCGGGTGATGCCGTGGCGCTGCATGACCGCGAGGTGAACCGCGTCCCGAGCCGACAGGCTGCTCGCCGCCTCGACGAGGCGCCGCGCCCGGGCGACGTCCTCGAGCTCGACCTCATGGATCACGTCCACGACACCGACGATCGCCTCCCAGGCGGGCCCGATCGCGTCGTGCCGGCCGATCGTCAGGTAGCGGTGGAGGAGCTCCTGGAGGACCTCGACGTCGGTGGTGAGTGACTCGTCGTCGACGATCGCGCGCTCGAGCAGGCGGCGCGCGGCGGCTTTGTGCGGGTGATCCGCCCCGACGAGATACATCGGGACGTTAGAGTCGACGAAGATCATCCCTCGTCGGTGGCGAGGTAGCCCTGCTCGATCTCCGAGAGCATCTTGTCGATGTCGCCAGTCGGGAAGGAGTAGCCCGCGGCCCGCCGGATCACCCCCAGCTTCTGGCCCGTGTCCGCCGCCGCGTCGGCCTCCCGCGCCGCGCGGAGCGACCTGCGGACCCATTCGGCCGTGGTCATCCGATGCTGCCGGGCGACCCTCTGAAGCTCGCGCAACTCATCGTCCTCGAACAAGACCTGCAGCCGCTTGGTCATCTCGCGCAGCCTATGTGACTCATCATGATGAGTCAATCGGTTTTTGTTGTCAGCCCGCGGCTACGCCGATGGATCTCGTGGCTCGATCCCGTCGAAGCGGCGAAAGTCCCGGTCATGGGTGTAGATGACACGGACGCCGTGTTGGCGCATCAGCGCCGCCACGTGCGCGTCGGGGACATCGTTTCCTCGTGGTCGATCGCCGGCGGTCGACCGGAAGATCGACCAGAAACCGTCGAGCTCGCCGGGCGCTCGAACGTGAGGTCGGTCCAGGAGCGACTCGACGTTCCGAAGCGCGTCCGCCGGGGAGAGGGGATTGGTCAGGATTCCGGGGTGGGTGACGATCCGCAGGTAGCCCAGGAGCACCGGCCAGAACAGGTAGAGGATCTCGGGTCCGGCGGCAAGGCGGCGGACGAGCGCCTCGGCCTGCTCGTGTGCCGCAGCGCGGTTGTCCGATGCGTAGACGAGGACGTTGGCGTCGACCGTCGCGCTCACCCCGATCCGTCCAGGACCCTCCGGACGGCTTCCTTGTCCTCGAGATCGACGCGCGCGGGCCCGAGCGGGGCAGTGGTCCACACGAACTCCGGAGACGGGGTCGCGGCATCGCCTGCAGCGGCGCGCGCGAGGAGTTCCGACGCCACCTGGCCCATGCTCTTCCCCTCGCGGGCACTGCGGCGGCGGAGCTCGCGAAGGACGGCCGGATCGAGGTCGATTGTGGTTCTTGCCATGATGCGTGATGCTCTGCCGTCCTACATCAGATGTCAAGAAGCGGCGCCGTCGCGCGATCGGC
>QHUQ01000141.1 GCA_003221985.1 Gemmatimonadota bacterium | reverse complement strand
CCGACCGCCTGGCTAACGGGACGCCGGTGGGCAACACCTACACGCTGGTCGAGTACGTCCAAGCCAGCGGCATCTCGATGGCCACCTATGTCGCCACGAACGTGCAGAACTTTCCCGACCCCAACGCGGACTGGAGCGACCTGCTGGAGGTGCAGGCGCGCCTCTCCGCGCCGGTGACGGACGGCGGCGTCGTCCCTTCCGCTTATACCGGCGTGAACGCCGTGTCTGCGGCTGCCTTGGGAGCGCACCGCTCGGCGAGTGGCTCGGGTGGCTCTCAAACGACTGCCGGTTCCGGGGCGATTTCGGTCAACGCGGGCGCGCTCGTGTATGGCGTCACGCTGTCGAACGACGGCGTGGCCGGTCTCATCCGGCCCCCGGGCTTCGCCACCATCACCACGGTGTCTGACGCGGCGATGGGGGCCGAAGGCGCTTACGCCGTGCCGGTCAGCGCAGGCTCTGTCGATCCGCAGTGGACCTGGTTCTTCGACTCGCCCAGCGCGCCGCGCACCTGGCTGGCCACCGCGCTGGCGCTCAACCCGGCGGCCGAGCCTCAAACGGCGGTGGCGACGCGGCTCGCGTTCACGGTCCAGCCGAGCAGCACCACTGTCGGAGCCACCATCTCGCCGCCGGTGCAGGTAGCCGCGCAGGATGACGCCGGCAACACCGTCGCGACCTTCAGGGGCTCGATCACGGTCCGCACGAACCCGGGCCCTGGCACGCTCTCCGGCACGACGACCGTGGCCGCAGTGAACGGGGTCGCGTCGTTCAGCGACCTGAGCATCGACCAGGCGGGCACCGCCTACACGCTGGTGGCCACCACCACCGCCACGGGGGTGAGGGGCGCCACGAGCGCCGCGTTCAATATTACCGCACCCCCGCCAGTTACTGCCGCCGCGGCGGGCGGCATCACACTCGACCAGAAGAACAGCGCACTCTTCGAGAGCGGGACCGTCCTCACCAAGGGGTTCAACCCCACGAACCCGCACGTCGGCGACGCGATTATTGCGACCTTCCTCTGGCGCAGCTCGACCACCACGAACATCATCGACTCGGTGGTTGACCGCCTGTCCAACTTGACGCGGGTCGGCAACACGTACACGCGGGTCGAGTTCTTCCACGCCGACGGCATCTCAATGGCCACCTATGTCGCCACCAACGTGCAGAACTTCCCCGATGCGGGCACGGACCCGAACACCCTGCTCGTGGTGCAAGCGTTCCTTTCGACGTCGGTTACGGACGGCGGGCTGGTCATCTCGGCCTTTACGGGCGTTCACACGGATTTCCTGCAGGCGCGGGGCGCGTCCCGATCGGACGCGGGCTCGACCACAACCCAAACGCAAACCATCGCCCATCCTGGGCCGATCACCGTCAACGGGGGCGCGCTCGCGTATGGCGTCACGATGTCGCGCCCACCGACTACCGTGGGGTTGTCCCCGCAGGCCGAAACCTTTCAACATATCGAAGGGACGTCCGATACGGCGGTGGCCGTCCAGGCCGACTTCGCCCTGCCGGACGCCACGCGCCAAGTGGATCCGATGTGGACCTGGTTCTACGACTCCCAAAACTCGGGTTGCGCGCCCAGCACGCCTTGCACGTGGCTGGCCACCGTGCTCGCGCTCAACCCGGCCCCGACGACGGGCAATCTCACGGTGTCGAACACCACCACGGGCTCGAGCTTCCCGAGCACGTTTACGGTGACGGTGGATGCGGGAACGCCGAGTGCCACGAGCCAGCCGATGGTGCCGAACGGCAGCGTGACGTTCAACGGCCTCCCGGCCGGCAGTCACAGCGTGACGCTGACGGTGGCGAGCAACTGCACGGTGACCAGCACAAACCCGGTGAACGTCAACGTGCCCGCGGGCGGTACGGCGAGCACCAGCTTCACCGTGAACTGCACCACGCCCCCGACCACGGGCAACCTGACGGTGTCGAACACCACCACGGGCTCGAGCTTCCCGAGCACCTTTACGGTGACGGTGGATGCCGGGACGCCGAGCGCCACGAGCCAGCCGATGGTGCCGAACGGCAGCGTGACGTTCAACGGCCTCCCGGCCGGCAGTCACAGCGTGACGCTGACGGTGGCGAGCAACTGCACGGTGACCAGCACGAACCCGGTGAACGTCAACGTGCCTGCGGGCGGTACGGCGAGCACCAGCTTCACCGTGAACTGCACCACGCCGCCGCCGCAGGCACGGGCGCAGGTGACCGGCGGTGGCCGCATCGACCCGGCGATCGGGAAGACGACGTTCGGGTTCAACGTGGATGGCCGCTCCGGGCCGCCGTTCCAGGGGGAGATGCAGGTCGTCTACCACGGCGGGACGTCCCGGATGACGCGGATCCACAGTTTGTCCATCGACGGGCTGACGACGTCGTCGGATTCCCGTGGCGGTGTGTGCGTCACGTGGACGGGCAGTGCGCGCGTGAACAACACGGACCAGCGGCGCTTTACCGCCACCGCCTGCGACAACGGCCAGCCCGGCTCGAGTCCCGGCAAGGGGCCCGACCGCTTCGGGATCTCCTTGGACGGATCCATCAGCACCGGCGTCACAGACCTGACGGGCGGCAACATTCAGGCCCGCCCGTGATGGAGGACAGACCATGACTCGCCTGACTAAGACGCTCTTGGCGTTGGGCCTGATCAACGGGGCCCTGCACGCGCAGACTGCGGTCAGCGGCCAGGCCCTCGGCGCCGCGGTAAGAACACTCGCGACCAACCTCCAGAGCGGACACGTGACCCTGCCCTCCGGGGGCGGCTTCGTCAGCGCGGACGTGGATGCCCTCGCGGCACCGGAGATCACAGTAGACGCCCTCACGACTATGACGTCGGGTGCGACCGACGTCCAGGCCTCGACCGCCCAGAGCACCGCGCATCTGGAGAACGTCAACGTCCTGAACGGGCTGATCACCGCAGAGACCGTGATCGCCGCGACCTCGAGCTGGGTGAGCGGCCCGGCGGGGCGGAACGCGCTCGGCTCCAGCTTCACCAACCTCACGGTGAATGGCGTGCCCCTCGGGAGCGGGGACTACCTGCCGGCGCCCAACACGCGCGTCGATTTGCCGGGCGTCGGCTACGCGGTGCTGAACGAGCAGGTCGCGAGCGGCGCGTCGGGGATCACGGTGAACATGATCCACGTGGTATTGCGGGATGCGCTCACCGGCCTCACCACCGGGGAGATCATCGTCGCGTCGGCGTCCAGCTCGGTCGGCAACTAGCAGTTCGGCGGGAATGCCCTGGCAATTCCTCCCCTAGATCAGCGCTCTGATTTCCCTGAGAACCAGCTCGACCTCGTCCGGCCGATTCATGATCCCCGCCGCAACGCGCGCGTACGAGACCTTGTACGGCGAGGTGGTGGTACGAATCTTCTTTGCGGCGAGCCGCGCCACAACCTCACCGACGGCCATGCCGCGAACTTCAAAACAGGAAATCCCGGCACTCAAATTTGGATCGCGTGGTGTGTGCAGCGTAACACCGGGGATGCGTGCGGCACCATCGCGGAACGCCGTGTTCAAATCTGCAATGCGGGCCGCGATCCGGTCGCGGCCGATCGTGCGATGCAGCTCCACCGCCGCCGGAATGGCGAGCAGATGCTCGTACGCGATAAACCCGCCGGGTGAGACGAAGGCTGCCTGCGTCGGCGGTAACTCCTTGCGGTCCACATACGCCGCGAACGTCGCGTCGAGCGCGTCGGGATCAAAGCTGGGAATCGTCGGCCGGAGCTCGGGCCAGGCATCGCTCTTGCCCCAGAGGAACCCCGTGCCGCGCGGCGCAAACAGCCATTTATGGGTGCCGCTCGCGAAGAAATCGGCGCCCAGGCGCGCCACGTCCACATCCTGATTCGCGAAGCCGTGCACTCCATCGACGATCAGGAGGCAGCGGTCGGCGGGCGCGCGCCCGCGATTCGCTCGGGCAACGACCTCGGCAATCCCCGCGATCGGCAGCTTGATCCCCGTGGAGGACTGTACCCAGGTCACGCCGACGGCGCGGGTGGCGGGCGTAATCGCGCGCGCGATGCGCTCAATGATCTGGTCGGCCCGTGCGGTGCCCGGGGTGTCGAACAGCGCGATGTAGCGCACGCCGGCACCGGAGCGCGCCGCCGCGTAGCGAATCGACTCGCGGTGGGAGTAGTGGTCATGCTCAGTCGTCACGATTTCCTGATCGGGACGGATCCGCAGCCCGTGATACGCCATCGCCAGCGCGGTGGTGGTATTGACGGTCAGGCACAGCTCCGCGGGACTACCGCCGGTGTAGTCGGCCAGCGCGCGTTTGACCGCGGCGAACGGCCGGCCCTCCGCGTCGCTGACCCAGGCGATCTCGACCCAGAACGGATCCGCATCGAGCTTCTTCCGAAAGCGCTCGATCGCCGCCGCCACCGGTGTGGGATGCGACACGAACAAAAAACTCGACAGATGCGTCCAGTCGGGAGCCAGCGGAAAGAGCTCGCGCACGGCGAGCCAGTCCCGCAGGTCGCGCTTGGCTGGGACCGTGCGGATCCGCGGCATGCCAATCGACGGAAACAGCGAAGCCGCGACGAGGGTCTTCAGCAGCTGGCGGCGTTGCATCATGGACTCTTCTCCGTGCCGCGCGTTTCCTGCTGGCGGGTGGCAGCAATGTAGGTGACGGTGTCCCACGCGTTATGGATGCCAATGAACAAGAGGAACAAGGCGACGCCCCCCACGGTGAACAACGCCCACGTCTGGTCGTGCGACATACCCGCGGCGCCGACGAAGAGCGTCGCATACGCGATCATCGGCAGCACCTGGTGCCACACCCAATCCTCGAGCACCGGCTTGTAGCCCGTTTGCTTCAGCATCCGCCGCAGCACGATCAGCACGTAGACGACCCCGGCGAGCGCGGTCGCGCCGATGACATGGGCGGGATCCCGGAGCTGATGCCAGGGCGCGCTGAGCACCGCCGAAATCAAGAGCGCGGCCACAAAGTGGATCACGTTCGGCGTGCCGAACGCGTTGAGCGACTCCTCAGTGCGCGGCAGGTTCGAGTCTGCGGCCAGGGTGATCACGACGAACATCAGGCCGGTCAGGCCGCCGGCCGAGGAGCCGACGATGACGTAGAAGCTTTCCCACAGCGAGAGGACCGAGTGCGCGCTTGTCTCCATGTCACCGTACCTGGAATGTGAGTGTGGCCCACTTCGATTCGTAGTTCACGCTGTCTCCGCTCACCGGCACCATATGGATGAACTTGACGTACCACTTGCCGGCCGAGCGGATGACGAACCGCGCGACGCCATCTGTCTGCGTTCGCGCCCGGATTTCCGGAATCGCGGTGATATCGCGCTCTCCCCCGGCGATCACGAGCTGCTGGGCAACCGGCTTGCCGTCCACCAGACAGCGCACCGCGAGCGTATCGCCCACAGTCAGGAAATACGGATTCGTGACCGGCACGATCTCCGCCGGATATCCTAGCACGAATTCGAACGCTCGTGTCCGCAGATCGCCGACCTGGAGAATCGCCTTGACGTGCTTTTGATAGCGCTCGCGAGCCGCACGAGCGAGCTCTCCGTCGCGAGTCCTTGCCTCGAGCACGTCGGGGATGCCGTCTTCTTTCAAGTAGCCGTTGAAGTCTTCAGCCGAAAGCGCGATCTGGCGAGGGCTGAGCGAGGCGCCAATGACATAGGTCCCGGGCGCGCCTGTCTGCACGCTGAGCCAGGTGGTGTCGCCGGTGGGCTTCCAGGACTCGCGCGGAATGGAATGGCGCTGCGCGGGGCCCACGATGCTCAGGTCCACCAGCCGGTCGGGTGCCAGGGCCGCTTCGCTGCGCGAAAACGAGCCATTCAGCACGGCCACGCGTACGAGCGTGTTCGGTGGGACGAAGTAGCTGTCGAGTTTTAGAAAGAGATCGTGGGCCAACAGGATGGACGCGGTAATCATCAATAGAATGGTGACGGCAACGCATTGCTTCCGCATCCGCGTCCTCACGATTAGCCTTCAGCTGTGACACTTCGCCAAGTAGTCGCATTCACATCGACTGCACTGATTCTGCATCTCGGCTTCGTTGCCCGCGACTTGCGTTGTACTTCCGGGCACGATAACTCGAGGACGCATCATCACAACACTCCGCCGCAGCAATCATCGCATTTCGAGCACCAGCCTGCCGCGACGATCCCGCTCTGCTGCCAGGCGCTTACATCTTGCTCTCTCACAGTGGACGTGACTAGGGCTGACGTTTCATCCGCGGAGGGGCTGACCGCTGCGCGCGCATCAGCCCCTTCAATCCATCCAAAGGGATTGCCGACCTCAGGTCCAGAAGCACCGCCTCCCAGAGTTTAGTCCTCGATACCCTCGTCGGTGCTCCCCTCGCGGCCGTGACACATGCCGCGACGCTCGAGACTTTGCTCTAACGAGAGGCCCTCATGTTTCGGTACCTGCTTCCGATCGTACTCGTGCCTTCAATACTCCATGCGCAGCATCCCGCACACCCGATGCCACCACAGGCTCCAATGACGCCGATGGCGATGAAGATGACGGACCCGCTCGGCATCTCGATGGAGCGCATGGGGTCAGGCACGACGTGGATCCCCGACGCGGTGCCGCTGCCCGCACGCCATAAAATGGTCGGGTCGTGGCTCGTGATGCTGCACGGTTTTGGGTTCGTGCAATACGACAAGCAGGGCGGCCCGCGCGGCGATGACCAATTGGGATCACTGAATTGGGCGATGCTCATGGCGAGCCGCGATCTGCTCGGCGGCCGATTTCAGGCGCGGACGATGCTGAGCCTCGATCCCACCACCGTCACCAACCGTGGCTATCCGCTGCTGTTGCAAAGCGGCGAGAGCTATCGCGGCCAGCCGCTGGTCGATCGCCAACATCCGCACGACTTCTGGATGGAATTGGCGGTGATGTACGAGCGGGGGCTGACGCGCAACATCGGCGTAGCGGTCTATGCCGCACCTGCCGGTGAGCCGGCGCTGGGCCCCGTCGCTTTCATGCACCGGCCGTCGGCCATGGATAATCTGGCCGCGCCGCTATCGCACCATTGGCAAGATGCCAGCCATATCAGCTTCGGCGTCCTGACCGCTGGGGTATTCGGACACCATTGGAAACTGGAAGGCTCCGCCTTCAACGGCCGCGAGCCGAATGAGGAACGGTGGGGGTTCGATCGCTTGCGATTGGATTCCTACGCGGGACGATTCACCGCACACCTCGATTCGAGCTGGGTCGTTGCGGCAGGATACGGCTTCCTGAAGAGTCCCGAAGCATTGAATTCGACCGAGTCCGAGCACCGCGTGACCGCCTCCGTATTACACGGCCGGAAACTGGGCATGCACGGTCAAATCGCGACAGCGGCCATTTGGGGGGCCAACCGTCGCGTTGTCGGTCGGATACATTCGCGAAGTGGTTCGGACGTCCAACACAACGCTCGGCCTGGGATTCCAGGCAACGCTGAACCTGGTGCCGACAGGGCTGCAGCCGTTCTACGGATCTCGGACTCCGGTCGGAGGGATGCTGTTCCTACGCATTCGCCCGCTGCACGGTCCGCATGCAATGCCGGGCGCCGCGATGCCGATGTAGAGACAACCCTCGGAGTCACGGAGCGGCGAGCGAAATGCTCGCCCCTGCGTCCTCCATTTTGTGTTCTAGTGTTCCATCGGGTGATCCATCATCATGTTTGCCCAGCGATCCACCCGGGCGCGCTGCTCGTCGGTGAGTACCCCTCTCGCTTGGGCGGCGGCAGACAGCATGGCCCACTGCGCGCGTCCCATCGCGCTATGCGCCGCCTGGAAATGCATCTTCACCGCGCCGGTATCGGGCGTCGCGACCATGAGCGCCTGCCCCACGCCGTCCATGTGGGCTTTCGCTTCGGCCGCAGCCGCATCGTGAGTGCTCTGCGCGGCGTCACGCAGCGCGGTGAGACGGGTGACTTGTTGTGGCGTGAGGTTGAGCGAGTCCTTGCGGGCGAGCAGGTGATCAGGGGTGAACGCCATGGCGCGCATCATCGGCGCCATCATCTGCTCCATTTGCCGCATATGATCCGCCATCGACTGATCGTGCCCCATCAGTTGGGGCTGCTGCGCGGCGAGCGGCGCGGCCGCGAGCATCAAGGCCGCCAATCCAGGTCTACACGTCATACGCTCCCTCCTTTGGCTCGAAGCTTACACGAGGGCCAACGATTGCTGTTAAATATCACTCCACAAATGAGTTTTCTCCACCGCTCGATTGAACCGCGCGTCGCGGCCAACGGCGGCCGCTCCGGATTCCGGCTGCTGCCGACCGGACTCGATGCGTTCGTCGCGCGCGCGGTGCTGATCGAGCTCGCCGAACAGACGCTCGACCTCCAGTACTACATCTTCCACGCCGATACGACCGGCGCGCTCGTGATCGACCGCCTGATCGCCGCTGCCGACCGGGGCGTGCGTGTGCGCGTGTTGCTGGACGACTGGGGCACGCTCGAGAAAAAGGACGAGGACGTCGCCGGCCTCGACGCGCATCCCAACATCGAGATTCGCGTCTTCAACCCGTACGTGCACCGCTCGGGGCTGCTACGCCTCGGCGAGCTGCTCACGAGCTTTACCCGCGTCAACACTGGAACAGCCAGTTCGCCATTCCGATTTCTCAGCTGGGTAAATTCGCGCCCGACCCCGCTGCGTTCGCCACTCGCCGGCGGCAGCTCAGCGACCGCTGCGAGCTGCTGCAGGAAACAGCATACGCCCGCGCCCTCGCCGGCTCGGCGCTCGCGACCGAGCTGCGGACGCACACCCTGCACCTCGACTGGGCGGAGGCGAAGGTCATCGCGGATCCTCCCGACAAACTCACCAAACCGGTGGGCACGCGGAGTGAGAGCTATCTCGGCGGCCAGATCTCTCCGTACGTTCGCGCCGTGCGGTCCGACCTGCTCGTGGTGTCGCCGTACTTCGTACCGGGCAAGGAGGGGGTGGCCTTCTTCGGGGAGCGGCGCCGCGATGGCGTGAACGTGCGCGTGTTGACGAATTCGCTGGCCGCCACGGACGTGTGGCTCGTCCACGCCGGCTACATGAAGTACCGGCGCCCCCTGCTCGACGAAGGGGTCCGACTCTACGAGCTCAGGCCCGAGGCCGCGGGCGGAGGAACGAGACCGCGGGCCACGGCGCTTATCGGCTCCTCCCGGGCGAGCCTGCACGGCAAGACATTCGTCTTCGATCGCGCGTCGGTCTTTATCGGCTCCGTCAATCTCGACCCGCGATCGCTCGAATTGAATACGGAAGTCGGCGTGCTCGTCAGCAGCGCGGAGCTCGCGGGCCACGTGGCGGAACTGTTCGAACGGTGGTCGAGCCCCGCCCTGGCGTACGAAGTGACGCGGGGCAGGAATGGCGGCCTGCAATGGACCGGCGGCTACACCGACGAACCCGAGGCGGGATTCTGGCGGCCGATCGGCGCGAAACTGTTTTCGCACTTGCCCATTGATTCACTGATCTAAAGGAGGCGCATGCTGCCCCTTCTTCTATTACTCCAGACAACGGCACCGCCCAGGCTGACGGAATTCCTGCAACAAAGCATCGGATTCGATAGCGTGCAGCTCGCGGCGGTCGAGCGCGGCGAGCCGGTCGTCAAGGTCCTCGAAGCGCGTGACCGCCGCGATGTCGCCGTGTTCGGCATCATCACGGTCACGATGACGCGCGATGCCTGGGCGAGCGCCGCGCGCAACTTTCCCGCTGCGCTGCGCACCCCGCATCGCACCCAGCTCGGCATCTTCAGCAATCCCGCGAACGAGGGCGATGTTGCCGCGGTCACGATCACCAGCCGCGACGTCGGCGAGATGCGAGACTGCAAGCCGGGCGACTGTGTGGTGAAGCTCCCCGCCACCGACATGCGTCGCATCCACGACCAGATGAATTGGTCGGCGCCCGCGGCCGATCTGCAGGCGCAGCTGAGCGCCTACGCGCGGCGGCGGCTGGTGCAATACGTCACCGATTACCGCACGCGCGGCGACTCGGCGATGGCGATCTACGACGGGCCGGGGGGGCGGCCGCCGAGATCCTGTTTTGGTCGGAAGACGTCCTTCCCCATCTCCGGCCGATTCTCAGTGTGACGCATCTCGTCGTCTACACGCCGCCGGAGCTTCCCGGTATGACGCTGGTCGCCGCGAAACAGCTCTACGCCAACCATTACTTCGAAGCGGCGGTCGATCTCACCTCGGCAATCGACCGCGGGACGGGGATCTATCTGCTCACCCTGCGCCGCTATCGCTTCGATAATCTGCCGGGTGGCATCCTCAACATCCGCGGCCGAGCGATCGGCGCGCTGCGCGATCAGCTCGTGGCCGATTTGCGGCGCCAGCAGCAACGTTGAGAGTCCATCTCCTCGACGGCACCTACGAGCTGTTCCGGCATTTCTACGCGATGCCGAAACAGCAGGACAAGGACGGCCGCGAGGTCGCCGCCATCATCGGTGTGCTGGGATCGGTGCTCGGGATGCTCGAGGGCGGCGCCACGCACCTCGGCGTGGCCACCGATCACGTCATCGAGTCGTTCCGGAACGACCTGTGGGCCGGGTACAAGACCAGCGCAGGCATCGAGCCGGAGCTGCTGGCGCAGTTCCATCCGTTGGAAGACGCGCTGCGCGCCATGGGCGTCGTCGTCTGGGCGATGGAGGAATTCGAGGCCGACGACGCCCTGGCGGCGGCCGCGCGGCTCGCCGCCGAGACCGCGGGCGTCGAGCAGGTCATCATCTGCACGCCCGACAAGGATCTGAGCCAGTGCGTCGTGGGACAGCGCGTCGTGCAATTCGATCGCCGCAAGCGCGAGCTGCGCGACGAGCCCGGTGTCGTGGCGCGATTCGGTGTGGAGCCTTCATCGATTCCGGATTATCTCGCGCTGGTCGGTGACTCCGCGGACGGATTTCCTGGGATTCCAGGATGGGGCGAGAAAGCATCGGGCGCGGTGCTGGGACGCTACGCGCACCTCGAGCGGATCCCCGTCAACGCCAAGCAGTGGGAAGTCCCGGTGCGCGGCGCGGCGCGTCTGGCCGCCGCACTGCAGGAGCATCGCGAGCTGGCGCTGCTGTTCCGTACGCTTGCGACGCTCAGGACCGACGTGCCGGTCGGAACGGTCGCCGACCTCCGCTGGCAAGGACCCACCCCGGCATTCGAGCAGGTCGCACGCCGGCTTTCGGTGCCCGGGCTGTGGGACCGGGCGCGCCGCATCGCTCTGACGGATTAAGCGGCTGCGAGCCGTCCCCGCAGCTGCTCGGCGCGCACTGTACGCCGGTCCGCGATGAGCGCGCGGGCCGCATCCACCTGCCCCCACGTATTCCAGAGCAGTACGCCGCGCACGCGCCCGTCCTTGAGGTAGTAGATGACCCCCTCGCGGAACGGCTGCTTCCAGTCGCTGAGGGTCTCGAGCCGAGCGTCCAGCTCCCCGACCGCCTCGTAGCCGAGTGTAAACAGGTCTGAATAGAAGAAGGGAAGGTGCGTGTACGGCGTCTTGTCGCCCGCCATCGCGCGGCCCGCGGCGGCCCCCATCGTGTTGGCATTGTCCTCGTGCTCGACGCGCAGCCGCGCATCGAGCGCCGGATTGAAGAAATTGGCGACATCGCCGGCCGCGAAGACGTCCGGCACGCTGGTGCGCAGCAGCTCATCGACGACGACGCCGTTGTCGACGCGCGCACCCGCCTGGACGGCGAGATCGACGTTCGGCTGAATGCCGATCCCGCCGACGACGGCGTCCACGCGGATCTCCCGGCTCTTCGTCGCAAGCGTCAGCTCATCTTTGCTGCGCGTGAGACCCGTCAGCGATTCGCCCGTCCGGACGTCGACTCCCTGCTCGCGGTAATACTGTACGAGGAATTGCGACAGGTCGGCTGGAAAGACGCGGGCGCCGATCCCCGCTTCGGGAACCACCATCGTCACGTCGCGGCCCACCAGCCGCAACGCCGCGGCGACTTCCGAGCCGATGAACCCGCCGCCGAGCACGGCGAAGCGGCGCTTCTCAGTCGCGAGCCTACGGAGCTTTCGATAGTCGTCGTAGGTGCGATAGTAGATGATCTCGTCCGTCTCGAGCGGGAGGCGGCGCGGCGTGCCGCCCGTCGCGAGCAGCAGCTTGTCGTAGGACACAGCGCCTTGGACAGCGGCGGACGCGCGTAGGGTGGATGTTGCTCCGCCGAGATGAGCCCGATCGTGCCGTCCGGATCCCGGCTCCGAATCCCCTCAGCAGCGGCGGCGGCGGTCATGCCGCCGCCCACGATCACATAGCGATAGTTCATTAGATGCGCACCGCGATCGTGCGCCACTTCCCTTGCCGGAATCGCAAGACGCTGAGCACGCAGCGCGTTACGTGGCCGGCGAGAATCGCGAGCCAGATGTCGATCGGATCGAGCGTCCCGGTCTGCCGAATCACAAAGCAGATGCCCAGCGGCACAAGAATCTGCGAGATCATCGAGATGTACAACGGACTCTTCGTATCACCTGTTCCCTGCAGGCCACCCGTGTACGCCAGGGCCACCGTGATGAACAGCCCCGACACGCTCAGCACGCGCAGCAGCTGCACGCCGACGTCCACGACGACCGCATCATGCATCCCGAAGACCGCGAGCAGTTGGCGTGGAAAGAACAGGAAGAACAAGCCGACGAAGGCGGCGACTGACAGTCCGTACCTTGCCGCGACGTGGACTGCCTGATCGGCGCGGTCCGCATGGCCCGCACCGAGATTCTGTCCCGCCACCGCCGCCGCCGATCCCATGAGGCCCACCGACGTCCAGGTGATCAGCGAGAACAGCTCCGAATACGACACCGCGAATGCGGCCTGCGCGGCCGCGCTCTGTGCCAGCGATCCGATGAACGACAGCATCAGCACGCCGCCGACGTTCATCGCGATTCCCTGAATGCCGGTCGGCAGGCCAAAACGGAACAGCTCGCGGATGATTCCCCAGTCAGGTCCGAGGCCGCGTCCCTTCGGAAACGCGACGACCCAACCCCCGGTCCACATTTTCCACAGCGCGAAGACGGCGAGCAGCCACGCCGTGATGCACGTGCCCATCGCCGAGCCGCGCGTGCCAAAGGCCGGGATCGGCCCCAGGCCGCGAATCAGCACGATGTTCAGCACGAGATTCAATATGGTCATCGCGATACCGAGCATCATCGGCGTCCGCGCGTCGCCAGCCGAGCGCAGTGCGCCGCTGAACATGAAGAAGATCAGCATGCCGGTCGAGAAGCCGAACAAGATGCGGAGGTATGGCTGCGCTTCCGCCTTCACCGCGTCCGTGGCATTGACGAGGTCGAGGAGCCAGGGCGTCGCGACATACCCGACCGGCGCCATCACCAGCAGCGAGATGCCGATCGCCGTCAGAAACGCCTGATAGACGACGCGGTCGACTTTCTCCGCATCCCCCGCCCCGGCGAAACGCGCCACCAGCACACTCATGCCCGTGAACAGGGACGAAATGAACACGATGACGACCAGAAAGATCTGCCAACTCACGCCGATCGCGGCATTCGCCTTATAGCCGACGAGATTGCCGACCAGCACGTGATCCACGATCCCCTGCAATCCGCCGATGGCGTTCGTGAGCATCGTCGGCCACGCGATCTTCCAAACCGCGGCCCGGAGCGGCCCTGCGACGATCGAGCGATCGTAGCGTGAGACGGTCTCCGTCACTCAGCTGACCGGAACAATGGTGCGGCGCCGAGCGAGCAGCGCGTCGAGGCTCCATGGCCCCGGCCCGGCTGCTGAGTAATAGAGGAACGTGAAGCAGTAGAAGACGGCCGGCGCTCCCTGATTCAGGACCGGCCAGAAGCCATTACCGGCGTGGCCGATGAAGTAGGCGAACGCCATTTCGCCGGAGAGAATGAACGCCACGGGACGGGTGAACAGGCCCAGGAAAAAGAGTGTGCCCCCGACGACCTCGATGACCCCCGCGAACCACACCAGCGATCCCACCGGCGCCGTGCCGCCGCCCGGCATGATCGCCGCCGGGAAGGCGAACCACTTTGCCGAACCCACTTGGAAATACAGGAAAGCCACGACGATTCTGAGAATGCTGAGCAGCTGCGGCGACCATTCCTTCTTCACAGGGCCTCCCTTTTCTTGTGGAGCAGCTCCCGCTCGCGGGAGTTCTGCGTGAGCGATGCGGCCCGCGTAAACTCGGCGCGCGCCTCCTCGAAACGGCCGAGCTTGGCGAGCAGATCGCCGCGCACACTCGGCAGCAGATGATAACCCGCCAACGCCGGGTCCGTGGTCAACGAATCGACCAGCTCGAGTCCCGCCGCGGGGCCGAACGCCATCCCGAGGGCCACCGCGCGGTTCAGCTCCACCACCGGCGAGGGCATGAGCTGCGCGAGGCCGTCGTACAACGCCACGATCCGCGTCCAGTCCGTCTCTTCCGCGGTTCGGGCACGCGCATGACAGGCGGCGATCGCCGCCTGCAGCGTGTAGGGTCCGTACGTTCCACCCAAACCTTCGGCCCGCTCCAGTGCCGCCAGCCCTCGGCTGATGAGCAAATGATCCCACTTGCCGCGGTCCTGATCGAGCAGCAGGATCGGCTCGCCGCCCGGTCCCACGCGCGCGCGAATGCGCGACGCCTGAATCTCCAGCAGCGCGACGAGCCCGTGGACCTCCGGCTCCGCCGGCGCGAGCTCCGCCAGGATGCGGCCCAGGCGCAGCGCGTCCTCGCACAACGCCGGCCGCACCCAATCGTCGCCCGCTGTCGCCGAGTAGCCTTCGTTGAAAACCAGGTAGATGACTTCGAGCACCGAGTCGAGGCGCGCGGCCAGCTCCGCACCCCGCGGCACCTCGAACGGCACGCGCGCCGCGGCGAGCGTCCGTTTCGCCCGCACGATGCGCTGCTGGATTGTCGCCTTGGGCACGAGGAACGCGCGCGCGATTTCTTCCGTGGTCAGGCCGCCCAGCAGCCGCAACGTCAGCGCAACGCGGGCTTCGGTCGTGAGCACCGGGTGGCAGGCGGTGAAGATGAGGCTGAGCAGGTCGTCGCCGACCTGATCGTCGAGCGCCGCGGCGAGATCCGCCTCCGGGCTCACCTGCCGTTCCGCGAGCTCGCGGCCCAGATGTTGGTGCTTGGTGTCCTGCATCTTGCGGCGGCGCAGGTGGTCGATGGCCCGGTGCTTCGCCGTCGCCATGAGCCAGGCGCCCGGGTTGTCCGGGACGCCTGACGCCGGCCACTGTTCCAGGGCGACAACGAGCGCATCCTGCGCCAGGTCCTCCGCGAGACCGACGTCGCCCACGATCCGCGCGAGCCCCGCGATGAGCCTGGCGGATTCGATCCGCCAGACTGCATCGATGGCCGCATGGATGTCGGACACTACCGACCGGCCGCCTTGCGGACCTCTTCCGGCCACTCCGAGATGTCCTGGACCTCACGAACCTCGATCACGTCGCCGTCGAGCATCGGCGCCCGCTTGGCCCATTCGACCGCCTCTGCCTTCGACTTGACCTGAATCATCCAGTAGCCGCCAACCATTTCCTTCGCCTCAGTGAAGGGGCCGTCGACCACCTTGGGCGTGCCCGCCGCGAACTTGACCCGCGCCGCCTTGGCGGGTGGAGTGAGCCCGTCCAGGCTCAGGAGGACGCCCGCCTTGGTCAGGGACTCGTTGTACTTCGTCATCTTCGCGACCAGGTCAGCCGGGGGGACGAAGTCCGCCCGTGCATTCTCGTACGCCTTGGGAATCACCAGCATCATGAATCGCATCGTCGTGTCTCTCAGTCTTGGGTTTTGAACCCGGGCTTTCCGAGTTCTAGGGACGCGTCGAACGGGGCCCCGCGAAATCGACATGCTGCTACGTCCGTAGGTCACGTCGCCGCCGGGCGTCCAGGCTCCAGGGCCCCGCACCGGCCGCCGAGATGTACAGCCAGGCGAAGCAGCAGATCGCGGGAAGCGCGCCCTGGGTCGCGATAGGCCAGAAGCCCTGGGGGGCGAAGAATTGGAAGTAGGCCACCGCCATCTCGCCGGCAAAGATGAAGGCCACGGGACGCGTGAACAGGCCGAGGAGCGCCAGTACGCCCCCGACCGTCTCCAGCACGCCGGCGACCCAGAATTCCGACCACAGTGGGGCTGTGCCACCGTTCGGCGGCATCCCGATCGGGAAGGCGACGAGCTTCATGGTGCCGGCCTGAAGGAAAATGAACGCCAGCATGATGCGGAAGAGGCTGAGCAGACGTGGCGCCAAGGCGGGCCACCTTGCGACGAGGCTCCGTGTGGTTGTCACGTCCATGGATCCCCCTATCTATGGTCCACCGGGACGACGAACGATGGGCACGCGAATCGACAGAGGCTTGGTTTTCGCCTTGAGTGGACAGGGTGTCAAGACACGCCCCGCTATCGGCGCCCGAACGCACGAGGGCCCCGGATCGCTCCGGGGCCCTCGAGACTTCAATGCAGCTAGGTGCGGCTTACTGGCAGGCGGGCGCGCCTTCCGTGGTCGCCGGCGTTTGGGCCGTCGTGTTCACGAAGATCGCGCAGGTCACCGTGGGGTTGGTGAGGTTGACGTTCGTAATCGTCGCGCTCCACCCACCACCGTTCACAGTCGGACCGCCGAGCGTGTTACCCACCGTCACGCAGAAGTTCACGGTGCCCGCCGTGGGCGGTACGGTGCACGAATGGGTATTGCTGTACTTGACCGAGTCGGCGAAGTACGCTTCCTCGGCGGTCACCAGGTTCCGAAGATCCGACTTCATCGAGGCGATGTACGCCTTCGCCTTGGTGTTGGCGAACTTCGGGATCGCGATGGCGGCCAGAATGCCGATGATCACCACCACGATCAAGAGCTCAATGAGCGTAAAACCCTTGCGGTTCATGC
>QHUQ01000140.1 GCA_003221985.1 Gemmatimonadota bacterium | reverse complement strand
GTATCCGGCGGACGGCGGAATCGATCGCGCAGAGCGCCGGGGCCACCGCGCAGGTGACGATCGACACCACGACCGCGGTGACGTACAACGATCCCACGTTGACCGAGAAAATTGTGCCCACGCTGCGCGAGGTCGCCGGCGCGAGTCACGTCTCACTCGCCCCACTCATTACCGCTGCCGAAGACTTCTCACGCTATCAACAACGCATTCCCGGCGTCTTCTTCTTCCTCGGCATCGTGCCACCGGGGACAGACCCGGCAACAGCGGCGCCCAATCACTCGCCGCGGTTCTACATCGACGAGGCGGCACTTCCCGTGGGTGTGCGCGCTCTCGCTCACCTGGCGGTGGATTATCTCAGTCGCCGTCAGTAGCGTCCCCTCCACGAGTTACCTCGCGCTCGACGCCGCCGAAATCGTCGGCACCATCGAGCGGTTGCGGAACCGCATCGAGGAGCGATTCCCGGACTCGGGGCTCGGGCACGTCTGTGGGCAGCTGCTCGAGATCTCGCGCCGGGCTCGCGAGCGGGCCGAGTGGATCGCCAAGCCAATCCTGGCGGTGCGCGTCGCGACCGCCGCGCTCGCCATCGTTATCGTCGCCGGGCTGGCGCTCATGGTGACACGGCTGCGGCCGCCCCCCGGCGGGTTCGAGATGGGGCAGTTCATTCAGGTGCTGGAGGCGGGGATCAACGACCTCGTCCTCGTCGGTGCGGCGATCTTCTTCCTGGCGACGCTCGAGTCGCGCATCAAGCGGCGCCGGGCGCTGCGGGCATTGCGCGAGCTGCGATCAATCGCGCACATCATCGACATGCACCAGCTCACCAAAGACCCCGAGCGCACCCAGCCCAGCAAGCGGGAGATGTCGGCGGCGGATCTCGCCCGCTATCTCGACTTCTGCAGCGAGATGTTGTCGCTCACCGGAAAGGTCGCGGCGCTGTACGTGCAGAACTTCGAAGACAGCGTCGCGCTGCAGGCGGTGAACGAAATCGAGGACTTGACGACGGGCTTGTCGCGGAAGATCTGGCAGAAGCTGACGATCGTCGCCGGCGGTTAGCATAACTTTCGTCATGGACGCTGATAAGGTTCGGCTCGATCGCTGGCTGTGGGCGGCTCGTTTTTTCAAGACACGCGCGTTGGCAGCCGCAGCCGTCTCCGGTGGGAAGGTTCAAGTGAACGGCGGCCGGGCAAAACCCGCGAAGCAGATTCAGACCAATGATCAGCTGCGCATCAAGGTGGGCCCGTACAACTGGTTCGTCACCGTGCGGGCGGTGACGGAACGACGCGGAAGCGCGAAGGATGCGCAGCTGCTGTACGACGAATCACCCGAAGGCCGCGTGGCCCGCGAGCGGCTCGCGGAAGCCCACAAAATCGCGCCGGCCCCCGCCTATCGAGGCAAGGGCCGGCCGACCAAAAAGGACCGCCGCAAACTAGAGCTTTTCGAGCCGGACGTTTCCTGAGCCGGTTTCGACCGACAGTCTTCCCTTCCCGTCGCCCATGGTTCCCGTGACATGATCGTGCTCGATCCGGCGAACTTGTAGCGTCAGACCGCCGAGGTCGATGTCACCGCTCCCCGTGTCGAGGTCCACCTCGGCGCCGAGCGTCGGCGGGACCTTCAAGGTGACGTCGCCGGACCCGGTCTCGATGTGGACCGAGCGGAACGTCGCGACGAGCGCGACATCCACATCGCCGCTGCCCGTTTCGAACGACAAGTCATCGCCGGACGATCCGGTCGCGTCGATGCTACCGGAGCCCGTCTCGACGTGCACGTTGGATGCTTTCCCGTCGGTCAATGTCACGTTGCCGGAGCCGGTGTTGAGACGCAGGCTCGATCCCTGGGCGCCGGCGACCGTAATGTCACCCGACCCGGTCTCCAGATCGATGTCGCCCGAGGCGGTGCGCAGATCGACGTTGCCTGATCCGGTTTCAACCTTGAGTGAGCCGCGCGTGCGATCGGCGGCCACATCGGCCGACGCGACATAGACGCGAATCACGCCGTCTACGTTGGAGACGAACGCTTTTCCGACGCCGAGATACAGCGCGACATTCTTGCCTGTCGGAACGCTCACCCGCAGATCGGCAAATGCCTCGAGGCCCTCCCCGTTGCGCCCGCGGCCTGTGATCCGCACCTCGTGCCCTTCGCGGAACCAGCCACTGCGCTCGTGTTTCCCATGTTCCTCGCCAAACGTCCCGTCGTCGCGTACCCGTAGCGTCGTGTTCCAGCCGCGGCCCCATTGCGGCATAGAGATCACGTCGTCCGGATAGATGATCCGCAGCGTCTCGCGACCGCGCAGCGGTCCCGTCTGGATGTCGAGCTTCGCCGCATCCGCGCCGCCGCGCTGCACGTCGACGGCGACGTCGCTGCCGGAGCCGGCTTCGACGCGCAGCTCGCCGACGAGATTGTAGATGGCGACGGAATCGCCTTTGAGGACGTGATGTGAGGATTGTGCGGCAGCGGGCATGGTGACGAATGCAACGGAGCTGAGCAGCAGCAGCGGGCGGGCGATCATAGCGGCTCCACAAGGAGTTGGCTCACGTTGGATAGCGAAACGCGTACAAGGGTTGCAGCTTTGAACCCTATGGAAGATTGGCTGCTTTGGTTTCTGCTGGCGATCGGCCTGTTTGTCGGGGAGATGTTCACGGCCGGCTTTTGGCTCGCCTGCCTCGCCGTTGGGGCGGGCGTCGCCGGAATCGTGGGGCTGATCCCCGGCCTCGGATTCGTGGCCCAGGGCATCGCCTTCGCCACGGCAAGCATCGTCAGCATGGCGGGGCTGCGTCCCCGCCTGATGCGCTACTTCCAGCTCGGTCCCGGGTCCGAGCTGCGCACCGGCGTGGACGCGCTGCTCGGCAAGACCGGTATCGTGACGGAGCGGATCGCACCGGGATCGACCGGCCGGGTCAAGGTGGACGGCGAGGACTGGCGCGGCGCGTCGTCGGACGCCACGGTCATCGAGCCCGGCACCCAGGTGACGATCATTCAGGTGGACGGCACGACCCTCATGGTTGAAAAGGAGATGTAAGCGATGGGTCCTGGCACGATACTCGTGGCCGCGGTCGCCTTCGGCGTCATCGTATTGATCTCGAAGAGCATTCGCGTGGTGCAGCAGGCGCAGACGATGATCATCGAACGGCTCGGCAAGTATCACAAGACGCTCGCGTCGGGGATCAATTTCGTGCTGCCCGTGATCGACCGACCCCGCGCCGTGGACTGGCACCAGACGATCATCACGCCTGCGGGCGACAGCTACTCGCGCCGCTTCCGCACCGAGCGCATCGACCTGCGCGAGACGGTGTACGTCTTCCCGCGCCAGAACGTGATCACCAAGGACAACGTCGTCGTCGAAATCGACGCGCTGATCTATTCGCAGATCACCGATCCGGTGCGCGCGACCTACGAAATCGCGAACCTGCCCGACGCGATCGAGAAGCTGACGCAGACGACGCTGCGCAACGTGATCGGCGAGATGGAGCTCGACCACATCCTGTCGTCGCGCGACACGATCAACGCCAAGCTGCGGGCGATCCTGGATGAGGCGACGCACAAGTGGGGCTCCAAGGTCAGCCGCGTGGAGCTGAAGGACATCAACCCGCCGCGCGACATCCGCGACGCGATGGAGAAGCAGATGCGCGCCGAGCGGGAGCGGCGCGCGACCATCATCACCGCCGATGCCGAGCGGCAATCGCGCATCCTTTCGGCGGAAGGCATTCGGCAGTCGGAGATCAACACCGCCGAAGGCGACAAGCAGGCGAAGATTCTGCATGCGGAAGCGGAAGCCGCGGCGCGGCTCAAGGTCGCCGAAGCGGAAGCGCAGGCCATCGAGCGCATCACCGCCGCGATCAAGGGCACTGGCGGCGACCCCGCTCAGTATCTGATCGCGATCCGGTACATCGAGACGCTGAAGGAAATGGTCTCCGGCCAGAACAACAAAGTCGTCTACATGCCCTACGAGGCCACCGGCGTGCTGGGGTCGCTGGGCGGAATTCGGGAAATGCTGGCGCTGGGCCCGTCCGACAAGAAGGCGTGAACCCGCTCACCCAACTCTCCGAAGAAGAACGGATGTTTCAGGGCGCGGTGCGCGACTTCGCCGAGAGTGAGGTCCGCCCGCGCGTGCACGCGATGGAGCAGGCCGCGCAGCTCGACCCCACCCTCCTGCCCAAATTCTTCGAGCTCGGCCTCATGGGGATCGAGATCCCTGAGGCCCACGGCGGCGCGGGCGGATCTCTTTTCATGACCGTGCTCGCCGTGGAAGAGTTGTCGGCCGTCGATGCGTCGGCCGCCATCTTCGTCGACGTCCAGAACACCCTCGTCAACGCGCTGCTGCTCAAGTGGGCATCCGACGACGTCAAGCGCCGGTACCTGCCCCGCCTCGCCACCGATCTGGTGGGGGCGTACGCGCTGTCCGAGGCCGCATCGGGCTCGGACGCGTTCGGGCTGCTGACCAAAGCGACCAGGCAGGGCGACAACTGGATTCTCGACGGTCGCAAGCTGTGGATCACGAACGGCGCGGAGGCTCACCTCTTTCTCGTGTTTGCGAATGTAGACATGAGTAAGGGTTATAAAGGGATCACGGCGTTCGCGGTGGAGCGCGGGTTCAAGGGCTTCAGCGTCGGCAAGAAAGAGGACAAGCTCGGCATCCGCGCGTCGTCGACGGCGGAGCTGATCCTCGATCATTGCGAGGTGCCGGGAGCGAACGTCGTCGGCGAGGTCGGTGTCGGTTACAAGGTCGCCATCGAGACGCTGAACACCGGGCGGATCGGGATCGGCGCGCAGATGATCGGGATCGCGCGCGGCGCGCTGAACGCGTCGCTCAAGTACGTGAAGGAGCGCCAGCAGTTCGACAAGCCGATCGCCGAGTTCCAGGGCGTCCAGTTCCAGCTGGCGCAGGCCGCGACCGAGCTCGAGGCGGCGCGGCTGATGGTGTACAACGCCGCCAGGCTGGAGGATGCCGGCGAGCCGTACACGAAAGAGGCGGCGATGGCGAAGCTGCTCTCCTCGCAGGTCGCCGAGCGCGTGACGTCGCTGGCGGTCGAGCTGTTCGGCGGGTACGGTTATACCAAGGAGTATCCGGTGGAGAAGTTCTACCGGGATGCGAAGATCGGGACGATTTACGAAGGCACGAGCAACATGCAGCTCAATACGATTGCCAAGATGATACTGAAGTAGGATGGTGAAGGATGGTGAAGGATGGTGAAGGATGGTGAAGGATGGTGAAGGATGGTGAAGGATGGTGAAGGAGTGACCAAGATTACTGGGAGGCTCCGAATGAAACGCTCGTGGCTTATGGTTGCCGCACTGTCTGCGGTCCTTGCTTTACCCGCGGCCGCACAAGGTCGTGGGCCCAACAAAGAATTCGTGGTCGCTCCGAATCGTGCCGTGATCGCAGCGCGCGACGTCCTGGTCAGTAAGGGTTTCGAGGTGATTCGGATGCAAGTCGTGGGGAACGACCGCGTGGTGTACTATCGCCGCGGCAACCGGGGGCGCGGCAAAGGCCAGGGTCCGCCGATGAAGCTGATCGTCCGCCAGGTGGGCGATCGCGTGGTGTTCGTGGACACGCCGGATGCGGTACTCGTGGACATCAATGTGAGGCTGAAGCTGTAGCGGCAAGACCTCGCCTCATCGTTACGGCTGAATCACCCGCACCAAGTCGTCTGTTTGGGTCGGTACGTACACCCGCCCCGAGACTGGATCGACTACCGCGGCTTTCGGGGTCGGTCCGACGATCAGCGTGGCAAACACGTTGAGCTTGACGCCGTCGATCAGCGACACCGTGTTCGCACCGCTGTTCCCCACGTACGCGACTCCCCGATCTGGATCGATGCCTAGGGCCTCCGGCAACCGGCCCACGGGCAGCCGCGCGATCTCTTTGAAGTCCACCGTGTTGATCACGGACACATTGTCGTCGTCCCGGTTTGTGACATAGACGAGGTTCGTCCTGACATCCACGGCGACGCCGTACGTGCCTTTCCCGAGGTTGCGAATCTCACCCACCACGCGCGCGCTGCCGGGCTTGGGATCAATCACGACCACTTCCTGAAGCGTCGGGATCGCGACGTACACGAACCCGTCGTTCGTGTTGAACGCAACGCCAACGCCCGGAGCGGGGAGGGGCACGACATCGGCGATGGCGACCAGATCCTTTGACCCATCGATCGGCACGAGCGCGGGCCCGCGCTGGAGCGGATCTGACGCAACGGCCACATAGATACGGTTCCTCACCTCGTCTACCGCGACACCCTTAGGCCCGGTCCCAACGGGAATAACGAGACGAACGAGATCAGCTCCTCCGTCGATTGCCGCGACTCCCGCCAGGCTGGAGACGTAGACCTGATTCGTGATCGGATTCAGCGCGACGCCGAACGGTGACTC
>QHUQ01000139.1 GCA_003221985.1 Gemmatimonadota bacterium | reverse complement strand
CGCCCTTCTACGGCGCGTGGCAGCCGCGCCTCGGCCTTTCCTACGATCTGACGGGCGCCGGGAAGCACATTCTGTTCGGCGGATATGGCCGCTACTACGATCGGGTGATCTACAGCGCCGGACTTGACGAGCAATTCCGGCTTCAGTACTCGGTGTTGACCTTCCGCTTCTCGCCCGACGGCCGGCCCGATCCGAACGGGAACCCGACGATCGCCTGGAAGCCCGAATTCCTGAGCAAGGCCGGCCTCGACTCCATCGTACGCAGTGGTCAGGGGCCGACCCCCGAGGTCTTCTTGATCGACAACCATACAAAGCCGCCGGTCTCCGACCAGTTCAACGCCGGCGTCCGGACCACGGCCAAAGGCGTGCTGCTGACGGCCAACTATGCGGGAGTCCGCAGCCGGAACGGCTTCACGTTCATCTTCGGCAACCGCAGTCCCGATGGCGGATGTTGCCGGCAGGTTCCGCCCTTCAGCAACCTGCTGCTGTCGAGCAGCGGCAAGAAGAACTGGTTCGATGCCTTGTACCTCACGGCCGATCGGCCATTCGACGGAAGGTGGGGCCTGAGCCTTGCGTACACGATCGGCAAAGCCGACGCCATTGGCGGTGATCTGTTCAGCCTCGATTATCGGACCCCGGCGGACTATCCGCGACACCCGGCACCCAGCGATGAACGGAACCGCCTGGTCACGACGAGCATCATCGGGTTGCCCTCCGACTTTCTGATCAGCGGCTTCCTGACCATCAGCTCGGGGCTCGGGTACACGATCGCGGACGCTACGCGGGGTTTCGCGTTCGGCCAATTCACCGTCTTGAACAACGCGGGCCGTCCCGATCACAATCTCGCGTTCCGGACCGTCGACCTGAGGCTCGAAAGGATCTTCAAGCTCGCTCACCTCCAGCGCGCCTCGCTGGCGGCCGAGACATTCAATGTCTTCAACTACGCGAACGATTCGTGCTTCGAGGGATTCAAGCCGCCTGCACCCGACGTGAACCCGAAGTTCGGTCAGGCCGGTTGCGTCGTGGATAGCAGCTCGCGGCGCTTCCAACTGGGCCTGCGGTACACGTTCTAGCGATGAGAGTCCGGGCCGTGCGAGATCCTTCGTCGAACGGCCCGCCTTCGTGCCTGTCGGCCGAGCGGAGCGCGTCGTAGATGCCGCGATGACCCGTCGCCTCCGTTCCGTCCCTGCGGATGAAGTGGACCGTGAGCCGGCGAGTTCCGGGTGCGCGTCTCGAACAGGTCCGTGGGCAGGCTCCAGGCTACGTTCCGCCGGCGGGATCTATCGATGGCGATCATGTCCGGAAGAACGCGAACGATTGCCCTGCTGATCGCCTGTGCGTTCGGCGGGCTGCTCGTGCTGCTTGCGAATGCGTGCACCGCGCGCCGCGCACGCGAGCGCGCGCAACCGCAGTCGCCACCGTACCTGCTGACCGACGAGGACGATCGCTTCCTCGAAGACCTGTCGCACCGGTCGTTCCAGTTTTTCTGGGAGCAGGCGGACCCGGCAACCGGCATCATCCGTGACCGCGCGAGGACGGACGGCTCGCCGAGCGAGTCGGCGCGCGATGTCGGCAGTATCGCGGCAGTGGGATTCGGTCTGAGCGGCTTGTGCATTGCTGCCGAGCGCGGCTGGTTGCCGCGGGCATCGGTGGTTGATCGGGCCCGGGCAACGCTCCAGTTCTTCGCCGTGCGGATGAATCATCAGAACGGGTGGTTCTTCCACTTCGTGAATCTGCGCACTGGAGCACGGGAGTGGCAGAGCGAACTGTCGTCCATCGACACGGCGCTGCTATTGGGGGGCGTCCTCACCGTACGACGGTGTTTCGAAGACGATCCTGGAGTCGTGCGAGCGGCCGATACGATCTATCGTCGCGTAGATTTTCAGTGGATGCTGGCCGGGCATCCGGGCGTCCTGTCGCACGGCTGGAAGCCGGAATCCGGATTTCTCCAAGGGCGGTGGGATCACTACTGCGAGCTGATGATTCTGTATCTGCTCGGGATCGGATCGCCGGCGCATCCCTTGCCTGCGGCGTCCTGGGGCGCCTGGTCGCGTCCAGTCATGACGTTCCAGGGCTACACGTTTGTCAGCGCCGGCGATCCACTGTTCGTGCACCAGTATTCGCACGCGTGGGTCGACTTTCGGGGGCGCCGCGAGAGCCAGGCGCCGTACGTCGACTGGTTCGAGAACTCGGTGGCGGCGACACGCGCGCACAAGGCCTTTTGTTTGAGCCTTTCGACCGAGTTTCCAGGCTATACCGACACGGTCTGGGGCATCACCGCGTCCGACAGCCAGAAAGGGTACGTCGCCTGGGGCGGTCCACCCCGGCATCATGCCATCGACGGTTCCGTCGTGCCGGCCGCGGCCGGCGGCTCTCTCATGTTCGCTCCAGAGATCAGCGTGCCCGCGCTGCGCGAGATGCACCGGACGTTCGGGGATCGCATCTACGCGCGCTACAGTTTTGCGGACGCATTTCATCCGGCGACCGGGTGGGTCGATCCGGACGTAATCGGGATCGATCTCGGCATCACGCTGTTGAGCGCTGAAAACCTCCGGACTGGCCGTGTATGGACATGGTTCATGAAGAATCCCGAAATCGCGATCGCACTCGATCGCTCCCAGCTCGCAGCCGGCCGGTGACCTGGCTGCCAGACTGTGCCGCTTGCAGTGCGTCCAGTGAACGTTGAGGACACGAACCGGATGATCCGGGTCGAAGCTCTCGGGCGCCATCCCGCATCGTTTTTGGGTTTTGAGCGAGCGACAGAATCGCTTGCTCGAGACCGTTGAACCAAGCCGCGCCCTGGCTTGGCGCGCGCTCGGCCAGCCACAGATACAGACTCCAATGAGACGGCTTCGCACCAGCTAAATGTCGATTGAGTGTTGGGGGCCCTGTACAACAGGGCCCCTTGTTCGCGCTGCAATCGTCTAATGCTTGACGAACTTGGCGTCCGAGTGCGCCTCGGCGACGATGATCTCGGCGCCGGGCGTCAGCCCGAGCACGTTGGGCACGGTTGCCACAAGGCGAATCCCCCGCACGGTGAGGCCCGCATGGCCGGCGACGGAGCCGTCGGCGCACTTTTTCGCGAGCGTGCCATCGTTGTCGCAAAACTGCTCGTTCAAGATGACGAAACCAAGCCCGGCCAGGTCGATCCTAGTGTTGGCTGGCGGCGTACAAGTCGACTCGAGCCCGAGCATCGCGCACACCTCAGTCCCCAGCACGGTCACGCCGAGCAGCTGGGTCCCGTCGGCATTCGAGAACGTACCCGATGCGGCTGCCTGGCTGTTCGACTGTGACCTGATGACTTGTGCAGAGACCGTACACACGCCGGCCTTCAGGATACATGGGACGCCGCCCACCTCGGCGTAGGTCGAAGCCGCACTGGCGTCGGTGAAGCTCGCTCCCTGGCTCTCACTGACAGATGCGCCGGCCGTAAGTACTGAGCCGGCCGGAAGACCGGCACCACTGTCAGCGGTCGGAGCCGCGACTGCGTCGAGGTTCTGATGATCAAACCCACCATTCGCCTGGATGTCGACGAAACCGACCACGACCGGCGCCAGCGCGGGCTGCGTGGTCTCACGCAGGACGAATCCGTGTCCGCTAACGGTTTGAGGCGGACAGATGAGGATCTGCGCGAACTCGGTGTGGGAGGTGGCGCTCGCGACGATCACGTCTACGGTCTGGTTTCCCAGCACCGCCGGGAGATAATCGGTGATGTGGATTCTGATCATGTTGACTGTCAGGTCCGCCGTGAAGAGACCACCGGTGAGATCGCCTGGCGGTGGGGTGCCCGTCGACCCGATCCGCTCATACAGCTTCACGAAGCTGCCGGGCCCGTAGAGCGCTTCCGGCAACCCGATCGTGGTGTTCGGGTTCACGTTGTTCTGCGCAACGCCTTGCACGGACAGATCCTGAAATGCCGATCCGAGCGAACTAAACGTCGAGGCGGTACCTGAGGACTCAGTCTCGGCATCAGCCGTGACCTTTTTCGCGGTGACCAACCCGCCCAGGATGCTGACGTCGGTCGCTTCAGCGCTGCTCGTGTTTGCTGCTCCGGCTGGCTCTGCTGTCACGTTGCTGCTGCTGGAGGCCGACAGAACCTGCGCCTCGAGTGCGCCACCAGGAACCGCGACGCTCAGCACTGCATCGCTCTGAGTGTTCGATCCCTCTCCGGCCTGGCCGCTTGCAACCCCGCCGGCCGGATTGACGTTGTTCGGCAAGGTCAGCTGGACGCCCGTGACAGTGTCCCCGACGTGAGCCGCGAAGGCGCTCCCACTCGCCTTTGCCTTTGAGAGATCAGGCGTAGGCACCACCACGGTCAGCGATTGTGGCCTCGTGCGATCCTTGAGCGCGGAGTCGATCGCCGTGGACGCGCGGGTCTTCATGTAGATGCCGTTAAAGTCTCCACATCCGATGTTGCCCACGGTATCCGTGAGGTTCAGCGCGCCCTCACCGAATGCCCCCGCGGCGGTTCCCGGAATCGTGTTTGGGATATTGACCGCCGCGTCCCAAAACACTCCCTTGACTCCCAGGGGAAATTCGATGAAGCCGGCACCGTTCCACTTGAACGCCCGGACCTGGATGTTCTTTCCTCCGTCATCGGTGTCGAACGTGATGACGACGTCTCCAACGCTGCGCCGCGGGAGCGTCGCACAGCTCTGGCTGGCTGGAGCGGAGGTCGCGGTCAGCTGGTTGAACTCGTAGTCCATGTGAACGTCGCCCGTCGTCGCCTGCCGGAAGAAGCTGAAGTATAGGTACTGTTTACGAGCGAGGATCCGGAACGAGATTGCACCTTTTACGATGTCACCCTTGGGAGGTGCGGACCCCGTTTCGCAAACCCAGCCATTCTGGTCGAGTTCCTTGGAGCCCAGATTGAAGATGTCGTCGCCGCTTCCCGTCTGGTCGATAAAGGTGGTGACGTTAGGCGGAGGCGAGTTCCAATCGAGTGGTTCGCCCGGCCCGCTATCGTCGGTAAGGTTGCCGTCGATCTCGAAGCTGCCGACAGACGAAGATCCCTGGAGTATCCCAGCGAGCATCAGCGCGATCGCCAGGACGAAAGTACGGCCGCTGGTATTGCGCATACAACCCCCTTCCGCTCAGGTGGCCGCCTGAAGAACTCGGCCTCGAGAGCGCGCCTGATTCCCGCAAGCCCGGTGCCCGTGTGTGCCACCCAAGAGTCGAGCGCCACGAAGGAACAGGCTCGAACTCCGTGCTCTAGAGGCGAAGGGGACCGTGTAGAATCAAAACACACACCTGTTCGAAATCACTGTCACTCTCCATGGTCAAGAGGACCGCTCCGTCGTTCGTCGCAGGAATCATGTATTCCATGCAGATGGGCTTGGCGTAAAGGCGAAGCTTCGCCTCAAACCGGCTCATCAAGTCGCGGATTTTTTATGAAGCGGACGTGATCGCAATAACACCACCCTAAAGGACATCGAGGACCGCTTGAACGCGCTGTCTCTCGGTGTCGAGGCGTGGGTGACTACCAAGCCGCTGCATAATGAGTTCACCGAAGCAACGATGTCACAATGCGACGAGTCCATAAGTCGCGAGCGCGTCGCGACGGAACTCGGCTACGCACGCTTCTCTGAAGGCTGGAACCTGCCGTACGCACGATTTCGTATGGTCAGTCACAAGACGACTCGTCGGAAACCGAGTGGCAAGAATCGACCAAGAGCGAAGTTACGCGATTCGCTACGAAGCCGCTGCTTGGCGCCAGCCGCACGTTGCGGATGGCGGCGGTTGATCGCATCCCAGACCTGATCGACGCCCACTAGAACAAAACGAGTTAGACGGTTGGGGAAACGGTGTGGTGTTCACACCGTTTCCTTTTCGCGTCCGCCTTGCGGTCCGGCCTGAAGCGTCTTAAGCAGTTCCCCGCACCGCCGGATCGCCCGGCGTTCGCGCTGGCTGGCATCCTGACGCTCGCGCTGGGCATTGGCGGGAATACCACCGTCTTCAGCGTCGTCAATGCCGTCATCCTGCGCCCGCTGCCGTACCCGGAATCCGACCGGCTCGTCTCGGTCCAGTCACGCGACATCCGCGGCACGCCGCACCCCACCGACCTGTCGTATCCCACGTTCTTCGACTTCCGCGCCGAGAACAACGTCTTCGAGCACATCGTCAGCTACCGCGATTCCGAATTCACGCTGACCGGAACAGACCAGCCCATCCATCTTCGAGGCCAGATCGTCTCGTCGGATCTGTTCCCGATGCTCCACGTGCAGCCCGCCTTGGGGCGCGGGTTCCTGCCACGCGAAGAAGACGCGGCGGAACGCGCCGTGATCCTGAGCCACGAGCTGTGGCGAGGGCGATTGGGCGGCGATCCGGCGATCGTCGGCACGACGCTGATGATCGACGGGCAGCCGCACACGGTCGTCGGAGTGGCGCCGCCACGCTTCGAGTTTCCGATTACGCAGGATCCCGCCCAGATGTGGACGACGGTCGCGAGGGACGCGGCGTCGGGGACGGTCACGCCCGTCACCAAACAG
>QHUQ01000138.1 GCA_003221985.1 Gemmatimonadota bacterium | reverse complement strand
GATTCATGGCCGGGATCCCGCTCAGGCCGCCGTGCAGGAATGGGGCGGCATCTCGTACGCGCTCGCCGCGCTCGACGCCACGCTGCCCGATGATTGGCAGATCGTCCCGCTCATCAAGGTCGGTAGAGACCTGGCGGCGAAAGCCAACCAGTTCTTGTCCAGCTTACGGCGCACGGCGCACGGCGCACGCTTTTTGGAAGTCCCCGAGCCCAACAACCGGGTCACGTTGCGCTACGAATCGGCCGACCGGCGCTGCGAGCAGATGAGCGGCGGCGTGCCCCCGTGGACCTGGCCCGAGCTCGGGCCGCTCGTCCAGGACCTCGATGCCGTGTACATCAATTTCATTTCCGGTTACGAGATGAATCTCGAGACCGCGCAGCTCCTGCGGCGCGGATTCCCCGGATTCATCTACGCCGATCTTCACAGCCTTTTCCTGGCAAAGGAACCGGACGGCACTCGAGTCCCTAGCCCCCTGCCCCAAGCCCCTACGTGGTTCGGCTGTTTCAACGTCGTGCAGCTGAACGAGGACGAGATGGGCCAGCTGGGACCGGATGCGCTCGCGATCGCCGCCGACGCGCTGCGGCAGGGCTGCAGCACGTTGTGTGTGACGCTGGGCAAACGGGGCGCCGCGTACTTCACCGGCAATCCGATTCGTACCGAGCTGATTCCCGCACCAGCGATGCATCAGGCGGCCTTCGATCAGATCGTCGATCCGACCGGGTGTGGCGACGTGTTCGGCGGCGCCGTCGCCGCGCTGCTGCTCGCCGGCGCGACGCTCGAAGACGCGCTGCGCACGGGCAACCAGCTCGGCGCGCGGAACGTGAATCACCACGGTGCGAGCGGCCTGCGCGATCACCTGATCCGCCGGCGAGGCGGCTGCCCGCAAAGGCGAGCGGCCGCTGCTCACCGCGCCGGCGAATCCGGACGTCGTGAGCTACTGGGCGCGCGCCGGTTTCTTCCGGGAAGCGGCGGACCTGTTCGAGGTGCACGGCAAGGTGCCGAAGGTCAAAGTCGCCGTGGAGAGTGAGGTGCTGCTCCCGGTCACACCCGTGCGCGCGGCCGAAGACGTGCATGCGGTCGTGTCCACGATTCAGCAGCGCGCGTCCGCGATCCTCAGCTCGGAGTTGGGACTCGATCCCAAGGCGACCATGGGCTTCGCTATGGCGCTTTCGGAGTCTTGTCAGAATATTGTGGAGCACGCGGGCACCGGCGGTTGGGTTGCGGTGCAGGCGTACAACTGGCGGCGCAAGCTGGCGCGGCGCGTCGTTGTGATCGCGGTGGCGGACGCCGGGGTGGGATTCCGGCATTCATTGGAGCCCACGCAGGCCAAGCGGTTCGGCGAGCGCTGGGGTGATGCCGCGGCGCTGGAGGCGGCGCTGATCCAGGGCGTGAGTCGATTTCGGGATCCGGGGCGGGGACAAGGGCTTGCCGGGATCCGCCGGTACCTCGCACGCTGGGAAGGCAAAGTGGCCATCCGCAGCGGCAGTGCGCGGATCGCGATCGTGCCCCGCTGGGACGACGATGTGCCGCTGAGGGACGGACTGCCGGCGTTTCCGGGGTCGCAGGTCCTGCTCATCATTCCAGAGCAAGAGGCGAAGTGATTCAACACATCATGGTACAGGCGGTCTTACAACAGTCGGTCTCCGGTTTTTACACCGACCTCGTCACGCGGCCCACCGGCCGCGCCGTCCGCGAAAACATCGAGCGAGATCTTCCCCCCGGCACGATCGCCGTGATGGATTTCACGGGCGTCGGCTGCCTCGACTCACTCGAGGGGCTCGGCGCCAGTGAGCCGGCCCCGGCGCTGCTCGATGAACTGGTCGAGCGGCGGCTGGCCGCACGGAATCCGGGAGGCTCCATCAGACTCACCGCGGCGTGAAACGCCGCCGCCTGGGACTCTCCACCCTCGCCATTCACGGCGATCCCAAGGCCCGCGCCGATTGGACGGCCGTCGCCCCCCCGCTGTACCAAAGCGCCACCTTCACCAATCCTGTCGGCTCGACCGCCGAGGTCCTGTACACGCGGTACGGCAACAATCCCAATCAGGTAGACATCGGGAAGAAACTGGCCCTGCTCGAGGGCGCGGAGGCGGCGCTGTTCCTGGCGAGCGGCATGGGCGCAACCGCGCTCGCACACCTGGCGGTGTTGCGTCCCGGTGATCACCTGCTCGCGAGCGAATGGATTTATGGCGGCGTGTACCGCCTGTTCCGCGAAGAGTTCGGGAAGCTGGGCATCGAGGTCTCATTCGTAAATCCGACGCAAGCCCGCGCGTGGAAGCGCGCGATGCGCAAGACGACGCGCGCCGTCTTTCTCGAGACGCCGACGAATCCGCTGATGCGCGTGATCGATCTCGAGCCGGTCGCGACGCTCTGCAAAGCCGAAGGACTCGCGCTCATCGTCGATTCGACCTTCGCGTCACCCGTCAACTTCCGGCCGCTCGAGCATGGGGCCGATCTCGTCATCCACTCCGCGACCAAGTATCTGAACGGGCACACCGACGTGATCGCCGGCGCGGTCGTGGGAACGGATCAAGTCGTGGACGAGGTGCGGCGCTTGATGCAGGTGTGGGGACAGGCCATCGATCCCTTCGCCGCCTGGTTGATCGACCGCGGCATGCGGACCCTAATGGTGCGCGTGCGGCGCCAGAACGAGATCGGCCTCGCCGTCGCGGAGTGGTGCGCGAAGCAGGACGGCATCTCGAAGGTCCACTACCCCGGCCTGCCGTCGCATCCGGATCACGAGCTGGCGAAACGCACCCTGGAAGGCTTCGGCGGGATGCTCGGCATCGAGCTGAAAGGCGGCGTGCGCGCCGCCGAGCGTTTCCTCAAGGCGCTGACGATCGCCGCCCATGCGCCCAGCCTGGGCGGCGTCGAGACGCTGGTCTCGGAGCCGCGGCTCACCTCGCACGCCAGTCTCACGGCGGAACAGCGCGCGCAGGCTGGCATTCCGGACGGATTCCTGAGATTTTCCCTGGGACTGGAGGATCCCGATGATCTCATCGCGGACTTCGCCCAGGCCTTGGCGCGGCACTAAGTGATCAAGTTCACCAACGTCTTCAAGGCCTTCCCCAAGGGCGGCCTGGCGCTCAAGGACGTCTCCTTCCATGTGGCCAAGGGGGAGTTCGCCTTTCTCACCGGGCACTCCGGCGCCGGGAAATCGACTGTCATGAAGCTGATCTACGCCGAGGAGCGGCCCACCTCCGGCGAGGTGCGCGTTTCGGGATACAACGTGAACGAGATGCGGCCGCGCGAGGTCCCGAGGCTCCGCCGCAAGCTCGGGATCGTCTTCCAGGATTTCCGGCTGCTCGAGGACCGCACCGCCGAGGAGAACGTCGCGTTCGCGCTGGAAGTCACGGGCGCGCGCTCATCGACGATCGCGGCGCGCGTGATGCGGGTCCTCACACAGGTCGGTCTCGCCGCCAAAGCACAGGCGTACCCGCGCGAGCTTTCCGGCGGCGAGCAACAGCGCGTCGCCATTGCCCGGGCGCTCGTGAACGAGCCCACCGTGCTGCTCGCCGACGAGCCGACCGGCAACCTCGACGAGCGCGCCACGCGCGGCGTGTTTCAGCTGCTGCGTGACATCAACGCCAGCGGGACGGCGGTGGTGATGGCAACGCACGATCTCGACCTGGTACGTCAGGCGCCCTACCGGGTGATCGAGCTCCAGGAAGGCGCGTTGGTGTACGACTCCGCCGTGGACGAAGCACGCGATCAGGCAGCCGCGCCGTGAACCTGACGTTCCGCGAGGCAATCCTCACCTTCAAGCGTGCACCGCTGCTCTCGGTGCTCTCGGTGACGACGATCCCCGAGGTGCAGTCCGCGACGTACGTCTCGGAAGACGACGCGCTCGCGCGGGCACGCGCCGAGCTCGTCGAGCTGCGGGACGTGATGCAGGAGCTGGAGCGGAATCCCCTGCCCGCCTCCATCGAAGTGAAGCTCAAGCCCGGATTCCGCGACACCGATCACGTCGCCGCCGTCGCCGAGCGGATGCGGGGATTCGGGTTCGTGGATGACGTGCGGTTCGGGCGCGATTGGGTCGAGAAGCTCGATCGCCTACGGGGCCTCGCGGCGGCCGTGGGCATCGTGGTCGGGGCGGCGTTCGCCGTCGTCGCGATCATCATCATCGGCACGACGATCCGCATGGCCGTGTTGCAGCGCAGCCGCGAGATCGCGATCATGCGGCTGGTCGGCGCGACGGACGGCTTCATTCGCCTGCCATTCCTGCTGCAGGGCGCCATCAAGGGCCTGCTGGGGGGCATGGTCGCGGTTGGCCTGTCGTTCGCCGCATTTCTGCTGATCAATCGGTACCTGCTCCAGTCGGCGTTCTTCACCCAGGAACAGGCGGTCGCGATCATCGCCTTCGGGGCGTTGATCGGACTCCTCGGAAGCACCATCAGTGTCGGACGGCACCTGAAGCGCGTATGAACCAGGGACGAGGGACGGGGGAAGCGGGACGGGTACTACTCGGCGCGACGATCGTCGCTTGCCTTACCCTTCCCTCGTCCCCCGTCCCCCTTCCCGCGCAGCGTCCGACGTACCAGCAGCAGATGCAAGAAAACCAGCAGAGGCTCGAGGGCATCCGCCGCGAGCGCTCCGAGGTCGAGCAGGAGCTCGCGCGGCTCCGCACGCAGGCGCACTCGCTCTCGGACGAAATCGCGAACATCGAATCACAGAAACAGAGCACCAACCGCATCGTCAACGAGTTGGATCGGCAGATCGCCGGACTCGGCGGGCAGATCGACCAGATCACGGTGGATCTGCTGATCGCGCAGGACGCGCTGCTCGAGAAGCGCGCGGTGCTCGAGCGGCGGCTCGTGGACATCTACAAGCGGGGCGCATTGTACAGCTGGCAGGTGCTGCTCGCCGCCGAGAGCTTCGGCGACCTGCTGTCGCGCTACAAGTATCTCTATCTCGTCACCCAGCAGGACCGGCTACTCGCCAACGACATGGACAAGCTCCGGCGCCGCGTCGAGCGGCAGCGCCAGCTACTGGTGGACGCGCGCGAGACGCTGGGCCGGCGCCGCCGCGAGCGTACCGACGAGCTGGGGCGCTACCTCACGCTCGAGCACGAGCGGGAGACCAACCTGCGGGAGACTCGGCGCAATGCGCGCCAGGCAGAGCAACGGCTGACGCGCCTCGACAAGGACGAGAAGTCGCTCAACGACCGCATCGAGGCGCTCGAGCGCGCGCGGCGCGCGGCGGAGTCACGCGGCGTCACCGCGGCGGCCGGCACCATCACGACCGCCGACCTCGGCAGTCTCGACTGGCCGGTGGAAGGGGGGGGGTCGATCATCTACCCCTTCGGGACGACGACCGGCCCCAACAACACGCGCATCCCCCGGCACGGCATCGGGATCAGAGCGCCCGTGGGGACGGCGGTGCGCGCGGTCGCCGCAGGCACCGTGAGCCTCGCCGGACCGCTCGGCCTGTATCTCACGTCGGTGCTGATCGATCATGGCGGCGGGTATTACACGTTCTACGCTTACCTCAACGATGCGACCGTGCGCCAGGGTGACCGCGTGATCCGTGGCCAGCTGATCGGCCACGTCGGCGGCGAGTCGAGCGACGAAGGCCCGCACCTCCATTTCGAGATTCGCGGCCAGGGCGGTATCGCACTGGATCCCGGCAATTGGCTGCGCGCTCCTCGCCCGCGGCGGTAGCGTTCGCCGCGCTGCTCGCGGCGGCGTGCACCGGATCGAGCAACACCCTCACCGTCGCCGGGACGGTCGAGATTCGCGAGATCCGGCTCAGCCCGCTCGCCTCCGGCCGGCTCTCCCGACTCCTCAAAGACGAAGGCGATTCGGTCCATGCCGGGGACACGGTCGCCGTGCTGGAGCAACCCGGCCTCTCCGCCCTGATCGAACAACGGCGCGCTCTCGCCGACGCCGCCACCACCCGCACCGCGGAGATCCGCGCCGCGGAAGCGGACAGCCAGCGCAGCGCGAACGACCTCGCGCGGGCGCGCGTGCTGGCCACGCAGGGCATCGCATCGCCCCAGGAGTTGGAGCGTCTGCAGTCGGCGGCCGCCGCTGCCGTCGCGCGTCTGCAGGCGGTGCGCGCCAGCGTGCGCGAATCGCAGGCGGCGCGGGCGGGGGCAGAGGCGACCGCATCGATCCGCGACCAGCTCGTGGTGCTGTCGCCCGCCGATGGCATCGTGCTGACCCGCTACGCTGAGCGGGGCGAGGTCATCACCGCGGGCGTCCCCGTGGTGTCGATCGGTCTGGTGCGCGCGCCGTGGATTCGCGCCTACGTCGGCGAGCGGTTCGTGGCGCGTCTCAAGACCGGCCAGGAGGTTCGGATTCGCGTGGATGGGTATCCGGATACGAGTTTCTCGGGACATGTCACGGAGATCGCCCCGCGTGCGGAATTCACGCCGCGGGCGGCGCTCACCGAGCGCGAGCGCGCCGATCTCGTGTTCGGCATCAAGGTCACGACCGACGGAGCCGGTGGCCGGCTCAAGGCGGGGATGCCGGTGCGGGTCGAAATTCCGCTGCTGCCGTGAACGACGTCGCCGTAGACATTCGTCACCTCACACGCCGCTTCGGTCCCATCGTTGCCGTGCGCGACCTGAGTCTCACCATCGCCAAGGGTGAAGTCTTCGGACTGCTGGGCCCCAACGGCTCGGGCAAGACCACCACGATCCGCATGTTGTGCGGCCTGCTCGCGCCGTCGGAGGGCACCGCGGTCGTCGCGGGCGTCGATGTGCGGGAATCGCCTGATCTGATCAAAGAGCGCATCGGCTACATGTCGCAGCGCTTCGGGCTCTACGAAGACCTCACCGTCGCCGAGAACATGGATTTCTACGGCGGCATCTACGGTCTCAAGGGCGCCGGCCGCCACGGGCGCGTCGCGGAGGTCGTCTCTTTTCTCGGGCTGGAGCGCCGCCTGAATCAGCTCGCCGGCACGCTGTCGGGCGGCTGGAAGCAGCGGCTGGCCCTCGCGTGTGCGCTGATGCACAGCCCCGCCGTGCTGTTTCTCGACGAGCCGACGGCCGGGGTCGATCCCGCGGCGCGGCGCGGATTCTGGAGCACCATCAAGACGCTGGCCGCGCAGGGCACCACGGTGATCGTCACGACACACTACATGGATGAGGCCGGACGCTGTGGCCGCATCGCCCTGCTCAGCCAGGGGCACCTCATTGCGCTGGGAACGCCGGATGAGGTTGCGAAGCAGGTGGGCGGCAAGGACCTGGAGGACGCGTTCATCATCCTGCAGGAGCGGGACGAGCAGGAGCAGGAGGCATGAAGCGCTTCGGTCCGATGTTCCGGAAGGAATTCATCCAGATGCGGCGGGATCGCCTGACGCTGGGCATCATGGTCGCGGTCCCGATCATTCAGCTGCTGCTGTTCGGCTTCGCGATTCAGACCGATGTGCGCCACATCCCGACGGTAGTGCTGGACGAATCGCGGACGCCGACGAGCCGCGACGCCATCGCGGCGTTCCAGAACACGGGCAACTTTCGCATCGTCGCTCAGGTCGACGGACGCGAGGCGCTCGACGCCTGGATCGCCCGGGGCGACGCGCAGGCCGGCATCGCGATCCCGCATGACTTTCCGCGCGATCTCACGCGCGGCACGACGGCGACGATCCAGGTGATCGTGGATGCGTCGGACCCGCTGTCCTCGCAGGCGGCGCTGGCCGCCGCCGCGGGCGTCGCGCAGGTGCGCAACCTGGAGATCCTGGCGGCGGCCGCGCACACGAGCCAGCTCCCCCTCGAGACGCGCATTCGGCCGCGCTACAACCCGGGGCTGCGCAGCCCCAACTACATCGTCCCGGGGCTGGTCGGTGTCATCCTCACGATCACGCTGGTGCTGGTGACGGCGATGGCGATCGTGCGCGAGCGCGAACGCGGCACGCTGGAACAGCTGATCGTCACGCCGATCACCAAGACCGAGTTGATGCTGGGCAAGATCGCCCCCTATGTCGGGGTCGGCCTCGTCCAGATGACGACGGTCCTGTTACTCGGCAGGTTCGTGTTCGACGTGCCGCTGACGGGCAATGTGCTGCTGCTCTACGCCATCGCCTTCATCTTCATCGTGGCGAGCCTGGCGCTCGGCCTGTTCGTGTCGACGCTGGTCCGGACCCAGCAGCAGGCGATGCAGGCCAGTTTCTTCTTTGTTCTCCCCAACATTCTGCTGTCGGGATTCATGTTCCCACGCCAGGCGATGCCGGCCGTGTTTCAGTGGATCGGCGCGTTTCTGCCGCTCACCCACTTCCTCAAGGTGCTGCGCGGCATTCTGCTGAAAGGCGTCGGCGTGACGGAGCTGTGGCAGGAGATGGCGATTCTCGCTCTCTTCGCGACGGTCCTCATTGGCCTCTCGGTCCGCCGCTTCCAGAAGACGCTCGATTAAAACCGTACGTCGTATGTCGTGCGTCGTGCGTACCTATTCCCCCACTACGGCGATTCGGTCGGGTGCGCCCGATTTCGCCTTTTGCAGCGCGCCTTCGGCGAGCGTAAACAGATCTTCGGGTCGCAGCGCCTCGCTGTGCGGGTACGCGATCACACCGGCGGAGATCCCCGGCGGCTTGGCCGGGCCGAGGTCGGCAAACGTGTGGCGGGCGAACACCTGCCGCAGGCGCTCGACGAAATGACGGCCGCCGGGGCCGTCGGTCTCGGGCAGCACGCAGGCGAACTCGTCGCCGCCGTAGCGCGCCACGAAATCGGGCGCGCGGATCTCCCGCTGCAGCATCGCGCCGATCTCGCCGAGCACGCGGTCGCCGGCGGCGTGGCCCAGCCGGTCGTTGATGTCGCGCAGCTGATCGATGTCGATCAGCACGAGCGAGAAATGCAGCGAGTAGCGCCGCGCGCGCTCGAACTCATCGCGCAGCCGGCGATCGAGCGCATCGAGGGACGCGCATCCCGTCAGCTCGTCGGTGGTGCCGGCGCTGATCTGGCGCCGGTAGATCGCCGAGCGCCGTTCCTCGTTCTCGAGCACCCGTGCCGCGGCCTGCGCGATCGTGTTGGCGAACGCGACATCCGCCGAGCGGAGCTGCGGATCCCCTTTCTCCGTGCGGAGAAAGAACACGCCCGCCGCCCTGCCCTGTACGAAGACCGGGAGTGCCACGGCGGCCTGCACGTTCACTTCGATCTGCTGCTGATTCCAGTGCTGGCGGATCGTGGCGAACAGCGGATGGTCGTGCACGTTCTGGATCACCACCGGGCGCTCGGTGCGGATCGCCTCCTGAATCTCGGGATAGCGGCCGAGGTCGACTCGCAGGTCGCGGATCGCGGGATTCTCGTACACCGCCACGACCCTGCCCTTATCGTCGCCCGGCGCCGTCAGGACAAAGGAGCAGTGCGACAGCCCGAACGCCTGCCCGACCCGGCGCACCAGCGTCTGGAAGATCTCGTCGGGGCGCAGCACCGAGGACACTTCCTGGAAGATGTCGAACAAGAGGTCCCTGGCGCGCAGCGCTTCCTGTGCGTCGCGTACGTCGGCGCGGGTGCGGATATGGACATCGAGGCGGGCGCGTAGCTCGGGGAGATGAATCGGCGCCACGAGCGCGTCGCGGGCGCCCGCGAGCAGCGCTTCGGTGGCGGCGTTGAGCTTCCCGGCGCCGAGCAGCACGAATACCGGCGCACCCCCGTAGCCGGGGGCGCGCACCAGCGCGCGCACCTCCTCCGCGACACTCGCCACGGTGGGGTCGGGCGTATAGAGAAGCAGATCGGGGGGACTGGCGGCCGCCGCTTCGGTGACCTGAAAGCCGCTGCGCACGAGGACGCGCTCGAGACCTTCCGGGCGGCTCGTCGGATTCCCAAGGAGGAGTATGCGATGACGAACCGACTCCGGCAGAGCGTCTCCCATGCTGAGGGCGGGGCCAAGCTATAGTTTCACGCATGACCCGGCAAGCACATCCCGCGCCAGAAACCCGTGGACCCCGCACCCGCATGGTGATGCGGCAGCTCGCCGGGCGCGGGGTGCGGAATCAGCGGGTGCTGGCGGCGATGCGCTGGGCGCCGCGCGAATGGTTTCTGCCTCCTCATTTAGCCGCGGACGCTTATAGCGACGCCCCGCTACCCATCGGCAGCGGCCAAACGATCTCCCAACCCTACGTCGTCGCCCTCATGACCGAACGGCTGGCGCCCCGGCGCACCGCCCGGATTCTCGAAATCGGCACCGGCTCGGGCTATCAGACCGCGATTCTGGCGTATCTGTGCGGCAGCGGGAAGGTGTTTACGATCGAGCGGCTGCCCGATCTGCTCGTCGAGGCCGAAGAGCGGTTCCGGCGCCTCGGCCTGACGAACATCGAAACGCGGTTGGGCGACGGCGCGGCGGGATGGCCGGAGGAAGCGCCGTTCGACGGCATCATCGTCGCGGCGGCGGCGCCCCGCATCC
>QHUQ01000038.1 GCA_003221985.1 Gemmatimonadota bacterium | reverse complement strand
GATGGGTGTTTGCGTAGTACTGCGTGGCGATCCCGTAGTGCGGGAGGCGCGCGTCTACCGGCAGGACGGCAGCCTGTCGGTCCACGGGAACGACGACTCGCTCAACGGCGAGGACGTGCTGCCGGGGTTCATCTGCCCGCTGCAGGACATCCTCAAGCCATACCTCGCCTACTGAATGAGCCCCAGCGCGCGCGCGACGTTGATGCGCCCCTTCCCGTAATAGGGATCGGTTCCGGGCTGGCCGAGGTCGTCGGCTGACTGGAGAATCCGGGCCCTGATTAGCGCGGGATTGCCATGCCCCAGTTGTGCCACGAGGAGCGCCGCGAGCCCGGCGACGGTGGGCGCCGCGAAGCTTGTGCCGGCGCCCTGCGCGATGGGCTGGTGCGCGCGACATGCCGGCGCTCCCGTGGTTGCGCTCGGAGTCGTCGTGCACAATGACCAGAATCGCCTGAACTGACCTACCTCGCCCGCTCCTCCCGGCGCTGCTACGCTGACGGCCGAGCGACCGAAAGCGCTGTATGGAGCGATTGCATCAACGTCTACCCACGGCCCGTTGATGCCGGCCGCGCCGGTCGGCCCGGTGGCTGAGACACAGATCGCGTTGGCGGCTTCGCAGGGCATCCGCACGATGTTGCCGTTGTGATCGAGGTCGGCGGCGTCGTTGAAGGCGACGCTGACGACGAGCGCGCCCTTGCGGAACGCGTAGTTCACCGCGCGCTCCCATGCCGCCACGAAACCGGGGCTCTGGCTCTTGTCGCGCTGGCTGCCTCTGCTGAGGTTGATTACGTCGGCGCCCTGGTCGGCAGCGTACACGATTCCGCTGATCAGCCGGCCGACCGTGTGGTTGTTCGTGGAGTCGGCAACCTTCACGGCGAGCAGCGTGACGTACCGGTTGACGCCCGCCAAGATGCTCGCATTGCTCGCCACGGCGGATGCGACGGCTGTTCCATGCCAGAATAGATCACTGAACGGCAGCCGACCCGGGTAATGCCGTGTCACGTCCTCGGGCACCAGCGAAATCGAGTGGTCGAGATCCACGAGCCCCGCGAGATCCGGGTTCGCATAGTCGATGCCGGTGTCGAGGATCGCGACCACGACGTCACGCGAGCCAAGGTGGCCTGCCGCCCACGCCTCGGGGGCGAACACCGCTCGCAGGTTCCACTGCCGCGCGTAAAATTGCGCCGCGGTCGGGGACGCGGTGGCATCGGCGGGCACGGCAGCCTCGTTCACGGCCTCATCGGCGAGATCGTCGATGGCCTCGCCGTCATCCCGCGGGCTGGTCATTGGGTCGGGCTCCACCGCGCGGATGTCCGCGTTGGCCCCCAGCTCGGTCGCTGCGACTTCTGACAGCCCGGTCACTGCGGCGACGCCGATGCTGTCGAGCGCGCTCTCAATCGAGCCGCCCAGCTGCGCGACGCGTGCCCCGAAGTCGGTGGGGATACGCTCGGACGAGAAGACGACGATGTGGCGGCCGCTGGATTCAGGTGATGCGACGCTCGCAGCGAGTGCGCCGCCGGGGCGTGACTCCGTCAGCGCTGGTTGATCCTGGCAGCCCTGGAGCGATAGCCCGACGAGAGACAGGATCAGGATGCACGATGCGTGACGCTTCATGGATGTCTCCTTCCCACTCGATGGAAGTCGGCCTTCACGGCACTGCCACCTCGGCCCACGCCGAATACGCGCCATCCTTCGTGGCCGCGACGAGGTAACTGACGATAGGGCAGTCGCCCTGCTCGTAGGCTGGTCCGTAGGTTGCGTCGGCGGGAAGAACGGCGACCAGGGCGACGGGCTGAACCGAACAGTAGGGGCCGAACCGGACCCAAACCTCGTAGCCGTCCTCGATCGACGAGTTGTCGATCCACGCCGGCCCGCCGCCGTCGATCAGCGTGAGACTCGTCGGACCTAACAAGGGTGCCGTGCACGCGGCGGCCGCCGGCGAGTCGCCTGCGGCGTTGAACGCGAAGACGCGGTAGCACGCCTGTTGCTCGATGGTCCATGTGTCGTCCGTGAACGACACCGAGGTGTCACTCGACGGACCGAGGGTCGCCACCGTGGCCCACGTTACCTGATCCGCCGACCGCTCCAGGCGGAAGCCATCCTCGTTCGTCGAGTTGTCGGCCCACACGACCCGGACGGTGATACCGGGCACCAGTGCCGCGGAGACGCTGCTGGGCGCACCTGGTTGGGGCGGCGGGGGCGGCGACGGAGTGGCCGCACACACGACGGCCGAGAAGGGCGAGAAGTAGGTCTTGGGCCCTTTCGTCTGATAGGCGCGCACTTTGTAGCAGTATTGAGTGCTGGCGGTGAGTCCTGAGTCGCTGAACGCCGTCGTGTTCGCCGGCAGACTCGCGCGCAACGAGAAAGCGCCGCTCGCCCCGCTCGTCGAGCGCTGCAGCTCGAACCCGTTCTCGTTCGACGAGTTGTCCTGCCACACCACGTCGATCTGGCTCGTGGACGCGGCCGTGGCGACGGCGTTCGAGGGCGCGCCGGGGGCCGATCCCGACCCCGAGTTGGTGCTGCGTGCGTCCAGGACGGGCCCGAGCGCATTCTCCGGACCGCAGGCGGCGAGAGCGAACGACAGGAGCGAGATGACGAACCATTGGCGACGCGTGGCAAACATGCAGCCCCCGAGGGTGACGTGGTGCTGCAGCCGTGAGACGGACGGCACGCGGCCGGTTGCTCAGGAGAATTGAAAAGCGTCGCGACGCAGCGCGGCCCCCAGCCCTGATTCGCGAGGCTGAGAGCCGGCACCACGACGCCTAGTGCGAACCCGCCAGGGTGATCGCGTAACCCGCGGTCGAGGCCCGCACGGCGTCGCTTCGCGTGGCGACCTCGAGGATTCCCACGTGGTAGCCAGTGAGTCGGTTCGCCTCCGCGACTTGCGCCGTGGCCAAGACGCCGTTGGAGAGGTCGCCGACAACGATCACGCGGGCCTCCGTCGGCGAGACGACGCGCCAATAGACCGCATACGCCCCGCTGCCCGATGCGATGGACGTTATGCCAGGTCCCGTGAGCACCAGCGCCATGGCGCCGTCGTCGGCGTTGGGGGTGACGAGCGAGAGCGTAACGACGCCTGGCGTCTGCGGTGTGGTAGAGTCCGAACACGCCGCGGCCGCGAGTAGGACTGCGGCCGCCAGAGCCATGCGCGCGTTCATGGGGCCCCCTTTCGAGCTGACATGGCCGCGGGGAGGTGTCCCTGGGCCCGCAGATAGGCGCGGAAGTCTCCGACGTCGTAGCGCCCGTTGTGGTTCCCCTGGAAGTCGAGGAACCGCTGCAAGGCGGCATCCAACTGATCGCCGGCGAGGAGATGGTTCGCGGCAGCAGTGATAGAGACGTCGGGCTGGTTGACCGTCAGTGTGAAGGCCTGGAATCCTTGACGACCGCCCGCGTCCACCCGGACGGTGAACGTGAACGTGCCGCTCGCCTCGGGAACTCCGGAGAGGACACCGGTCGCGGTGCCAAGCGTGAGCCCGCCGGGCAGCGCACCGCTGGTGATGCTCCAGGTCGGCGCCCCGGGCGGCGACTGCACCGCGAGCGTCACCGAGTAGTCCGCTCCCATCGTGCCCGCCGCTAGGGCGGCGGGCGATATCACGAGGAGATCAACACCCACCCGGAAGCCAGGCGCCCGCATACCCGCGGGATTCATCTCGTAGATCGCCCCCAGCTGGGGGTTGGTCGCGAACAGCCGGGACGTCATAGCGCCGCTCCCGTCACGGCCGAACATCACCGACATCGCAAAACCGGAAGCCAAGTTGGTGCGCGCGAAAGGATCGCTCACCACCGCATACGCCGGATCGTATAGCGTCACCCACCCCGAGCCGTTGGAGACGTAGAGATACCCGTCGCGATCGAACGCCAGACTCTCCAAGTACGGGGCCGCGCTGATCACCGGCTGGGGCACGCGGTTCACGAGCTTGTAGACCCGATCGTAGCCATTGGAGAAGTGCAGTACGCCGCCGGGCGAGAACGCGACGTTGGAGGCCGTGTAGAACCCCGAAGAGAAGCTCCCCGAAATGTCGATCGAATCCTTGCGCGTGCCTACCGGATCGAAGCGATACAGCCACCTCGCGCCGTAATTGGAGGCAAGCACCCAGACGTCCCCATCGGGTCCCACGGTGATCCCGGCCACCCATCGGAAACCAGAAGCGAACGTCGAGACGCTGCCGCCGGGCGTGACGCGCTCGACGGCGTGGAAGGCTCCAGTCGAGTCTCGGACGGTGACAAGTTCGTTCCCGAAGCCGTCGACGACCATGTGCAGCGGATAGAGTCCTGGAAACGCCGTGACTTGTGACACCGTCCCACCGGGATTGACTCGCAACAGCTGTCGCCCGTCCACGTCGGTGGCATAGATCTCGCCAGCCGGTCCCGCCGCGAATCCGTACGGCGCGCCTAACCCGCTCGCGTACACCCGGGTCGAGTCGCCGGGGGCGAGGGGCGGCGGCGTCCAGAGCGAGATGTTGAGGGCATAGAAGTAACTGGCGCCGCCGGCGCCGTAGTAGTCCACGAGCGCCGCGTAGTAGCGTCCGGCCGTCACGTGATACTCAATGTGGCTGTCGGAGCTACCGTTGTAGTCGTCGTTCGCCGCGAGGAGGGTGTCGACGGAGAAAAGGTACAGGACAGCGTCGAGCGACGAGCCAGACCGGCTTGCGTTCACGTCAAGCACGATGGTCGTGTCGGCGGTGACGTCGAACCCGAACCAGTCCACATCCCCGGACGGATCGGTGGCTCCGGAGATGGTGTCACCGATGGACACCGAGTCGGCGATCGAGAGCGAGTCGTTCGGCTCCGTCTCCGTGCCCGTCGCGGTGGGAGCGCGGAGCACCTGTGGTGCCTCCTGTCGACCGCGCCCCGCCTCCATACGGTGCGATGCGCGGGCGACCGCCGTCGCGCGGGCGCGCGGGGACTTGGCCGCTGGACGCGGCAGTTGCGCATCCGCCGGGGCAGGCAGCGCCGCGAGGAGGCCGGCACCGAGGGCAAGAAGGAGGGCCGCTCCGAGGAGCGATCGCTGTGTCATGTGCGGCCGGTTCATGGATGGTTCCTTGCGTCGAGTGACGCAGGCGTTAGACGGACGACTGTAGACGTGTTGCTCAACGAAATAAGGTCGTTGGAAACGAAAAGCGGATTGGGGTGCACCCAATCCGCGATCAGTGATCGAGAAGTTCTTGTCTCTTACGGCTGGCCCAAGACCTTCACCGGTACGTTGCTGTCCGTGGTGGTGCCGTCGCCGAGATGACCGTAAAAATTGTTCCCCCAGCAATATCCGACATGAGCGGCCGTCACCGCGCACACCGTTTCCTCGCCCACGCTCAGAGTGGTGAAGTTCCCCGTAGCGTCAGGGACCTGCCTGGTTCGCCAGTCCCAGCAAGTGATCGTGCCCACTGAGGTCAGTCCACACTTTTGGCCATTGTCACCGACGTCCAAGGCCAGGAACGGATTGGCGCTCGCGACAAGCAAAGGCTGCATCACCGCTTGCGCGGCCTTGTATCCCCAGCAGTACGCGGCACCCGCTGAGGTCAGGGCGCAGGTATGGTCCCCTCCTGCGCTGATGGAGCTGAAGGTGAGCCCGCCGGTGACGGCGCGGGGCTGCGGGCTGTCGTCCCTGTCGCCGGTGCCGAGCTGGCCCCAACCGTTGAAACCCCAGCAATACGCCGCCCCCGCTGGCGTCAGGGCACAGGCATGTGCGTCGCCCACGGTAATCGCTATGTACTTACGTCCTCCAATCACTGCGTGTGGTGTTGTCACCACATACGTCGAGTCGCCTGTGCCCAGGACTCCCCAGTAAAGGTTGCGTCCCCAACAGGACGCCAGGCTATCTACTCCGAGGCCGCAGGCGAACCAACCGACGTCCACCGTAGTGAACTTGAGCCCGCCGGGAACTGCGCTCGGCGACAGATCGCAGGGCCCATTTATGCAATCGTCACTTCTGGGAAGGCCATCCGATCCCCAGCAGTACGCTGCGCCACCCTCGTCAAGCGCACACGCCAGCCCCCCGCCACGCTTGCTCACGGTGGTGAACTTGTGCCCGCCTGCCACCCCGACCGGCAGCAGCTTTTCAAACTCAATCTGTCCATCTCCAAGCTCGCCGTCATTTCCATACCCCCAGCAGAACGCGGCGTGGTCCAGAGTGATCCCGCAAGTGGTTTGGAAGGACGTCGAGATAGACGCGAACGACAAACTCACCACGGAAATGCTCGCTGTGGCTTCGTGACCGTTCCACGTGGCGGTGATTGTCGTCGTCCCGCCCGCGATCCCTGTCACAAGCCCTTTGGAGATCGTAGCGATCGAAGCGTCTGCGCTGGACCATACCACCTGCGTCGAGTCGATCGGGGTCAGGAACCCCTGGTCATCTCGCGCTTGCGCCTGCAGCTGTACTGTCGCCGTCAACACGAGTGTCGGTGATGGCGGAGAGAGCAGGAGAGTGACGATGGTCCCTGCGGGGCCGACCGCCACTACTGCCGTGTCGCTCTTGCCCTCGACAGTTCCGACGACCTGTACGATCCCATTCGAGACACCTGTTACCCCCGCGCCGCCATTCCCCGGCGACACAGTGGCCACCGCCTCGTTGCTGCTCGTCCAGGTGACGGGCAGCCGCAAATCGTATCCGGCTGTGTCCCGAATGACCGCCCACACTCCCAGCGTGGTGCCGACGGCA
>QHUQ01000037.1 GCA_003221985.1 Gemmatimonadota bacterium | reverse complement strand
GATCCCCATGAGGTTGACCTGCCCGACGGCTCCCAGATCGTACCGCGCGGCGAGACCGTATGTGGTCGTCGGCGCCAGACTGAAGGCCGCGCGCTCCTCGAATTGCGCCCGCACCTGCGCCGCTCCGCCCCGGAACAGGGAATCGGCGTTCTTGAATTGCACCTGGCCGGTCGTGTAATCGATCGTGTAATCGGTTTCGCGCGTGAGCAGGGTGTTCCGCACGTAGATGCGCTCGCTGCCTTCCCGGATCTGGAAGCTGTTCAGGGACAGCACGGAGCGGTCGGCGGACGCGGTGGCATCCACGTGCAGTTTGAGGGCGAAGACCGAGGGCGGCCCCTGCGTGGCGAGATAGGCGCGCGGCGTGCGATACAGCGAGTCGTTGCGCTCGGTGGCGACGAGCTTCGTCGCGTCCCCAAACGGCGTCAGATGCGGAAACACGATGAACAGATCACGGACGGGATCGCCCTGGTTCGGATCGCGCGCGCGTGGAAAGAGACGATTGTACTGATCGAACGTCGTGGGATCGTTCTCGAGCGCCACGCCGAGCCGCTGCAGGTAGGTGTCACCTGCCGCGCCGCGCTCGCGCTGATTCACGGTCAGCGCCAGCTCGACGCTGGTGCGGTCGATCTCGCGCCCGCCGACGCGGTAGGCGCTGCGGATCTCGAACCGGAATGACGGCGACGCCGCAGTGACCGCCGGTTTGGGATCGTACACCAGCCGCAGCGTATCCACCACCGCGGTGTCGGGGTGCGCATCGATCGGGAAGGTCCCGACGGTATCGGCTTGGCTCGCCGTGATGTAGGAGATCGCGAGGTAGTCGCTCTGGTCCAGCCGGTTGGCGAGGGCGAACCACGCGCCCGTGGGATCGACGTAGTAGTCCTTCCCTTCCTGCAGGATTTCCCATTCGAACGGACCTTCGCGCTGGGCGGTGCAATCCACCGCGCGCGCGCCGGGCCCGCACGCCACCGCGCGAACGCCGCCCACGTTCTGGTTGCCGCTCGAGCTCGGCGCGATCGCGCGGCGGCGGTACACGCGCAGCGCGCCGACGGTCAGCGAATCGGGGCGCGCCAGCCGATCGAGCTGGAGAATGTCGATCGCGGGATAGCCCGGCAGCGCGCCCGGATCGATGACGAAGAAAAACCGGCCGGCCTCGTAATCGAGGTCGCGCGACTCGCGATCGAGCGGCTGGCTCGTGACGTCGCCGACGCTGTAGAACCGGTCTTTCACCACGTTGCCCTTCTGCTGCGCCAGGATGCCGCGGAGCTCCAGCGCCCCTAGCTGGGCGATCGCCTGCACGCCGAAATTGTTGGCGGGAACCGAGGCGGTGATGAAGCGCGACGGCGGCGCCTGGAACGTGACATTGCCAGCTTCGACCCGCCGCAGAATTTCGTCCTCCAGACCTTCGTACCACACGTGGAGGTTGTTGTTGGCGTCGAACTCGCGCTGGCTGTCGAAGTCGACGTCGACGTGCAGCCGCTGGTTCACGACGCCAGCGGTGCGGATCGCATACTGCGGATTGGGACTGATCGTGGGGAAGCCGGCGCTGCATCCCGACAGCGAGAACTGCCGCTCCTGGGACGTGCAGCGCAGATTGCGGAACTGATCGGCTTTCAGCTCGAAGCGGAGGTTGAGCTGCATGCCGAAATCGGCATACTGGCCGAGGACGCCGCGATGCTCGCCGGGACCGAGACCCTGGTAGGTAGGCGGTGCTTCCGGAGGAGCACCCGGCGGAGCGGCGGGCGCCACCGCGACGGCCGCAGGTGCGGGGCCGAAAAGCGGAGACCGAATAGCGAGAACCGCATCAGCCCAGGCGCGCGCGACGAGCGCGGGCGGGACGCGCGCGCCGAGACGGCCGCCCGGCGCCAGTGCCGGATGGCGCGGCGCAACGAGCGGCGGCACGCCGAACGTGTACACAGGAGCCTGCGCCTGAACCCGGGGTACGACGAGCGTGAAGGCGACCAAAACTAGCTGGGCGAGACGCCGCATCCCTTGTAGAGACTTGGGCCGGCGAATATAATGGCGCGACCGACCGTGCGCATCCTGAGCCGTTACATCCTGCGGCAACACCTCCCACCACTCGGATACGCGTTGGCGGCGCTCACGTTCGCGATGCTCGTCAATCAGATCGCGAAACAGTTCGGCAATTTCGTGGGCAAAGGCCTCCCGTGGACCGCCATCGTCGAAGTGTTCGCGCTGTCGATCCCGTTCATCGTCGCCATGACGCTGCCGATGGCGGTGCTCGTCGCGGTGCTGTACACGTTCAGCCACCTCGCCGCCGACAACGAGGTCACGGCGATGAAGGCGAGCGGCATCAGCGTGCGGCGCCTGCTCGCACCGGTGATCGGCGGCGCGACGGTCGTTGCCCTGATCTCGCTGTTCTGGAATGACCAGATCCTGCCGCGCTCCAATCACCAGCTGCGGACGCTCCTCGTCGACATCCAACGCAAGAAGCCGACGTTTCAGTTGAAGGAACAGGTGATCAATGAAGTCGTGGCCGGGCAATTCTTCCTGCGCGCCGCCCGCATCGACCCCGCCGCGAATACACTGAATGATGTGACGATTTACGATCTGGGGGACCCCGAGCGGCGCCGTATCATCCTGGCCGACTCCGGTCGCATGGCTTATACCCCCGGCGGCACCGATTTGTACCTCACGTTGCGCGACGGCGAGGTGCACGAAATCAAGCGCGCCGATACGGAGCACTTCAACCGCACCTTCTACGCCGTCAACCGGATCAAGGTGGCGGGCGTCAGCAACACGTTCGAGCAGACGCAGAACGACGAGTACCGCGGCGACCGCGAGATGACGATCTGCGCGATGCAGGAGGTCGTGGCGCGCGCGCGCCAGGACATGGACCGGGTGCGGCGCGAGACGCTCGCGTCGGTGACGGCCGAGCTGCGGCGGATCGGCAAGTTGCACCCGCTGACGCCGCCCCCCCCGGCTCCGGCCGACACCGCAGCACCGCCGCCGACCGCCTACTGCCGGTTCGTCGGCGCGATCAAGCGGCTGGTCGCTCCCCGCGCGGCCCAAGCCGCACAGACCCCCGTGCGGCTGAAGCGCCCTCCTGTCTCCCCCCGGCTGCCGCCGCCCAACCTCTCGTATGTTGGGCAGCAATCCGCCAGCCCCCCCCCCAGCGTGTACGCGCAGCGGCTGCGCGCGGCCCGCCAGCGCGCCGCGATCTACGAAGTCGAGATCCAGAAGAAGCTGGCGATCGCAACCGCGTGCCTGATCTTCGCGCTGCTCGGCATGCCGCTCGCCATTCGCTTCCCGCGCGGTGGCGTCGGGCTGGTGATCGGAACGAGCCTCGCGGTGTTTTCGGTCTACTATGTCGGATTGATCGGCGGCGAAGAGCTGGGCGACCGGCTGATCGTGCCGCCGTTCCTGGCGATGTGGACGCCGAATTTGATCTTCCTGACGCTCTCGATCCCGCTGCTGTGGACCGTGCGGCGCGCCGGCAGCACCGCGCACGGCGGGGATTGGGATGAGCTGAAGGAGCAGCTGTTTGGCTGGGTGGGACGAATTCGAAATGCAAAACTCGAAATGCGAAATCGCGCATGAAACTTTCGTTGCCATTTCGCATTTCGCATTTCGCATTTCGCATTCGTACTCTGGATCGCTACCTGGTGCGCGACTGGCTGCGCGTGTTTCTGGTCACGCTGCTCGGCTTTCCCATTCTCGTCATCGTGATCGATCTGACGGACAAGCTCGACCGCTACATGGGCCGCGGCATCGCGCCGCAGGTAGTCGCGTATTCGTACGTGTTCGACCTGCCGGAAAAGATGTTTCTCGTCCTGCCCGTCGCCGTGCTGTTCGCGACCGTCTTCACCGTCGGTGCGCTGGGGAGACATTCGGAGCTGACGGCGGCGAAGGCGTCGGGGATTTCGTTTCACCGCCTCGTGCGGCCGCTGTTCATCGCCGCCGGGGCGGCGTTCGTCGCGGGGCTGCTGCTGGGTGAGATCGCCCCGGCGGCGACGGCGCACCGGATGGAAATGCTCGGCGAGAAGGCGCAGCGTGCCACGAGCTCGCGCTACAACTTCGTCTATCGTGCCGATCGCGGGTGGGTGTATGCGATCCGGTCGCTGGAGCTGCGGACCAAAGAGATGACCGATGTCGTGCTGGAGCGCGAGGGCACCAGCGTCACCTATCCGACGATCGTGCTGGCGGCGCAGCGGGCGGTCTACAGCGACACCGGCCGGGCGGCGCTGACCAAGTCGCCGCGCTGGCGGCTGCATCGCGGCGCGCTGCGCTACCTCGCGGGCAGCGAGCCGACCGGGGAAGTCGCGTTCGAGTTCGATTCGCTCGAGTCGCGGACGCTGCTGGAGCGGCCGGTGGATCTGCTCGCCGAGCCGAAGACGCCGGAGGAGATGCGGTACGCGGAGCTGCGACGCTACATCGACGCGCTGGCGCGCAGCGGCTCGAACGCGAAGAAGCTGCAGGTCGATCTCGCGCTCAAGATCGCGATTCCCTTCATTTGTTTGTTGATCGCGCTGTTCGGCGCGCCGCTCGCCATCTCGACACCCAAGAGCGGCGCGGCGTGGGGAGTGGCGGCGAGTCTCGCGACGACCTTCATCGTGCTGCTGATGTTCCAGCTGGCGAAGGCGATCGGCGCGGGCGGTGTGCTGCCGCCGCTGCTCGCGGCGTGGGGCCCGAACATTCTGGTTGCTGTCGCGGCTGTGTATCTGCTCCGTAAAGCCCCCACCTAGCGTCCTTGACGGGGTCCCGAGCGCGGACCACTTTCTCCCCCGTCGAATGTTTCCCGGTACGTTGCTTCCGGTCCTTCTGAAGAGAGGTCCATTCATGCGTTGGATCGTTCGCTCAGGCCGCGTCATCGTGGCCGCGTTGGTCTTTTCAGGGTTCGTTACCGGGACCGTGCATGCCCAGGGCGTCACCACCGGCGCCGTCGCCGGGATCGCCATCGACTCGGCAAGCCGGGCGCCACTGGACGGCGCACGCGTCGTCGCGGTGCACGTGCCGTCCGGGACGACGTACGCGGCGGCGACCCGCGCCGATGGCCGCTTCACGATCCCGGGGATGCGCGTAGGCGGCCCGTATCGCGTGACCGTGTCGCTCGTGGGATATCGGCCGCAGGTGCAGAACGGCGTCGGCGTGACGCTCGGCGTGACGACCGACCTGCGCTTCGCGCTTACACAAGTGGCCGTTCAGCTCGAGGCGATTCCCGTCACCACGACGGCAACCGGCAGCGTGTTCAGCTCCGGCCACACGGGCGCCGCGACCACGGTACCGACCGAAGCACTCGCCCACTTGCCGACGATCAGTCGCCGAGTGGAGGATCTGCTCCGGCTCACCCCGCAATACAGCCCGATGTCGTTCGGATTCTCGTTCGCCGGGCAGGACAACCGGTTGAACAACATGACGATTGACGGATCGTACTTCAACAATTCCTTCGGGCTGGCTGGTCAGCCCGGCGACCGTACTGGTGTGGCTCCGATTTCGCTGGATGCGGTCGAGCAGGTCCAGGTGAACATCGCCCCTTACGACGTGCGGCAGGGCAATTTCGTGGGCGCCGGAATCAACATGGTCACCAAGAGTGGCAGCAACGATTATACCGGCTCGGTTTTCTACAACACCCGCAACAACAGCGGTTTCTTCGTCGGGAGGCACGCTGGGAACAACCGGTTCAATCCCGGGACGTTCGAGTATCGGGACATCGGGGTCTCGTTAGGCGGCCCGATCATTCGCAACAAGCTGTTCTTCTTCAGCAGCTTCGAAGACGACCGCCAGACGCAGCCGGGGACGACATTCACGGGATGGTCGGGGCTTGCCAGCGATACGGGAGCGAACATCACGCGTGTGCTGCGCTCCGACCTCGATTCGCTGAGCAGGTATCTGCAGAACAATTTCAACTACAATCCGGGCCCCTACGAAGGGTACGACTTCAAGGTCCCCTCGACGAGATTCATCGCACGCCTCGACTACAACCTGAACGAGCGCAACAAGTTCAGCCTGCGCTACAATCTGCTGAACTCGAGCACTGACGTCCTGGTTTCCAACTCCGCGTCGCTGGGGCTCGGCAACCGGCGCAGCACGCGGAACTCTCTCAACTTCGCCAACTCGAATTACGCGATTCTGGAGAACATTCGTTCGATCGTGGGCGAGTGGAATTCATCCCTCGGCGGCAACAAATCCAACAACCTCATCGTCGGCTACAACACGAGCGACGAAAGCCGGAAGAATGTCGAGGGACCATGGTTCCCGCTCGTCGAGATCCTGTCCGCCCCGAACCAGCCTAACTACACGACGTTCGGGTTCGAGCCGTTCACACCCGACAACAAGCTGTTCTACCACAGCTACCAGCTGCAGGACAACTTCACGCTCTACCTGCCGAAGCACTCGGTGACGCTGGGCGTCAGCGTCGAGAAGTATCACTCGACGAACGTGTTCTTCCCGGGCGCGCAGAGCGTGTACGTGTACAACTCACTGGCAGACTTCTACACCGACGCCAACGGCTATATCGCCAATCCCGCTCGCACGGTGTCGCCGGTGACGCTGCGGCGCTTCCAATACCGCTATGGGAACATTCCCGGCCTTTCCGAGCCGGTGCAGCCGCTGGATGTGCTGTTTTCGGGGATCTATGCGCAGGATGA
>QHUQ01000036.1 GCA_003221985.1 Gemmatimonadota bacterium | reverse complement strand
GTTTCCCGACCGCAACTGGTTCCCCCACGTGCGGCTCAGGAACTGCAGCAGCGCCGGTGAGCCGAGATCGATGAGCCACCAGCGAAACGCCGGCTGAGCCGCCAGATCCCTGGCGAGCGACATGACGTCGTCGGGCTTGAGATAGACGAGCAGCCCCTCGGCGATGACGAGCACGCGCGTCGCAGCGGCGTTGACGCGCTGGAACAGCGCGCGGCGGGCCGCCTGGTCGGTGAGGTCGGCGCGAACGAATTCGATCCGGCAGCGGGGCCGCTCGCCGGCAAGCGCCGCTTCCTTGTATGACAGGATGCCCTCGAGGTCGACGTCGATCCAATGGAGCGTCGCCGGCAAATCCAGTCTGTAGGGGCGCGCATCGAGGCCGGCCGCGAGGTTCAGGACCGTGTCCACGCCCTCCTGTGTCACCAGGCGCATGACGATTTCGTCCATCACCGCGGTACGCACGATCATCGGCCAGGCCCAGCGACGGCCCTGCGGCATGGCGGCGAGAATCTGCTCGCCGGCCGGTCCTGCGAGCCGCCGGGCGAAGGGATCGCGGAAGAGTGCGTCCGGGCGCTCGCTTTCCATTGCCCGATACATCGCGACCCAACGGGCGGTATCGGATACGCTCGAGATTGGATTGGGGGAGCTCATGACAGGGGCAAAACGTAACCCGCGCGACTATCTTTCGCCGGACTCGAGGCGGTAGCTCAGTTGGTAGAGCAACGGACTTTTAATCCGTAGGTCCTGGGTTCGATCCCCAGCCGCCTCATGAGATCCCGGCCCCCCCCCGGTCCCCCGCGGCCCCCGTTGTCAGGCGGCGAGATAGGAGCCAGATTCCGTCCGATGCCCTCCATCGTGTGGATCGATGGGACGTGGTACGACCGCGGCAGCGCGGTCGTTTCTGTATTCGACCACGGCCTGCTGTATGGTGACGGCGTTTTCGAGGGCATCCGTGCCTACGGCGGCCGGGTCTTCCGGCTGGATGCCCACCTCGACCGTCTCTACGGCTCGGCCAAAGCGATTTGGCTGGAGATCCCCATGGCGAAAGACGCCATGGGGCGGATGGTCGAAGAAGGCGTCGCGAAGAGCGGCATCAAGGATTCCTACATACGCCTCGTCGTCACGCGCGGCGTCGGTGATCTCGGTCTCGATCCCCGGAAATGCGCGAAGCCGACGATCTTTTGCATCTTCGACACGATCAAACTCTGGCCGCAGGACCGCTACGATAAGGGGCTGACGGCGCTGACCGCCGCGACACCGATTCATCACCGTGAATCGCTGTCGCCGCGCGTCAAATCGCTGAATTACCTCTCCCATATCCTCGCCAAGGTCGAGGGCATCGCCGCCGGCGTGGACGAAGTGATCATGCTCGACTCCGCCGGCTACGTCGCCGAGGCCAGCGGCATGAATCTCTTTGCCGTGTCCAACAGCACACTGCGCACGCCGCCTCCGTACACAGGCATCCTGCGCGGCGTCACCCGCGATACCGTCATCGAGCTGGGCCGCGAAGCCGGATACGGCATCGAAGAGCTGCCGATGAACCGCTACGATCTCTATACGGCCGACGAGGTATTCCTCACCGGTACCGCCGCGGAGGTGGTGGCGATCTCGAAGCTCGACGGCCGCCTCATCGGCCGCGGGGTGGCCGGTCCCATCACGCGCGACCTGGCGACCCGTTTCCGCGCCTATGTGACCCGGGACGACTGATTTCCCACACCCGCGTCGCAATTGTTGAAAACCCCCTAACGTATTGACTGGGAATCATCTAAGCCCCATATTGGGGCCCCTTTGCGCCCTTTCCCCGCTCGAGGTGAGCCATGTCATGGCGAGTAATCGCGCACGGGGACCAGGTTTGGCATGTGGAGGCGGTCGCCGAGCGTCGCCCGAATACAGCCGCTTGGCAGTTGGTGTTGTCGTTTCGCGCCGCGTCTGAGCCTCTTCCGGGTCGGCGCCGGTCGTTCTGGACGCCGTATCCGTTGGAGGCCACCTCGAAGTCGTCACTGTTCATCCAGGCCGAGCGGATTCCCGATGCTGCGCTATCGCAGCTGCTCGCGGAGCGTCTCACGTGAGCACGGCGGACCTGCAGGATCTCCGGCGGGTCGTGGGTGCCGTGACGCGTCTGCGGGGTGAGACGGTCAAGCAGGTGACGGTGCGTTCCGATGTCCGGCACCTGAAAGTGGAGTTCGACAGCGGACGGATTCTGCTCATCTCGGCGGAGCGCGACGCGCAGGGGCGTCCCCGTCTCGAGGTGGATGTCGTTGAAGCGATGCAGGATCTGGGCGCCAAGCAGCAGATCGAAGTCCGGTTCGACTGAGGGTTCGCGCGTGCCCGACGAGCGCCTGCGGTTTCAGGAGTTCGGGTTTCAGCGGCTGGCTAACGGCCGCTGTCGCGCAAAGGTGGTGTTGACGTGGTCGGACGGTCGCCGGTTCGAGGGTGCTTCGGACGGCGTGTCGTCGCAGACCGGCGAGCTGCGCTGTTGCGCCGTAGCAGCCGTGAATGCGTTGGAGCAGGCGGTACAACCGCATCTCACGTTTGAATTGCTGGGCGCGAAAGCGGTGCGGGCGTTCGACGCGACGGTGGTCATCGTTTCGCTGTCGGCGCGCGCGGACCAGGCGACCCGGCTGGTAGGGTCGTGCTTGACGGAAGCGGATCCGCCGCGCGGCGCGGCACTTGCAGTGTTGAATGCGACAAACCGTTTACTCGGGAATTACTTGGCGACACGATGACACGACACCTTGTTTACTCGATGGCGATGATGGGCGCAGCGGCGCTGCTCGCCGGCTGTGCTGGTGCACATATTCCTCCCGCGCCGATCCTTACGACCGATCTCAGCACGCCCGACAGCTCGGCCGTGCAGCTCGGCACGGCGCTGGCCACCGTCGAGCAGGATTCCGCCGCCGACCAGTCGGCGCTGGACAGCCTGCACCAGCGCTCCGCGGATTCTCCCGCGCCGCCGCGGACCAATGTCGCCGTGCGCGGCGAAGACGTGCGTCGAGAGGCGGAGAACCTGTTCGGCGCCGACGCGAACGCCACGTTCGACATCGACGTCACGAACTTCGCCGGCAATCGCCGCGTGCTCGAGTACCTCGAGTTCTTCCAGCTCGATTCCCGCGACCGCTTCGAGATCTGGCTGTCACGCCTGGGCCGCTATGAAGGCATGATCCGGGAGCGGCTGCGTGCCCGCGGCCTTCCCGAGGATCTGGTCTATCTCACGCTGATCGAAAGCGGACTATCGAATACGGCGGTGAGTCGCGCCCGGGCCGTCGGGATGTGGCAGTTCATGGCTTCTACGGGACGGGGATACGGCCTGCAGATCGACCCGTGGGTGGACGAGCGGCGCGATCCGTTCAAGGCGACGGAAGCGGCGGTCAGCCACCTCCAGGATCTGGTGCAGCGTCTGGGCAGCGTCTACCTCGCGGCTGCGGCGTACAACGCCGGCGCCGGCCGTATCGAGCGGGAGATCCGCCGCCTGCCCGGCGAGCCTGACACCGTGGACGATCAGACCTTTTTCCAGATCGCCGACCGCCGCAACCTGCGGCGCGAAACCCGCGACTACGTGCCCAAGCTCATCGCCGCGGCGCTGATCGCGAAGCAGCCGGCCCGCTACGGCTTCACCGATATCGAGCGGCTGCCGCCGCTCGTCTTCGACGAAGTCTCGGTACCGGACGCTACGGGCCTCGATGTGGTGGCACGGCTGTCCGACACCTCCGTGGCGGCGCTGCTCGAGCTGAATCCGCAGTACGTGCGCGGCATCACGCCGCCGGGACGCGGCGTCGTCGTGCGCGTGCCACGGGGCAGAGGGGCGCGCGTGGCGGAGCGCTACGCCGAGCTGCCGATCAACGAGCGTGTCACCTTCGTCGATCATTACGTGACGTCGGGGCAGACGCTGTCCGGCATCGCGCAGCGGTACCAGGTTCCGGTGACGATGCTGCAGGCGGCCAACCCGCACCTGCGGGCGCACGCGCTGCGCGTCGGCCAACGGATCATCGTGCCGATGAGTGGGCGTGTCGTGCCGCGGGGCGCGTGGAGCACGCCACCCGAGCCCCGGATGCGCCGCGTGTCCACACGCTACGTCGCGTCGAGCGACGGCAGCACGCGGCATCGCGTGGCGGCCGGCGAGACGGCGAGCGGGATCGCCCGCCAGCACGGCGTGGCCCTGCTGGCGCTATTGGACGCGAATGATCTGACGATGCGAAGCGTGATCCGGCCCGGCGACGTCCTGCGTATTCCGAGCCGGTAAAGCTACCGGCACCCGTGGTTAGTGGTGCCGGAATCCCTTCATAACTTCCGCTTCATAGCCGTTGGCCGGGTTGCGGCCGGCGCCAAGCAGCTGCTCCACCTTGGCGGGACCGCGGTTGTAGGCGAGTAGCGCCAGGCTCATGTTGGCCGGATAGCGGTCCAGCAGGTCCCGCAAATAACGGAACCCGATCCGCAGATTCGTATCCCGGTCATATAGCTGCTGCGTCGTCAGACCCGGCTCGTACAGCCGTGCCGTACTCGGCAACACCTGGGTGAGCCCCACGGCGCCGACGTGGCTGGTGGCGCGCGAATTGAAGCCCGACTCCACCTTCACCAGACGGAACGCCAGGCCGGGATCGATCCCCTCGCTCAGCGCGACGTCGTAGACCGCCGTCGCCATGTCGGCGGGCAGCCGGTAATGGGTCGAGTACTGCATGATCGCGTCGACGCGGTCGAGTTGCAGCCGAGCGACTTCCAGCTCGCCCTGTTTGGCGTCGAGCTGCTGACGCAGCGACCGCAGTTCACCGAGGACCTCGGTGCCCGAGGCGGGCGCGCGCTCCGTATCGGTCGTCGTGCCTCCGGCCCATCCGCCCACGGTACTGATGAGCAGAGCAGCCAGCACGATGATTCCACCGCGTACGATCAAACGTTGAGTTTTCGTCTGCATATTCCTCCCTGTTTCATGACTCTCCGCGAGTGCAGCATGCCGCACCTGCATCAAGCTCCCGTCAATCATCGCGCGGAGCCTTTTGCTTCTCGACGAGCTGCACGTCCCCGATCACCATGGCGCCGTCCACTGCCTTGACCATGTCGTACACAGTCAGCAGCGCGACAGCGACCGCCGTCAGGGCTTCCATCTCCACACCGGTCCGGCCCACACTCCGCACCCTGGCCCAGACCCGCACTCCCGGCAGCGCCTCGGCCAAACTCGCCTCGACCTCCACATGGTCGAGACCGAGCGGGTGGCAGAGCGGGATCAGCTCCGCCGTCCGCTTCGCCGCGAGCGTTCCGGCGATCTCGCTGACCGCCAGGACGTCGCCTTTGGCGACGACTTGATCGGCGATCTGCCGAAACGCCTCCTGCGACATCCGGATCGTCCCGGCCGCGACGGCCGTGCGATCCATCACCGGCTTGTCGCCGACATCCACCATTCGGGCGCGACCCGCTGCGTCGACATGCGACAGCTTCATGAACGTCGCATCGCTTGCAGGTCCTCGGCCAATACGGCAGCGAGCAGCTGCGGGTTCACGTTGCCCTGCGCGGAATCCCGCGCATCCATGACCAACGCGATCGCCTCGACCAGCTTCCCGGTGTCGCCGCCGCGCTTTGCCTCGCTGCGCAGCCTGTCGGCCAACGCATCCAGCATTTCGGTGAACCCACCGCGCGCCTGAAACGGCACCTGGCCAAGCGCGAACAGCAGCGGAGCTTCCAGGAACCGAGCTGCCAGTTCGTTCCCCGATTGTCCGGAACGGGGTGTTCCAGTCGCAAAGAGCTTGCCAATGCACCCTTCTGACGCTGTAACTCGTTGTGCTAGTTCAGCTTTATCACCGATTCCGAGCGTTTGCTGCGCGAAAGCTGTCACGGCACTGTCGGCGATTCGCGCCATACGAACCAGCACAACGCGGGACAAAATCGTCGGAAGCAGGGCGTTGGCCTCTGCAGCCGTGATGATGATCACACTGTCCGTCGGCGGTTCCTCGAGCGCCTTGAGCAGCGCGTTCGCGGCCACTTCAG
>QHUQ01000035.1 GCA_003221985.1 Gemmatimonadota bacterium | reverse complement strand
TTGAACAACGCGGTGCCGGCTGCGACGCCCTGCCCTTCGCGCACGAGGATGTCGACGATACGCCCGTCCACCTCGGGCCGCAGATCGACGGACTGAATGGCCTCGATCTGCCCCGTCGCGCCGATCGCGTCGACGACGGTGTCGTGAATGGCCAGCGCCACTTCGGCCGGCATCGGCGGCATGCCGCCGCCGGGAGCACCGCCAGGTAATGCGGACTTGGCCTTGTTGCATGCGGCCGCGAGCACGACCAACACTGCTAATGAGCGATACGACATCACGGGGTTCCCTTATCGGTGAAGAGTCGCTTGCCGAGGATGCTCTCGAGGCCGGCGAGCGCGAGTCGCGTCCCATAGCGGGCTTGCACGAGGTCCGCCTCGGCCTGGGACAGGTTTACTTCAGCGTCGAGCAAATCGAGAATCGTCGTCGCGCCGCTCTGATAACGCGTCTGCTGCACGCGGAAACTTTCGCGCGCCACGACCAAGCCTTCCTTCGCGAGCTCAGCGCTCGTGCGGGCGGTCACGTAGGCGTCGTAGGCCGCGCTCACGTCGTGCTGGATCGCGCGATCCAGGTCCTGCCGCCGGACTCGGGCAACATCCTTGTTGACGCGCGCGCGCGAGAGCGCAATCTCCCGTTGGCCGTTGTTCCACAATGGGAATGACACCGCGAGGGTGAAATTCGTCGGCTTGAACAGCTTCGGGAAGAATGCCGTGTCGAACGAAAACGCGTTGAACGTCAGCGACGCGTGCGGCAGATAGTTGCCTAACTCCGCCCGATACGAGGCGCTGGCCGCGTGCTCGTTGGCGGCCGCCACCCGATACTCGGGGCCCTGACGCGCGGCCTCGGAAATCGCGTCGGCCAGCGTGACCGGCAACTCGGGCGCGGCAGCCGTGTCGAGCGGCGCCGCATCGACGGGTCCTGCCGCTCCGACCCGGCGACCGAGCTCGAGACGCGACACTCGCAGTGCCGATTGCTGCTGAAGCTGCGCGACCTGTGCGCGGTTGAGCTCGAGCCGGAGATTGAGCGAATCGGTCGTCACCGCGGCGCCCGAGACCACCCGGGCCCGGGCAACGCCGAGCTGCTCGCGCGCGCGGCGCAGCCGATCGCGGGCTACGCGATCGAGCTCGGTGTTCGCGAGCACCCCGTAAAAATCCGACTCGGTGAGGAGCGCCGTGGCGAACCGTTGCCGCAGCTCATTCGCATGCGCCCCTTCGAGCGCGGCACCAGAGCGGGACAGCTCCGCCAGCTTTTGGCCGCCGGTAAACAGATCGTACCGGGCGCTCAGTTGCCCCGTCCACGCCGTCTTCGTCAAGAAGATGGTGTCACCGGCGAAGACAAAGCTGAGTCCATTGGCGCGCTGCGCTTGCAGGCTCAGGTTGACGGCGGGCAGCACGAACACGGCAAACGCACTGCGACGCGCCCACACGGCGTTGTCGACCTGGCCCAGCGCGGACACATACGTTGGATCGAGCTGCGCCGCGCGCTGCAGCGCTTCGACCAGTGTGATCTGCGGCAACGAGTCTGGCGCCGGCACGACTCCCTGCAGCGCAAGCAACAGGGCGAGCATCAGTCGCCCTCCCCTGCCACGGGGACCAGGCGGCCGCGCCGCGCGCGCGCGCGTTGCAGCGCGTTGTCGAGCATGACGTAGGCGACCGGCACCACGAACAGCGTGAGCGCGGTCGAGAAGAACACGCCGCCCACGATCGCGTAGCCCAGCGGCTTGCGGGACGCCGACCCGGCGCCGACGCCCCAGGCCACCGGCACCGCGCCCATGATCGTCGCGACCGACGTCATGAGAATCGGGCGGAACCGGATCCGCCCCGCCTCGAGCACGGCCGAGATCGTATCCATCCCTTTCGCCTTCAGCTGGTTCGTGTACTCGACGAGTAGAATGGAGTTCTTACTGACCAGGCCGATCAGGAGAATCATCCCGATTTGGCTGTACAAGTTCATTGTCGCGCCCGACCGATGGATGATCGCGGCAAACTTCAGAGTCGCCAGCGCGCCCGTGACGGCGAGCGGGACGGCCAGGAGCACCGTCCAGGGATGCAGCAGCGATTCGAATTGCGAGGCGAGCACCATGAACACCACGATCAGCGCGATCACAAACGCGAAGTAGATGGTGCTCCCGCTCTCCTTGTACTCGCGCGACTCTCCGGCGAGCGCCGTCGTGGTCCCGGGCGGCAGCAGTTGCTTCGCGACCGCATCGATCGAATCGAGCGCCTCGCCCTGCGCGAGCCCCGGCATCAGCGACGCCGACAACGTGAACGAGGGGATGCGGTTGAAGTGGTTGATCTGACGCGCCCCGACCCCTTCTTGTACGTTCGCCAGCGCGTCGAGCTGCACCAGCTGCCCGCTCTTGCCTCGCAGGTAGATGCCCCGCATGTCGCTCGGCGTCGCGCGATCCTTGGGATCGAGCTGCACCATCACGTAGTACAGCTTGTCGTTGCGCGTGAAGGTGCTGACGCGGCGGCCGCCGAGGAACGTCTGCAGGGCGCTCGCCACGTCGCGAACGGGCACGCCCAAATCCTCAGCCCGGTCCCGGTCGAACGTGACCCGCAGCTCCGGCTTGTTCACAAAGAGGTCGGTCTGGACGTTCGCGAGACCCTTGACTTGTGAGACGCGACCGACGAACGGCCCCATGATGTCAGTGAGTTTCGTAAAATCGGGATTCTGCACGACGTACTGAATGGGTTGCGAGAAGCCGATCGCGCCGGGAGCGTAGGGGAAGGCCATCACGCCCGAAATGCCGAAGAGCTGCGGAAACAAGCCGCCGACCGTCTGCTGGACGGTGGCTTTGCGCTCGCCCCAGTCTTTCATGATCACGCCGACGAACGCGCTATTCACGCCACCGGCGAACCCGCCCACGATCGTGAAGTACCCATTGACGCCAGGTGTGCCGCCGATGATTTGCTCGACGTGCCGCACGTAGCTGTCGGTGTACGGCAGCGACGCCCCTTCCGGACCGCGGACGACCACCAGGAAGAACCCGCGATCGTCTTCCGGAATGAGCTCGTTCTGCAGCCGCGTCGGCGGGAAAATCAGAAACGCAAAGACCGAAACCGCGACGATGCCGAGCGTGCCGAGCAGGACGGCACCGCGGTGATCGACGGCGCGGCGTAGCAGCTGCGCATACCGCTCCGCCAGCGCGTTGAACCCACGCTCGAAGATCTGGAAGACCTTGCCGTGCTGATGCTGCATGCGCAGGATCTTGGCGCACAGCATCGGCGTGAGCGTAAGTGCGACGAAGCCCGAGATCACGACCGCACCCGCGACGGCGATGCCGAACTCGCTCAACAGCCGGCCCGCCGTGCCCGTCAGGAACGCGAGCGGGCTAAACACCGCCACCAGCGCGATCGTGGTCGCGATGACCGCGAATCCGATTTCGTCGGTCCCACGCACCGCCGCTTCCTCCGCCGCTTCGTGCAGCTCCTCCTGGTGCCGGAAGGCGTTTTCGAGCACGATGATCGCGTCGTCGACCACGATGCCGATCGCGATCGTCAGCGCGAGCAGCGTGAAGTTGTTGATCGAGAAACCGAGGAAATACATGATCGCGAACGTCGCGATGATCGACGCCGGAATGGCGAGTCCCGGGATGATCGTCGCCCGCACGTTCCGCAAGAAGACGAAGATGATCAACACGACCAGAATCGCCGCGATGAGCAGGGTGAGGCGCGCATCGTCGATCGAGTGCGTGACGAACACCGAGCCGTCGAACGCCTTCTCGAGCTTGACGCCGACCGGCAGCGTCTGCTGAATGGCCGGCAGCTCTTCACGAATGCGCTTGGCCACGTCGATGAGATTCGCCTTCGATTGCCGCACCACGCCGATCGCGACCGAGGGGGTGCCTTTCCAGCGGAAGATCGAGCGGTCGTCCTCCGGCCCGAGCTCGACGCGGGCCACGTCCTTGAGCTTGACGAGCTGCGTCCCCTGCTGCGCCACCACCATCTCCCCGAATTCCTGCGGCGTCTTGAGCTCGCCGAGCGAGCGCACCGAGAACTCGCGCCGGGTCGACTCGATCCGGCCGGCCGGAATCTCGACGTTGCGCGAGGCGATGGCGTTTTCGATGTCCTGCACCGTGAGCCCGCGCGCCGACAACGCCTCCGGCTTGATCCACACGCGCATCGAGTAGCGCCGCTCGCCGAAGATGGCCGCGCTGCCGACGCCCGGCAGACTCTGCAGCCGCGCCTTCACCAGCCGGTCCGCGACGTCGGACAGCTGCATCAGGTCGTAGTTGTCGCTCGACAGCGCGAGCCAGAAGAACGGCTGTGCGTCGGCCGACTGCTTGGCGATCACCGGCTCGAGCACGTCGACCGGCAGGCGCCCGCGGACGCGCGACACCTTGTCGCGCACGTCCTGCGCCGCCACGTCCACCGGCCGGTCGAGCGTAAACTCGAGCGTGATGAAGCTGTTCTGCTCCGCCGAAGAGCTGCTGAGAGTGCGGATGCCCTGGATGGTCGAAAGCTCTTCCTCGAGCACGTCGGTGACTGCGGTTTCGACCACCTGTGCGTTCGCACCGGGCAGTGTCGTCTGCACCGAAATGATCGGAGGATCGATGTCAGGTAGCTCGCGCACCGACAGGCGCGTGTACCCGATGACCCCGAACAGCACCAGCGCGGCCGAGAGCATGCTGGCGAGGACGGGGCGTCGAATGGCGGTATCGGAGAGTTTCATGCGGTCAATTTTCTTCCCGGTAAAGTGAATCGACGCGGCGACCTGAACGTAACGGGACGTTCCACGCGCCGGTTCCAAGGTGTTCTGCTAGTACGTCGAAAAAAAACACGGGAAATCGACATCGGCCGGTCCCGTTATTGTTCGGAGTGGGCCCCGAACGTATACCGAAGTACAAAGACCCGCAAGGTCTCGCTATGGACTCGTTGCCCGCGAGAGTAGGTTATTGAAACGTTGGGAGGGCTGGCCGAATGGCTAAGGCACCGGTCTTGAAAACCGGCGGGCGCAAGCCCTTACAGGTTCGAATCCTGTGCCCTCCGCTGACTTAACCCTCCGGTCGGGAGGCCCACATGCATGGCGTCCTCGGCTTTGTCCTCGCTGTCACCTCGACGCAGACCGCGTACGACACCGTCTACCAGCAGATCAAGAGCCTCGCGCCGCAGCGCGACGCGGTCGCACCGGTCAGCGGGCTGGTGCTGCGCCGCGACGTGATGGAGCTGCGGCTCGATTCGGGTTCGGCCTATCTGCTGACCCCGGTGGCCGGCCGCATCGTGGGTGTCGTCTTCACCGGCCGCGGATCGATGCTCTTTGTCCCGCCGCTGACGGTCGAGCAGTTCAATCTGCAGCGCGTCATGGGCGACTCCACGATCAGCGGGCCGATCACCGCCGCCGTCTTCTTCTTCGCCGATTCGACACAGCCCGAGCTGGCGCGGTCGTTGAAGTTTGGCCGGGCACCACCCAGCCCCGCCGACTCGCGACCGGCGTTCGCGCCGGTCGGCGACGCGCTCGACTATATCGTGGACGGCAGCAGTCACAGCGCCACTGAAAGCCTGATGGCGGCGCTGCTCAACAACACCACCACCGGATACTTCGCGGCCTACGTCAAGCGCTCTCGTGGCGAGAGCGTCATGTTCGAATTCGATCCGACGCGCGCAGAGGAAGTGGCGCTCTACCGCCGCGGCAAGATGCAGGGGCAAAGAACGGAAACCGTCTGTCAGTTTCAACGCGCCGAGGACCTCGTGAACAATGTCTCCGTCGCCGCGAAGCAGCCCGAATCACTCATCGTGGATGGACACGACGTCGACGCGAGCATCGATGGCAATTACAAATTCTCGGCGCGCGTCACGGAACGGCTGATCGGGCGGCAGGACCGGCAACAGTGGGCAAGCTTCGAGCTTTACAGCGAGCTCGAGGTCGACTCCGTTACCACGGACGCCGGTATTCCGCTCACCTTCTATCGGCGCGAGCGGCAACCGGAGCTGTGGGTCCGTTTCCCCAAGCCGGTCGCGCCAGGAGATACCGTCAACCTGCGCTTCGTCTACCACGGCGGGCTCATCGGGTTCGGATCGGCGCTGGAGGACCTCGGGATTACGACGGACATGAAGCGCGAGCTGGGGATCATGCTCGACGGATGGGCGTACATCAAAGCCACGAGCACCTGGTTTCCGCGCTACAGCTTCGTACAAAGCACACCAGTCACGATGACGTTTCGCACGCCGAAGAATTTCCAGTTTGCGACGATCGGTCGGCTGGTGGACTCGAGCACGACCGGCAACGTCAAGACCACGCGCTGGGCCAGTGAAGCTCCTACGAGGCAGGTGTCATTCAACATCGGCAAGTTCGACGAGCTCGAGATTCGTGATCCCCGCATTCCGCCGGTGACGGTGCAAGTCAACACCGACGCGCATCAAAGCATCCGCCGAGTGATCGTCTCGGCGCGCAACCCGGAAGAGTCCGTCGGCGCCGACGTCGCCGGCAGCCTTTCCTTCTTCACCAAGATGTATGGCGCACCGCTCTTCCAGCACTATTTCGCGACCGAGACACCGTATTACCACGGCCAGGCATTCCCGGGAATGATTCACCTCTCGTGGCTCACATTCCTGGGCATCCGGACGGACGGGGAGGACGAGATCTTCCGGGCGCACGAAAGTACTTGAAGGCGCTGCGGCGCGCGCGCGAAGAGATTCGCCGCGATCGTGCCAAAGCCGCGCCGATCGGTATCGGCTACCGGGCGGCCGAGAGCTGGCGTGGCGACTACCAGTTGATCACGTATAAGAAGGGCGCCTGGGTGGTCCACATGCTGCGCAACCTGCTGCTCAACGTGCGTACCATGAACGAAGATCGCTTCCAGACCATGATGAGCACCTTCTACGAGACCTACCGCGGCAAACGCGCCTCGACCGTCGATTTCCAGCGCATGGTCGAGAAAGCCGTCGGGCAACCGATGGATTGGTTCTTCGACGAGTGGGTCTACGGTACCGCGGTGCCGACGTACACCTTCTCCTACAATGTCGTGCCCGATAGCGCGGGCTTCGTGGCGCGCCTGCGTGTCCGCCAAAGCGACGTCCCTGAGACCTTCAAGATGTACGTGCCGGTCCTGATCACGCTCCCGGAGGGCGACGGGATCGTGCGAATCCTCGTCACAGGCCCCACGACCGACGCCACGATCCGTCTGCCCGCGATGCCGAAATCGCTGCAACTCAATCCCCTGGAATCCGTACTCGCCGACGTGAAGACCGAATCCTGGACCGAGCACCAGTGACCGCCAAGCGGGAAATGACGTTCCTGCTGGCGGGCGTCGAACAGCCCGTGCTGCAGTACCTCGCGCGGCGCGTGCCCCGCACGATCCGCTCCAACCACCTCACGGCGATCGGTGTGATCGGCGCCGTCGGCACGGGTACCGCCTACGCGCTCACGAACTACAGTCCGGCCTGGCTCTGGGGCGCGAGCGTGATGCTCGTGGTCAACTGGCTCGGCGACAGCCTGGACGGCACGCTGGCGCGCGTGCGCGGCACGCAGCGCCCCAAGTACGGCTACTACCTCGACCACATCGTGGACGCGTTCTCCACCGTCGTCATCGGCCTCGGCATCGGCCTGTCTCCTACGTGAACCTGGGCCTCGCCCTCGGGATCGTCGTCGTCTATCTCGCGATGTCGATCAACGTCTACCTCGAATCCACCGTGTTCGGCGTGTTCAAGATTTCCTACGGGCGCATCGGCCCGACGGAAGTGCGCCTGATCCTCATTCTCCTGAATACCGCGGCGTACGTCACCACCGGATGGCGTTCCCCGTTGCCCGTGCCGATCGACGTGCTGGCGAACTGGACGCTCGGCGTGCTGTTGGCCGGCATGGTGGCACTGTTTGTCGGGCGATTCGCCCGCAACCTGTACCGGCTCGCCAAGCTCGAGCCGCAACGATTCCGCTGGTGGGAGCAAGGCTAGCCGCGCTGCTCCTGATCACGGCACTGCCCGCAGCCGCCCAGAGCGTGCGCGGGCAGCTGACGGACAGTGTCAGCCGGGCACCCTTACCGGGCGCGTTTCTCACGCTGGTGGATGACCATGGCGTGGAGCAGGCGCGCGCCATCACCAACCGCGCCGGCGAGTTCCTGCTGACCGCCCCCGCCCCCGGGACATACCGGCTCCGCTCCAAACGCATCGGGTTCCGCCCCTACCTGTCGCCGGCGCTTACGCTCCGCGCCGGTGAAGCGACGGCGTACAACGCCGCCATCGACCCGATCCCGATCGCATTGGTGGAGGTCGTCGTCGCCGGCGAACGCCAGTGCGATATCGACTCCGGTGCGTCGGTCGCCGCGCTATGGGACGAAGCGCGAGAGGCCTTGGCGGCCGTCACGTGGACTGCGCGGGTTCCGGGCTATTGGTACGAGATCGTCCAATACCAGCGAGCGTTGAACGCGGGCGGCAACCGACAGGGGGGGAGGGGCGACGATTCTACCTGGCACGAGGTG